>JAPYOO010000031.1 GCA_029938135.1 Bermanella sp. | reverse complement strand
TTAAAAATTAATCAATAAAGTTTAACCTTGGATGTTTGGCTGACTACATCATGCCGCCCATGCCGCCCATTCCGCCCATATCAGGCATAGCCGCTGCACCCGCTTCACTCGGTAAATCCGCAACCATAGCTTCAGTGGTGATCATCATGCCGCCAATTGACGCCGCTGCTTGCAATGAAGAGCGTGTTACTTTGGCTGGGTCAAGAATACCCATGGCAATCATGTCACCGTATTCGCCAGAAGCGGCGTTATAACCAAAGCTGCCTTCGCCCGACTTAACTTTATCCACAACCACTGAGCTTTCATCGCCTGCGTTTTCTGCGATTTGACGCATTGGCGCTTCCATAGCACGTAACGCTAATGCGATACCTACGTTTTGGTCTTCGTTATCGCCAGCGACTGTCACATTGCTAATGGCACGAATTAAAGCAACACCGCCACCGGCTACAACACCTTCTTCTACCGCTGCGCGAGTAGCTTGAAGTGCATCTTCAACACGGTCTTTTTTCTCTTTCATTTCAATTTCAGAACCCGCGCCCACTTTAATTACGGCAACGCCGCCTGAAAGCTTAGCAAGACGTTCTTGAAGTTTTTCTTTGTCGTAGTCAGAGCTTGATGCTTCGGCTTCGGCGCGAATTTGTTCACAGCGAGTCTTCACTTCGGCTTCAGAACCTGCACCATCAACAATTACTGTAATTTCTTTGTCGATTACAATTTTCTTAGCAGTACCAAGATCTTCTAGGGCGGCTGTTTCAAGACTCATACCGATTTCTTCAGAAATTACTTTACCACCGGTTAAGATAGCAATGTCTTGCAACATGGCTTTACGACGATCACCAAAACCAGGTGCCTTAACAGCAGCCACTTTGAATGTGCCGCGCATTGTGTTCACCACTAATGTGGCAAGTGCTTGGCCTTCAACATCTTCGGCAATGATTAATAGTGGACGACCAGACTTGGCAACCGCTTCAAGAATTGGAATGATTTCTTGTAGGTTGTCGATCTTTTTGTCAGCCAATAGAACCAAAGGATTTTCCAGTTCTATGTTCATTTTTTCTTGGTTGTTGATGAAGTAAGGCGATAGGAAGCCGCGGTCAAACTGCATACCTTCAACGACTTCTAGCTCATCGGCCAAACCAGAACCTTCTTCAACCGTGATAACGCCTTCTTTACCGACTTTTTCCATGGCCTCAGCAATTAACGCACCCACAGTTTCATCAGCGTTGGCTGAGATAGTACCTACCTGAGCGACGGCTTTGCTGTCGGCACAAGGCACTGACATTTTGGCAAGTTCGGCAACTACAGCAACCGTGGCTTTATCGATACCGCGCTTAAGGTCCATTGGGTTCATGCCCGCTGCAACCGACTTTAGGCCTTCGTTGATGATGGCTTGAGCCAAAACAGTCGCGGTTGTCGTTCCATCACCGGCTTTATCGTTGGCTTGAGAGGCAACCTCTTTAACCATCTGTGCGCCCATGTTTTCAAATTTGTCGGCCAATTCAATTTCTTTGGCAACTGAAACACCATCTTTAGTGATGGTAGGTGCACCAAACGATTTATCTAAAACAACGTTACGACCCTTGGGGCCTAACGTTACTTTTACTGCATCCGCTAGAATATTTACACCAGCCAACATTTTTTGACGGGCGCTATCACCAAACAATACGTCTTTAGCCATGGGGGAAGATCCTTAAAATTTATTTATGATTATGGTTTTAACTAAGTGTGAAATTACGCTTCGATGATGCCGTAAATTTCGCTTTCACTCATGATAAGCAACTCTTCACCGTCAATTTTCACTTCGTTTGCACCGTACTGACCAAACAAAACAGTATCGCCAACACTAATGGCCATTGGCTGAACATCACCATTTTGTAAAATACGACCCGTACCGACTGCAACTACTTCACCTTGATTCGGTTTTTCAGACGCTGAACCTGGAAGTACGATACCGCCTGCCGTTTTAGTCTCTTCTTCTTTACGACGAACAACAATACGGTCATGCAATGGACGAATTTTCATCAATTATTCCTACTATTTTTAGTTTTGTTTATGTAAACGTGTATTCAAAATGGGGCCACTGGTACAGAATTCAACACCCCACGCTTAGTTTATTTGTCTAATTTTATTCTTCGCGGTGAAAATGCCCTTCGATGGTTTCACCGCCACGAGCATTTTTGGCCTGATTAGTCTGATTTGCGCGAGCTATAAATACTTTTTCTAATACCGTACCTGCCACCGCTTGGCGCACAAACGGCAATAAAATTAACCCACCCATCAAGTCACTAATAAAACCTGGAATCACTAACATGACACCCGCCATTAATAACAGTATGCCTTCTACCACCGCCATGGCAGGGGTTTCACCCTGAGACAATTGCGTCTTGGCGGCATAAAACGTGCGAATGCCTTGGGTTTTAACGAGGTACATACCCGACACCGCAGTCGCTAATGTTAACAATATGGTCCACAGGGCACCTATATGCCCGCCTACCTGGATAAATACCATCACTTCAAATAGAGGTATTAATAAAAACAGGGCTAAAAATCTCATGATATCTCTCTTTTAATCGTTACTTAGTTAATTGTGGTGTTGTTCTTGCTTTTCAAGAGGTAAGCCCAACTTTTGACACGAGATTTATATGGTCGAAATACTCGAAATTTTAGATACCAGTATAAAAATATCCCTAGGCGCTCTTATTACCGGTCTTTCTGGCTATTGGTTATCCGGCATGCGGGTAAAACAAAGCCGCAAGCAACAGCGCTTGGAGCATCGCCGCGACTTAATGGAAGGCATCGCTCAGCAAGCTGAACAGGTGCACCATGTGTTCATGAAATATTTTGAACTGATTCAAGAATATATGAACGCTACTCAAAATCGCTATGACTGGCCGCAAGGGCGCCGCTCTGAATTGTATCTAGTGATCGATGAACTCGTACAATCCTTTAATGAACTCACAGCGGCTGAATCTAAATTATTGCTACTGGATGAAAAACCCCTTTATAAAAGCCTGCGTAAATTCAGAAGCAAAGTCATTTTCTTTCGCCGTCACTATTACATAGACAAAACCGATTTAAACAGCCAAGAAGCCCAAGACATTAAACGGGAAGTAAGCAAACTTAGGGAGCAATTTTTTGATGCTTTAAGTGATCGCTACGCCCAGGTTTAAACAAACACTTCATTGTGTGGACCGCTTGCCACCCTCGGGTGGCTTTTTTATGCCCACGGATGGACGGCCGTTTTTTGCTCCTGCAAAAACGGCATTTCCACCATCCATGGCGGTCGTATAGCGCGGTGGCATGGTCGTGACAGGGATGTCATTTATCAGAACAATGCATGGAGCAATTGTCCAATGCCAAGGAGCGCATCTGACCAGAGTGTACGATCAGGTTTTACTCTCGCAATGAACCAATAAGCACCTATGCCCGTGATCTACAGCCTAGCCCCCCCTCCCTCAAATAGCCCTATCAACACACCATATAATTGTATCAATCCATCCTCAGCAATTTCCCCTACAAAGTCTAAGCTTGCTATATGTGTAATAAATATACAGGGGTTTTACTATGTCTATGGGATTAAAAGGCAAGCTATTGGCCATTATTGGTTCGGGCATACTCGGTTTAGGGCTTGTAAGTGCTTTTTCGTTCATATCCCTTTCAAGTGACGTAGCTGAATTCGAAGATGTGTTAAGTCACGATGTGGCGGCGGCCCTTGCCGCAGGAAAAATGACCCTTCAGTTTAAGATCCAAGTTCAAGAATGGAAAAACGTATTATTAAGAGGTTATGATGATACTAAGCGCGAAAAATACTGGGGTAAATTCCTAAAGCAACATGAGTTAGTAAAGGATAAAGGCCAGGAAGTAATCGAATCGACCACGCTTGAAGGAACCCGGCAACTCACTCAACAATTCCTAGCTATCCACAGCGAACTATTACCCAAATACAAAAAAGGTTATCAAGCCTTCATCAACTCAAATTTCGACCCTAAAGCAGGCGATAGAGCCGTAACCGGCATTGACCGAGCCCCGGGAAAATTGGCGGCACAGATTACTAAGTCGGCATTAAAGCAAGCCAGCGAACACAGCGATATTGTAAGTCACTCTGCCGACAGCACGGTTGTCACAGGCACCACCATCATAGTACTGACCATGTTGGTAGTATTGGGTACCGCCATATTAATGATTAATCGCTGGATCATCGACCCCATCCGCAATGCCCAAAGTTATTTACACGAGCTTTCCCAAGGGAAAATGGACTTCAATATAAAGAAAATAGCGGGAGATGATGAAATAGCACAAATGCTTAATGCTCTGCATTTACTACAGGGTAATCTCAACAGTGGTGTGGGCGCGATTAATACCAGCATTGATGAGCTATCAGGTAACGCCAATAGTCTTCATGCCATTGCCACTACGATTCAGCAAGGCACCGATCAGCAGTACGAGCGCACAGATCAAGTGGCCACCGCGATTACTCAAATGTCGGCGGCTTCCACAGAGGTTGCTCGTCACGCACAAGAGGCGGCCAAGGTTGCCAATCAAGTGGAACAAGATGCTCAAAGTGGGGTTAATAATATGCGCTCGGCTATCGCCACGATTAATTCAACCAGCGAACAAATTGCCACCACCGCCGATGTAGTACGCCACTTAGAAGAAGACACTAAAAGTGTAGGGACTGTTCTGGATGTAATTAAAGGCATTGCCGAACAAACTAACCTGTTAGCGTTAAATGCCGCCATTGAGGCTGCACGAGCAGGCGAACAGGGCCGAGGTTTTGCCGTGGTAGCCGATGAAGTGCGCACTCTCGCGCAACGTACCCAAGAGAGTACAGCGGAAATTCATACCATTATTGAAAACGTACAAAACGGCGCCCAAAACGCAGTAAGCGCCATTCAAAGCGGGCAAACCAAAACAGAGGAAAGTGTGAGCCAAGTGAATCAAGTAGGTGAAATAATTGAAGCCATTAGCCAATCAATAAAAGAGATACTGGGTACCAATGAACAGATTGCTCAAGCGGCTCAAGAGCAAAGCCATGTGGCAGATGACATTTCAAGTAATGTAAATCAAATTACCAGTACCGCCCAAGACAACTCTCAACATGCTGAAAACACGTTGAAGTTAAGTGAACAACTTAAGGCCATGTCTACTACCTTAGGCCAGCAAATTAAAAAGATTAAAGCCTAACTCTTGGTATTATGAGCACTGTTTTTTGATAAACTGTGTCCATGACGACACCTGCGAACACTCAAACAACCCATCAGCAAGACGCTATTTTAGTGCTACTGGCACAAATTCCAGCTGGCCAAGTAAGCACCTATGGGGCCATAGCCGGTGCCGCTGGACTACCTGGTTATGCTCGATTTGTAGGGCAAGTATTAAGACGATTACCCAAAGACACTAAATTGCCTTGGCACCGAGTGATTAATGCTCAAGGGAAACTCAGCTTCCCAGAGCACTCTGCGCCCTTTATTGAGCAGAAAAAAAGATTGCTCAAAGAAGGTATTGAACTCATTAATAACAAGATTAGCCTGAAGAAGTATCAGCAGAAATGTTAGTTACAATGTGCGTTAGCGGCGAACTTTAAGAGATTTATTAGCCAGGTATACTAAGATAAGTACCGGTAGACCTATGCAGGAGGCAATAATAAAAAAGGATGTATAACCTAAACTATCAACGATGCTGCCAGAGTAGCCCGCTAATAGTTTAGGAATTAACGTCATTAACGATGAAAACATCGCGTACTGCATGGCGGTGAAGCGCACATCCACCAAACTGGATAGAAAGGCAATGAAGGCTGAAGTCGCAATGCCAGCCACTAGGTTATCGGCGGCCACTACAAAGTATAATACGTGTAAGTTGTGGCCACTATAAACCAGTATAATAAAGAGTAGGTTTGTGAGCACCACTAAAAAAGCACCTACAAATAATATCCTCATCACCCCGATACGCATGGCCAAAACACCGCCTAAAAATGCGCCTACTATGGTCATTACCAACCCAAATACTTTTACAGCATCGGCTATCTCAGTCTTGGTAAACCCCATATCCTGATAAAAAACGGTGGAAATAACGCCCAGTACAATATCTGATATTCGGTACAAGCCGATTAGAGCTAACAGTAACCAAGCTGTTTTTACCCCGTAATTTTCAAAAAAACTTTTAATGGGCAAAATATAGCTTTCTTCAACAACTGCCCGCTGCACTACATTAAATTTAATAGACAACTTAGCCACCCAAAAAGCGATGGAAGCGGCCAATAATAAGCGGGAGACCTCAACCAAAAAGCTACTAAGGTTGGTGTTATTAAAAAACGCTTTTACCGTATTTGCGATGTCTTTGCTGAACCAAAAACAAGCAATAAAAGCGGATACAGAAAACACAAAAACCAAAACTAAACGTAAATACTCCTGGGCGAGGAAAACATGGTTTTTTGCCCTATGAATAGGCTCTTGCATTGAAAGCGTCGTTAATATGCCCACCAACATAAAGAGGCTCATGGCATGATAGGTATACTTCCATGCTTCATAACGATAATTTTCGGTATTAGTGCCTAGGTAACTGGCTAGGTATAAGGCACCCGCACCCGCCACTATCATGCCTACACGATAGCCGGTCACATAACTGGCGGTCATCATGCCTTGCATATCGGCACTGGCCGCTTCAATACGATAGGCATCTATGGTTATGTCTTGAGTCGCTGAAGAGAACCCTAATAACACAGCCCCCATGGCCATATAAAGAAGTTGGCTTTCTACTGAGGGGTTAGAAAACGCCATCAAGGTAATCGCGAGCATCACACCTAACTGCGACACCAATAACCAAGAACGTCTTAGGCCCAGCCAACGAGTAAGGAATGGCACCGGTAAACAGTCTACTAAAGGGGCCCACACAAATTTAAACGAATAACCTAAAGCCGCCCAACTAAAATAGGTCACTGCCGATTTTTCAATGCCCGCTTCGCGCAACCATAGCGATAAAGACGAAAAAATAAGCAGTATGGGTAGGCCAGCAGAAAACCCCAAAAACAGCATGTTTAATACTTGGCGCTGCTTAGCCGCAGCTAAGCTTACCTTCCAACTATGCTTGTCATTGAGGTTATTTAACAACTCATACCCTTAAGTCTGTGTGAATACGTAAAAATGATCGTTAATCTTTAAAGTTTTTGAATTGCAAAGGTAAGGCTATGTCATCACTGCTTTTCCAAAATGCCATTACTTCTTGTAAATCATCACGTTTTTTGGCGGTCACACGAATGCTATCGCCTTGAATAGCGGCCTGTACCTTCATCTTATTGTCTTTAACCATTTTAACCATGATACGAGTGAGGTCTTTGTCTAAACCTTCTTTTAACGTGGCTAATACTTTTACTTGCTTACCGGCGCCTTGAGCGTCTGAGTATTCCACGCAGCTCACTTTGATACTGCGCTTAATAAGACAGCCTTCTAAAATGGGCTTCATTTGGTCGGTGTGAAACTCTTCGTTGGCTAAAATGGTAATCACGCCTTCTTTCAACTCAAACGATGCATTGGCACCTTTCAAATCATAACGGCGTTCTAATTCACGATTAGCCTGATCTACCGCGTTGGTTGCTTCGTGCTTATCGATCTCGGAAACCACATCAAATGAGGGCATAACCGCCTCCTTATATAATTTAAATTTTTAATTACTGTAATTCTAACTAGACACACAGAAAATACATGCCTTATTTATGCTATTTGCCTACGGTTCTGACTATTAGTGCAAATTTCAGGCTGTTTTAGACCAGTTATGTCTGGTAAAGCGCTTAGTTTTAACTACCGTTTAACTATGAATAAAAAAATATGTTTAGATTTGGCCAATCAAGCCTACTATTTCAAAATTACTAACGCGGCTCATGTACCGATTTTTAGCTCGGTATTCGCTATCGATTATTTTTTACAGCTTCTAAATAAACAGGCCTCTATTAGCTTGTACGGCTACTGTTTTTTCCCCGACTGCTTACACATACTACTGCATAGTGAAGTATCACCCAGTCAATGGCTAGAAACCTGCTTGGTTCAATACAATCAATGGCACAAAGACGTCAGCGGCGATAGTGGCTACTTATTTGATGATAGCCAAACTCAACAGGTACTGGTTCAACCCAAAAACTTAGTAAAAGCATTAAGTCATGTACACAACATGCCTGTGGCGCGAAATATTTGCAGCACAAGCGATCAATATCCATACAGCTCTTATCACGACTACACAGGTGAACAGAGCACCCAAGTAACCACAAACCTTATTTTGAGCATGTTATCCCATCACGGCGGCCAACGAGGAAAGCGTTTCCAGGACTATATGGCCAGCTCGCTGTCTGATGCGATGCCTTCAGAACTTAACAATAACGAGTTTTATCTTGCCTATGCTGACGCGAGCTATATCACACGCGCCATGTCGACCTATAACCAAATTGATGAGCTTCAAGATGAAGACCACCATCACCATCTTTGGCAGGAATGTTTAACGGCCTTAACAGATGTCACTCAACTAGATCAAAAGACGCTGCTGGGAATTAGCCGTCACCATAACCTTCCTGAAGCACATTTTCTGCTGGCGTGGCTATTTGTAACCGTAGCAAAAGGGCCTCTTTATTTTGCCGCTAATCGCTTAGCTAAAGATCAAGCAACCCTACAGCTTAAAATCAATTCGTTATCTTTACACCACCCCAAAGCCTATTTACGGTATATTGCTAATTATTGGCAACAATCGACTACTGCTTAAATATGCAAGACATTCACATTATTGGTACAGGGGCCATGGCCTGCTTATGGGCCAGCTACTTCCCGCCACAATATAAACTTCATTTTATTCAGCGCCGCACAGCCGCACAGTCTTTTCATTTTAACGTTTTACCCCACGGTCAAAGCGTTTCTGGAAGCAGCTTAACGGCAGACACCATTACAGCCCCCATCAAACATTTAATTGTGGCCACTAAGGCATTTGATGCTAAGCCTGCTTTAGACAGTATCCAGCAACATTTAAGTGCGGACGCTCAAGTATTACTTTTACAAAATGGCATGGGCAGCCAACAAGCTATAAGCCAAACTTATCCACAATATGCCGTGTATGCATGCAGCTCTACTGAAGGGGCCTATAAAAGCGACAGCAATACACTTGTGCATGCTGGCATGGGTCAAAATAACATTGGAGCTATGACAAACTCTGCAAGCTTCGCGCGCATACAACTTTGGTTACCTACAAAACGCTTTATTTGGCACCAGGATATTGAACCCGTTTTGTGGAAGAAACTCATTATTAATAGTGTTATTAATCCGCTTACCGTCATTTACCAATGTAAAAATGGCGAGCTCATTAAACAGGCACATATACAAAGCCATATGCACGCCATTTGCAGTGAGTTGGATCTGTTACTAACAACTCTGCCTTTTAATATTTCACCCTCTTACGCTCTGGCTAAAGAGATCTGCCAACTTACCGCCAATAACTTTAGCTCCATGTACCAAGATTGGCAGCATGATCGTCCCACTGAAATTAATTTCATTACGGGTTTTGTAGTAGAAAACTGCCAAAGTAATTCAATTGCATGCCCGCACAATCAAAAGCTTTTAGAGCAAATCCAACAACTAAGCCTTGGCGCTTGATGTCAACTATTGTAGTCTGCTGACACTATAAAAAACTAAACTGTGACTTTTAAACATCATGCGCCAATTCTTCCGCCAGCTAAAAGTCAGACACAAGCTATTCGTTTTACTCGCCATTGCCATGATAGGTATATCTGTTTTAAACGTGGTTAGTAACTTATGGTTTGCCTCAAAAATCCCCATACAACAACACATTGCTGCATTAACACCGCTTATGCACGGTCCCAACGAAAACTCCAATTCTAGTAAACATTGGCAGGCGTACTTAAATAATAAACAAGCTATTTTTACCGTAAACGATACTGGTGTGTACAACCAAAAAGGTAAGTTGTTAAACGCCACTCACAAAATTTTTCCGTCACATTTAAGTAAAATAACGGCTGATAAATTAAATTCAAACACCATTTTAATACCCGGCCCGCAATACACTTTAATGGTCGTACTTACTCCACACATTACTAAAATATACCTATTTGAAGCCGTCATTATTAGTTTGAGCATACTGGCACTGGGACTGGTATTTATTTGGTTAACTCTTTATTTCACTAACCGTTTAATTATCCGCCCTATCTTTTCGTTAACCGCAACTACCAATGAAATTGCCATGGAGCAAAACTATTCATTGCGCGCAAAGCGATTTTACGAAGATGAAATCGGTACTCTAGCTGAAAATTTTAACTTCATGCTTAATCGTATAGAGCAAGATGACTATATGTTGCGCCAAGAAAAAGAAAAGGCCGAAAAATCCCGGCAAAGAGCCATAGAACTGTCTAAAAAAATGCACGATACTAACGAGCGACTGGGCTTTGAAGTTAAGGTTAGGGCGCGAGTTGAACACAAGCTCACGGACTTCCAGCAATATTTAAACAACATCATAGATTCTATGCCCAGTGCCATCATTGCCATTGACCATGAGTTAACCATTACACAGTGGAATAAAGGGGCCAGTTTAATCACAAACATATTACGTGATGACGCTATTTACCAACCCCTTGAAGAGTCATGTGATTTTTTATTGCCCCATCTTTCCATCATCAGTGACTCTTTAGAAAACCACAACACCAATAAAGTAGAGCGTTGCGCCATCAATGATGATGATAGCACCCGCTTTCTAGACATAACGGTTTACCCACTATTAGACACCACTCATTCAGGTGCGGTTATTAGAATTGACGATGTTACCCAGCGCACTCAAATGGAAGACATGATGGTTCAGTCTGAAAAAATGATGTCCTTAGGCGGATTAGCTGCGGGCATGGCACACGAAATAAATAACCCATTGGGTGCAATTATACATACCGTACAAAATATAAAGCGCCGACTAAACCCCGCATTAAATCGAAATATCCAAGTCGCAGAATCTATCAATATCGACTTGGATCAAGTTTGCGCCTACATTGATAGTCGCGGCATTTTTACTTTCCTAGATAACATTAATCAAGCCGGTGAACGTGCATCGACCATCGTCAGCAACATGCTGCAATTTAGCCGACAAAGCCCTAAGACACTGCACCCACAAAACCTTCATCAGATTATTGATAGAGCTCTAAACATCGCTAAAAATGAGTATAGTTTATCAAGCGGGTATGATTTTAAATCCATTGATGTCATTAAAAATTTCGACGTTGCCATGCGAGATGTACCCTGTATTCCCTCTGAAATTGAACAGGTTATTCTTAACTTAATAAAAAATTCAGCCCAAGCCTTACAAGATTACAAAACACAAAAAGAATTTGATATTGATTGGTATAGCCAGATTCAAATATTTACCCGAAAAAAAGATCAAATGGCAGAAATAATTATTGAGGATAATGGCCCAGGAATGGATGAAAAAACCACCCGCCATATTTTTGAGCCCTTTTTCACTACCAAGGAAGTTGGCATGGGCACCGGGCTTGGCTTATCGGTGTCATTCTTCATTATCACCAACCACCATCAAGGGCAAATGCGCGTAGAGAGCACCCTAGAGGCTGGTACACGCTTCACCATCAGCCTGCCCATGCCAGATCAACTCCCCACCGCTATTAGCTAGATACATAGCGACTAACCAACCTATTGGCTTATATCGTTTTTGATCGCTCCTTGATCTTTCACTAACCCTTTTGTATTATTGCCGCAAATTTTAGGTCCCAAGTCGTTCAAGACAAGGGTTAAATGGGAAACTGGTGTCGATATTCGTCATTTAGACTACGAGTAATCAAGTCCAGTGCTGCCCCCGCAACGGTAAACGATTCAGATTAAACACACTGCCACTGAGAACTGCATTTAGGGTTTTTGGGAAGGCGTTTAATCAGAGACAGCTTTGTCTCAAATCGTAAGCCCGGAGACCGGCCTAATACAAATTTAAACTGAAGTTGCGGTGGGCGACTGACGAATACTATGCCCGCGTTTCACTGTGTTCGTTTTAGATCCCTCCTTTTAGGTGAACCATGCGTATCAGGCTATTCTTAAGCTTATGCACAATAATATTGCATACTACTGCAGAAGAGTACTCGCTCGACACCCAAGTTGTTACTGCTCCTAGCGATGCCTCCTCACTGAGCGTGACGGTATTTAATCATGACGAGTTCGCTGGAAAGTTCCAAAGCGTAAGTGACTTTTTACAACAACAGGGTGGAGTACAAGTTAGAAGCTCTGGAATAGGTACCCCGCCAGTTATTTCCATCAGGGGATCAACCCATCAACAAGTTAAACTCATTGTAGATGGGCACGAAGTTAATGATTCTCAGTACGGTGGATTTGACCTAAACAAACTTCCAGTACAGCAAATTGAGCAAATAAAAATAACTCAAGGAGGTCTTGCCGTCGGCGGCACAGTACATATTCAAACTTTATCTACTGAGCGAGTTTCTAACAGTAGAGCATTTGCCTCAGTGGGCTCATTTAATACTAAAAATTTAGGGTTAACTCACTATTTTAATGGTTATGGAGTCGGCTTGATTAGTTTTGACAAACTCATGAGTGAAGCCAATTATAAGTTTCCTGTACCCTCCCCTTTTAGCCAACCCAATGCCACCGATAGAATAGAGGCTCTAGAAAACAATCAATTTGAAAAAGCCAGTACACTCATAAAATGGCAATCCCCTCAAAACAGTAAGCATACTATAGGCCTTAAGGGTCTGTACCTTACCAGTAAGAAAAACCAACCAAATTTTCATAATAACAACTCCAATAATCGAGCTAATGTTTCAAGCGATGACTGGGATTTTCAAGGCTATGTAGAAAATATTATCGATGATCAAACCACCCTAAAAAGTGAGGTTTTATCTACCAAAAAAAATGAGTTGTATGACGATAAATTTAATCAAATTGGTGTTGGCCATGACCTCACTGCATCAACAACTAATATTAAACGCTTCAAACAATCCATATCTCATAATTCAAATCCCTTTAAAATAGAGGGAGCCTTTCAACACAAGGAGGAAACCTTTTCAGATGATCACATGTTGGTGAGCGATACTGTCAAATGCATCGCCCCCCTTTCTACCTGTGATTTAGAGGCATTTCAAACGACGCAAACTTTAACTGGTAGCCTTAATTGGTTTTCAAAAAAGGCTACTAACCAAGTTAGTATCAATATGGAAGAAATTAATTTAGACAGGAAGCAGCAAAAATCCTTCTCGACACAGGAAATCACACGTACAAATAATCATTACAACAACTGGAATATAGCATTCGTAAATAGTTCTATGGATAACACCCTGATCCGCCTTAGTCTCGGCCATTCAGTACGAATCCCTTCTCTATATGAAGTTTTTGGTGATAGAGGCTTATTAAAAAGCAATATAGCTCTTAAACCGGAGAGATCCGATAACCTAAGCATTGACATCTCTTACGATTATCAGCCACTTTTAATATCCAGTAGCCTATTTTATAGAGATTTAAATGACGCTATTGTTTCTCAGGTATCAGCACTTACATCTACATTCAAAAATATGTCAGCCGCTCAAATATTAGGGTTTCAAATAAACATGGAGACAACTTATGAGAAATTAAACTTAAAGTTGTTTGGGCAAGTACAAGACAGCTATACACAATCAGAGGTTAAAGCATCAAATCACAAAAAGCTGCCTGGTATTTTTCATCAATCATTTGGGTTATCTATCGACTATGATTTCAATAGACCTATACGACTCCACTATCAGTATCAAAATGACCAAGATTTGTTTACTGATGCTGCCAATACTGAATCACTAAATCATAATGGCCGAGTTACTCACAATATACGAATAGATTATAAAGTGATGCGTTTTCAAACCGCCCTATCCATTGATAATATTTTCGATCGACAATTTAAAGACCAGGCCAATCGACCGGCTCCTGGCCGTACACTGTTACTTAATTTTAATTATGAAATTTAACGAGGAAAAACTATGACAAATATGAAAGCGGGCTTCGCCCTAAGCTTCAGCCTACTACTGACAGGCTGCCTTGAGGATAGCGAAGAGTCCTTTTCTAATCAAAGAGGCATTATATGTGCTCCAGAACAGCTAGATATGGCTATTCAAACTGTTGCCTCTGATTACACTAGTAGCGCTGTTGCCATTGGTTGTTCTGAAGGGGGATTCCTAGATGGAAACCTAATAAAAGAAGGTAGTGATTACACTGTATCCTCTGACACAAAAAGCTTGTACCACATTGGCCGCAATTTCATTGATAGCATTACACAGTATGACTTTTTACTGTCGGACATAGAAAATTGGACCTATTCGGCCAATGATGCCAATGAGTCTACATCCAACCTTTATAAGCTTATTGGAGTTAGCGATACAAAAGCATATTTAATTCGCTATAACAAAAGCAAAGTTTGGATTGTTAACCCAAGTGCATTAATTGCAGAAGACTTTAAAATCGGAGAACTGGATTTAAGCGCATATCTTTCCAGCACTGTTATTCAGGTACCTACGTTAGATGATGATGATAATGAAATTTTTCAACTAGATGATGACAACCAAAAAATTCAAGAAACAGATACTGAGGGCAATTTGGTATTTGAAACCATAGATGGTCAAGAGGTAGCTAAATACAAAATTGAAACTGAAGATAAAAACGTGACTGCTACCGCAACAGATATGTCTGATGCAGTCGTTGTTAACGGTAAACTTTATATCGCTATGCAACGCTTAAGAAATGGCTCTACTAAGGAGGGTCTATATGGTCCTTCTGACGTTCGCAGCTATACAAATAGCTCTTTAGTAGCTGTATTTAACACTGATACAAATGAAGAACTTGAGGCGTCACCAAGCGATATCAACTTCAAGGCCATTACGTTATCAGGGCATAATGTCCAATCATTAAATGTCTTTAATGACAGCATCTATGCTGCAACACAAGGCGATTACGCCTCAGACTTTGGTTTATTAGAAGTGATAGATACCACTGATTACTCTGTAAGCACCTTGATTGAGGGTAGCAGTGAATTCGGTGCCATTAAAGACACGACTGTTGTTTCAGCTACACAAGGTTATGTATTAACTGATCGATCAGGTAAGGTGAATGACGTTTGGACTTCGATGCACAAACTTTATCCATTTAACCCTACTTCAGGTCAAGTCGATGACGTTATGAGTGACTTTGATAATATCCACCTAACCGATATTGAAGCTGGCCCTGATGGCTATCTATGGGTATTGAGTGCAGTAAGCAGCAACCCTGGCGTCTATAAAGTAGACACAGCTGGCACTGAAGTTAACCTATTCTTGGAAACAAATTTAAACCCAAGTAAAATTACTTTTAAAAAATAGAAGTTTGACTATTTATAAAAATCCGAGCCTAGCTCGGATTTTTATGAATAAAGTAAAAATTTTGAGGCTCCATTCAATACGGGCATAAATTCACCTTTAACAAATGCATATTGATTTAGAATGAGTGCCCCGAAGAATATATTCCAAATAAGTACGCTGAATATTCAAATTCAATATTATCAGCGAAATCCTTTATTATTAGTGAATATCACACCTGAAACCGCTCCAACTTCTCCCTCAAAGATTCCGTCAAAGCCGTCACTTCTTTAATCGCCTTCACCGTATGCTGAGCTCCTTCAACCGTGGCTCGACCCGATTCATTGATATTCATAACATTATCATCAATGGTTTTTGCCACCTGCGTTTGCTGTCCGGATGATTCTGAAATCTGACTATTAATGCTGGCAATGGCGGCCACCATCTCAACAATAGTATCAAGTGCGGTTCTAACTTCCGCTGAAGATTCTACTGTGTCTTGTGCCATTTTAT
The DNA here is from genome assembly GCA_029938135.1 of Bermanella sp. Taxonomy (GTDB): domain Bacteria; phylum Pseudomonadota; class Gammaproteobacteria; order Pseudomonadales; family Oceanobacteraceae; genus Bermanella. Next base: position 12,519 of record JAPYOO010000031.1, on the reverse strand, counting down.
GACTACTGCCCATTACCTCCACCGCATTGGCAATACCCGAATGCAATGACGTCATAACCTCTTCTATTTCTTGTGCCGAACTTTGAGTACGACTGGCTAGTGTGCGTACTTCATCTGCCACCACCGCAAAACCACGCCCTTGCTCACCCGCTCGTGCTGCTTCTATGGCTGCGTTTAATGCCAGTAAATTTGTTTGCTCGGCAATGCCTTTTATCACGGCCAACATACTGCCGATATTAGTAGAGTTCTCAGACAGCTGATTAATAACTTCTGTACTGCGCATAATTTCGTCGGCCAAGGAATTTATTTTAGTGAGAGTCTCATCCACAACTTTATTTGCGGTACTGGCTTGATTTGTGGCCTTAGTCGCGGACTCGGCCGCCTCTTCACTTTGTCTATTCACCCCTGCGGCTGTTTCCGACATTTTACTAATGGCTTCGGCCACTTGTTGAGTTTGCTGTTGTTGTTCACTGGCTGCTCGATTACTTTGCCTTGCGTTTGTGCCAACCTGATCCATGGCTAAACCCACATCGGCTGCATTTTTGTGTACGGCTTGCAGCAATGCATGGATATTCTCAACCATCACATTGAACTCGCCAGTCAGCTCGCCCATTTCATCCTGAGACTGAACCTTGACTCGAACACGCATATCCCCCTTAGATATTTTTTGCGCGGCATCATGAAAGTCCCCTACGGTACTGCGCACCGACCAAAAAAAGGCGGCGTACAAATAGACTATAAGTAACATAACCAACGCTATTGCTACCACTACCGTCATTAATTTTTGAGTTAGATCATCAATACGAAGCTGAAGTATTTCATTCAGTTTTGGTATCGCTATTTCGCGAACGCCACTAAAATCTTGAATATTACTTTTATAAAAATCACTAAACTGCTGCCAACTAATTTCCAAGGTCATAGCCGACATAATTTCATCATCAAACTTTATTTTTATATTCTCAATATTTTTTTCTATTTTGCTAAATATTGAGGTAAATGATTTTGAGAAAATTAAGCCAGACTTTATTAATGCACCATGATTCTGCTTCATTTCTTTACTGGTTAAATCCATAGCGTCATATGCGTTATTTAGATTATCGTAGCTACTGGCTGAGATAAACTTGGCTCCCAATGCGCCTACGGAGACCGCGTGGGTTAAACCCATTTGAGCACTATATGCGGGGTAGTCGACTAACAGTAATTTTAACAAGACTTGCACATCCGGATCAGTATCCTGTGCAATACCCGATATCTGTGAGGTTTTCATGGCTAAAAACAGTATTTCATTCACGACCTCGCCATAACTTTTATATTGATCCTTTACGGTAGGTTGAATATTTCCTCCATTTCGGCCGATACGTGTTTTCCATTGTGAAAGCTTACTCATAACCTCTTGTGCAACCATACTGGTGCGATTATTCGAAATTAGGGTATCAAGGGATTTATATAAAACACTTTCTGCTGCAATCGTTACATCATCCAGCTCTTTATTGGTAGAAAACACCTCGGCTGAGGCCAGTTCTCGATACAGACTGGCCTTGTCTACCACCACTAATACATCGTTAATGATTTGAAGTGATGCTTGCGCTTGCTTGGTTTTATTAATGTGCTGATAGGTTTGATTAATAATAACGAAGCTTAAAATCAACAGGGGAACAAAAAAGGTAATACTGATTACACCAAATTTTTTGGCGTAACTCAGCCTATTCATCAGAAGAATGGCGGGGGCTAACAATCCATACATATGATACATCCAGAGCCTACAACTTAATTCTAAGTGTAGACTCTATTTATCACTTGCCTAGATGATTAGCACTTTACCACTGGTTTTTTAGCCCTATAACAATAAGTGTCGAACATCGCTCAACAATTGGCACAAGTAACGCGTAAACAGAGCTGCTTGAGCACCATCAATCACTCTGTGGTCATACGACACACATAGCGGTAGCATTAAGCGAGGCTCAAAACTCGAGCCATTCCATACCGGTTTATAGGCCGCCTTGCTTACCCCCAAGATGGCCACCTGAGGCGCATTTACAATGGGAGTAAATGCAGTGCCACCAATGCCACCCAAACTAGAAATGGTAAAACTGGCCCCCATCATGGCATCCATGGGCAGCTTTTTATCACGGGCCAACTTCGCCAAATCAGAGCTTTCACGGGCTAAGTCCACCACCCCTTTTGCTTGAGCTTGTTTAATCACCGGCACCATCAAACCATCAGGGGTATCCACAGCTACCGACAGGTTATAAAATTCCTTTAATATTAACGTGTCGCCGTTTGGACCCAAAGAGGCGTTAAACTGCGGGTATTTTTGCAACGCTTTCACACATGCTTTTAAAATAAACGCCAAAGGCGATACTTTCACACCCTTAGGCAATTGACTTTGCATCTCTCCTTTTCGATAAATTTCGAGATCCGTAATATCCGCCTCATCAAACTGGGTTACCTGAGGAATAGTTGTCCAACTGGCGACCATATTCTTGGCAGTAATTTGTTTGATTTTACTTAATGGTTGCTCTGAAATATCGCCAAAGCGCGAGAAGTCTTCATTACTGCCTTTAATGCCAACAGGCGCAGCCACCGCTTGATTAATACTGTTAACTTTTTGCTTCACAAAACCCAATAAGTCTTCTTTAAGGATACGCTTTTTAGGGCCCGTTCCTGACACTTGTGTTAAATCAATGCCCATTTCCCGCGCAAGCTTGCGCACCGCCGGTCCCGTATGAACGACACCACTGGGGTTTGTGGGAGCTGACGAAGGAGCTGCCTTTGCTGTTACTGGCTTGTCAGCTACAGGCGCAGCACTAACTGAAGACACTGCATCTTGTGAAGGTGTTTTTTGTGCCGATATAACTGACGCAGGTACATTAGCTGTCGTTACCTGCATTGTAGCAATTACATCCCCTTCGCTTACCTTATCACCTAGCTTCACAGTGAAAGACAACAACGTACCGGCTTGCTCCACTGGGATATCCATACTGGCTTTGTCGGATTCCAGCACCATTAAACTTGTCTCGGCCTTTAGCTCATCACCAATGGCGGCACTTAATTCAATAATTTCAACACTATCAAGGCCGCCTAAATCAGGTACACGTACATCTATCGTGCTGGATGCTCCTGCTATTGTGCTTGACTGCTCAGCGGGTACTGCTTGCAAAGGTGCCGGAACGGCTTTAACCGGTTCACTTAATTCACTTACTGAGGCTTCAGCAGGCCCCTGTACATCCATCAGCGCCAAAGGAGAATCGGTACTCACCTTGTCACCCACCTTAACCAATAACGTATGCACCACTCCCGCTACGGGAGAGGGCACTTCCATAGAGGCTTTATCGCCTTCTAGCACCACCAACGACTCTTCTTCACCGACGCTGTCGCCGGGTTGTACGCAAATTTCAATTACTTCGACTTCTTCCATGCCACCTAAGTCAGGCACGGCTATTTGAGTTTGAGACACAGGCCTTCCTTTTAGTTGTATAGTGGGTCTAGTTTGTCACTACTAATGTTGTAATCACTAAGTGCTTTAACTAAAACATCTTGCTTAATTTTGCCATCCTTAATTAATGCCGACAACGCTGCCACCACAATAAAGTTTCTATCTACTTCAAAAAAGCGCCTTAATTTTTCGCGGCTATCACTTCGGCCAAAACCATCGGTTCCCAAGGTCACAAACGTTTTATCAACTGGCAAGTAAGCCCTTAACTGCTCAGAATATTGCTTCATGTAATCGGTGGCACATACGATTGGGCCATCTGTTTTGACAAAACAATCATGCACGTAAGATGTTTTAGTACTGCCTGGAGACAGTAAATTTTCACGTTCAACTTTACGCCCCTCACGGGTAAGCTCATTAATACTGGGTGCGCTCCATACATGAGCGTGAATGCCAAAATCATCCTGCAGCATTTGTTGTGCGTGCAGTACTTCATTTAGTATCGTGCCACTGCCCATTAGCTGCACCGACATATTCGCTTTAGGTTTTTTGGCAGCGGCTGGTTTAAGTAAATACAAACCTTTACGAATACCTTCTTCACACCCTTCAGGCATCGCTAGGTGCTGATAACTTTCATTCATGACCGTAACGTAATAAAAAACACGTTCGTGATTTTCATACATGCGCCTTAAGCCATCTTGAATAATAACCGCCAATTCAAAACCAAAGGTAGGATCATACGTCACACAATTTGGAATGGTGTTGGCTAGGATATGGCTGTGGCCATCTTGGTGCTGTAAACCCTCGCCATTTAATGTGGTTCGCCCAGCGGTGGCGCCAATTAAGAAACCTTGCGCCTGACAATCCCCTGCCGCCCACGATAAGTCACCCACCCGTTGAAACCCAAACATGCTGTAAAAAATATAAAACGGCACCATGGGTTTATCATATGTGCTGTAAGCAGTAGCCGCGGATAACCAAGCCGAAAAAGCACCCGCTTCGTTAATGCCCTCTTCCATGATGCGGCCTTTTTTATCTTCCTTGTAATACATCATTTGGCCAAAATCGACGGGCTCATACAACTGCCCCTCAGAGCTGTAAATACCCAATTGACGAAACAGACCTTCCATACCAAAGGTACGTGCTTCATCGGGCACAATAGGCACCACTCGATCACCCAAGGATTTGTCTTTAATCAAGGTCGACAAAATACGTACAAATGCCATCGTGCTGGAAATAGATTTTTCACCACTGCCTTTTAGCTGTGCGACAAAGGCATCTAATTTAGGCGGCACAAGAACTTCTTTATTTTCGGTACGGGCCGGCAGAAACCCACCCAAACTTTCACGCCTTTTACGCATGTACACCATCTCAGGACTGTCGGCCGGAGGACGGTAATAAGGCACGTCTTTTAATTCTTTGTCACTGATGGGAATATCAAATCGATCACGGAATTTCTTTAAACTTTCTATGTCGAGTTTTTTAACCGAGTGCGCATCGTTTTGCCCTTCAGCCGCTTCCCCCATACCGTACCCTTTTACGGTGTGCGCTAAAATTACGGTGGGCTGACCTTTATGGCCTGCCGCCGCACGATAAGCCGCATACACTTTATAAGGGTCGTGACCGCCGCGATTAAGATTAAAGATCTCTTCGTCTTTCATACCCGATATCATCTCTTCAAGCTCTGGGTACTTTCCAAAGAAATGCTTTTTAGTGTAAGCGCCGCCCTTGGCTTTGTAGTTTTGGAATTCACCATCCACCACTTCGTCCATGCGTTTTTGCATAAAACCTTTATCATCTTTGGCAAATAATGGATCCCAATGACGACCCCATACCACCTTAATGACATTCCAGCCGGCACCACGGAAAGTACCTTCTAGCTCTTGAATAATTTTTCCGTTACCGCGCACCGGACCATCAAGGCGCTGCAAATTACAGTTCACCACAAAAATGAGGTTTTCCAATTTTTCACGACCCGCTAACGAAATAGCCCCTAACGCTTCGGGCTCGTCACATTCGCCATCCCCTAAAAAGGCCCATACCTTACGATCAAGTCTTGGGGTTAAATCACGCGCCGACATATAACGCATAAAGTGCGCTTGATATATTGCCTGCAAGGGACCTAAACCCATGGATACTGTGGGGAACTGCCAATAGTCAGGCATGAGACGTGGGTGTGGATAAGAGCTTAAACCTTCACCGTCGACTTCACGTCGGAAATTTTCCAGCTGTTTTTTCTCTAAACGCCCTTCCAAGAAGCTGCGCGCATAAATACCCGGGGAGATATGACCCTGGTAGTAAATTAAATCCCCCTGTGGGCATTTTTCACTGTCTTTATTGGGTGCACGGAAAAAGTAGTTGAAGCCCACATCATATAACGTGGCGCTGGAAGAGAAACTAGAGATATGCCCGCCCAAATCATCACCGCTTTCGTTGGCACGCAATACCATGGCCAACGCATTCCAGCGAATGAGTGAGCGAATGCGCCGCTCTAAAAATAAATCCCCCGGCATTTTTACTTCTTCGCTTATGGGAATACTGTTGCGATAGGGGGTGGTATAGGAATACGGCAGTGGCAAGCCATTACGGGTGGCGCGCTCGGCCAAACTCTTTAATAAAAACCGGGCCCTATCAATGCCGCCTTCACGAATAACACTGTCAATGGAGTCTAGCCATTCTTGGGTTTCAGTTGTATCTGGATCTTGGTCAAACGATTCCATCAAATATCCTTGCCAAAAAAAATTAAATTTAAATATAAGTAAAAGTATAGACAAATGAAGTGTATTGACCTTATAGGTTCAATACAAGGCAGAATGCGCCATTCTGTAGTTTTACTACAAGAAAGGAAGAACACCTAAAGTTGACATAGAAGCAGTATAAAAGCCCATTAAATGCGATTAATGCAGACTTATCTCACTTTTAAATTGACTGAAAATAACTTAAAAGCATGCTTTCTGTGATAAAAATAAAGTTTAAATTCAGATATGTAGTAAAACTACATAAATATTCCAAGCAAAAAACATCCAGCAGAGGGAATTGGGTACCGGTTTTGAAAGGGAGGGCCAGCTGTAAAAAGCCCCAAAGAAGACCGAAATAAGCAGGAACAAACCCAAAAAATGGGCCTTGTGAACTCATAAAAAAAGCCCCAATCAACCTAACAGGCTAATTAAGGCTTATTCACTTTTTTGTAAGGCAGTAACCGCTGCTACTGGCTTTCACCATGAATATGGGCACACATGGTTTTTGCCCCCTTTAAAATATTAGGCACGGGTCGCGCAAGGTCATCAGCATGCACCCAGTAGACACGCTTATTTACAACTGCCGGGATACTGGGCCACAGTTGCCAGTATTGTTGCGACTCAATACTCGGCTCCGGCCCAGAATAAACAATTACGTCAGGGGCACGAGTAATCACAGACTCTATGGAGACATGAGGCACCGGCATGGGCAAATCGGCATACAGGTTTAGACCACCACATAGCTCAATAACCTCATTGATAAGGTTATCTTTATTAAGCGTCATAAGGGGTTTTAACCAGGCTTGAAAAAACACAGTGGGTTTAGTTTGCATGCCCTTTACCTGATATTTAACTTTTAATGCCTGCCAATCGGCTAAAAACTTGTCCGCTCTGGCCTGTGCAAATTCTTGCTTTTGCACCCAGCCACCAATGCGCACCAATTGCTCGGCCACATCCATCGCATTTTGCGGGTCACTAAAACGCACATCCAAACCTAGCTTTTGCAATTTTTCTATTTGTGGGCCCATGGCCGAACCCGGTATTGCCACAATAAAATCAGGTTGCAAAGCAATAATGCGTTCAATAGAGACACTATTGTAAGCACCCACGCGTTCTATTTTTTTAGCGGCTTCTGGGTAGTTTGCATAATCCACAGTACCCACCACATAACCGCCAGCTCCGACCTCAAAAAATAATTCGGTAATGTGCGGCGCTAACGTTACGATGCGATACGTTTTTTGCGGCTCATTAATCGCTAAATCTTGCGCAAATGCCCCATTCACGTTTACGCACATCAACAACAGCACATAAAACGCGTAACGACTCACTGCCTTCTTAATATATTGCTTTTGTTTACACATTTTTTAACCGTGAGCCTGTAACATATATTGAAAAGGTTCTTGTAAGTTAACGCGCACACGAGAGCGACATGCAAAAGGTATGTCTAAACGATTTATATTATTAAAAGGCAAACCTAGCGCTTCTTTTAACAGTATTCGAATAACCCCACCATGGCAGACGATTAACTGCTTTTTCTCGGGGCGATTTAAACACCCAAACCACGCTTTTAATACCCTAGCCTCAAAATCTAATATTTTTTCGCCCTCTGGCGCGGCGAAATTCATAGGGTCATCCCACATGCCTTTAATACGCTCAAAGTCGTTCTTAAAAACAGTTGCCATGTCTTGGTTTTCCCACACTCCAAAATTAAATTCTTGCAGGTCATCGCTTACCACTAAAGGCACATCCAATTTTTCAGCCAACTCTTTGGAAAATTCATAACAGCGGGATAAAGGGCTAGTGATAATCACATCCCATTTTTTTTCATCATCCTCACTTTTTGTGGCGGCTAACAATTGAGACCAACCAAGCGGTGTCAAAGGGTGATCGGTTATGCCACGAAATACATTCCCTCCTTCAGGCTCACCATGGCGTAATAAATCTAAGGTTTTAAATTCCATCTGCTAAACCTCTTTTTCACTGACACCGGCTTGTGAGAAGGTCGCCATCTCATTGTGCAAGGCACACGCGCTTTGCATTAAACTCACTACAATTGCCGCCCCACTGCCCTCTCCTAAACGCATACCAATATTAAGCAACGGCTTAGCCTTTAATGCCGCCAATACCAATTGATGGCCAGGCTCGCTACTTTCATGACTAAACAACAACCAAGGGGCAATGCTTGCGTTAATGGCCACTGCCATTAACGCGGCCACCGAACTAATAAAACCATCCACCAGCACAGGCACACCTAACTGGGCACACCGTATATACGCGCCCACTAAGCCCGCTATTTCAAACCCCCCAAGGGATTTTAATTGCTCCACCGGATCATTTGATGAATGCAGTGTTAGCGCTTTTTCAATCAGTTTAATTTTTAACGGCAACTGGTCTTCACTAATACCGGTACCCATACCCACTAACGTGGCGGCCGGTAAATTTAATTGGGCAGCCGCTAAGGCAGAGGCCGAACTGGTATTGCCTATGCCCATTTCACCACCAATAAATAACTGACTTTTATTGTTTTGGGCACGTTGTGCCGCGTCGCAACCTTGTTGTAAGGCAAGCTGTAGTTGGCCATCGTCCATGGCAGGGGCTGACGAAAAATCCTGTGTGCCGGCTGCAATACGTGCATCAATTATTTGTGGGTGTTTATCCACTTCAAAAATAGTACCTAAGTTCACCACTTCAAATTGTGCATTTAAGTGTCGAGCTAAAACGGAAATAGCGGCGCCGCCGGTAGCAAAATTTTTTACCATTTCCGTAGTTACCGCTTGGGGGAACGCCGACACGCCTTGTTTTGCGATGCCATGGTCGCTCGCAAAAATACTGATATTAATTCGGTTAAGTTGCGGTTTAACAACCCCTTGCATACCTGCCAATTTAATCGCGACCTCTTCCAATGCCCCCAGTGCACCAGGAGGTTTAGTGAGTGTTAGCTGATGCGCCACAGCATCATCCATTACATCTTGTTTTACGTTTAAAGCATTACTTTCATACCAGTTCATATTCACGCCTTTAAATTCTTAACACTCTAATATTTATATTATTTGCAACAGTACTTTTTTTGCCGTGTTAACTGCTTTTTACGGCCATGGGAATACCGGCCACCATTAAGGTGACGTCACTGGCCAACTGCGCTATACGCTGATGTAAGCGCCCCAACTCATCCACATATAATCGATTTTCTTTGCCCATGGGCACCACTCCCATCGTAATTTCATTGGAGACCAATAATACCCGCCCCTTTGCTTGGGAAAGCGCCGCCAGTAACTCACTCACACTTTGATGAATATCTTTACCTTCGTGCATCACACTCATCAGCCATAGAGTGAGGCAATCTACTAGCAGTACATTGTCTGCCGTACTTTGAGCCAATATGGCTTGGGGTAACTCGCACACCACTTCTATGCTTTGCCAATGATCGGGCCGATCAGCTTGGTGCTGTTGAATGCGCGCCCGCATTTCATCATCAAAGGCTTGGGCGGTAGCTATGTACACCACCTTCACACCGCTCTCGCTCGCCATGCGCTCGGCATAAGCACTTTTGCCGGAACGGGCGCCGCCCAGTATTAACTGCACAGTAGAAGTAACGTTAGGTTTATCAGCGGGTATTTTTGTCACGGATTGTTGCCAGGACTGGTCAAAGGATTTGAAGCGGCTAATATTATAGATAATAGCCAGTTGGAGCCAGCAACATGGAAGATCACAGGCAGTTTTTACGCAAAGCGCTGCATTGCACCGTGAGTATTTTTGATGAACAACACACTAGCATAGGCATTATGGCCGACTACTCTCAAACCGGTATTATGATTGCCAGCTACCAAGCTATCCCTGTTGGCTCGGTCTTTACATTCACCATAATAGATTTACCCGGCAATAGCGGCCACAAACGCACAGGCACTATTGAAGTTCAAAGTATGTGGTGCGACAAAATAAACACCACCCAATTTGGCACCGGCTTTAAATTGCTGGAAGCAGACGACAGTGCAAAGAAAATGTTTGAAAGCTATGATGCAGCGTAAGCATCTTAAGCAAGTGATCATTCATGGCTACATCCAGCACACCACCCCCAAAATTCTTTCTAGGAATTGACCTTGGGGGCACCAAAATTGAAATCATTGCCCTTGATAAACTGGGGCACGAGCATTTCCGCAAGCGCACTGCCACGCCCACCGACACCGATCAACACATTCAATATCGACAAATTATTCATACCATTAATGAGCTCGTAGGGGAGTGCGAAAAAGCGCTAGGACAATATTACCTACCCGTAGGGATTGGCCTTCCCGGCGCCATTAGCCTAAAAACAGGTCTCATTAAGAATGCCAATACCACCTGCTTAATAGGGCGTGACTTTAAATCAGATTTACACCAGCAGCTTAAACGCCCAATAACCCTAGAAAACGACGCCAATTGCTTTGCATTAAGCGAAGCTAAAGACGGCGCTGGCAAGGGCTTTAATAATGTATTTGCCGTTATATTAGGCACAGGCGTGGGGGGCGGCGTGGTCATTAACCAGCAATTACTTGTGGGGGCCAACGCCATATGTGGTGAATGGGGCCATAACCCATTGCCTTGGCAGAATGAAGACGATTTACCCCTGCAAACCTGTTATTGCGGTAAATTGGGCTGCATTGAGACCTTTTTATCAGGGCCTGGCATGCGCAATCAAAATGAACTTCAGTATGGTCTGACACTTAACAGCCGGCAGGTTTTTGAACAAATACACTCTCAACCCAAGGCACGACAAGCGTATGAGATGTACCTAGAGCGTCTAGCCAAAAGCCTTGCAAGCGTCATTAACGTGCTAGACCCAGAGGTTATTGTATTAGGGGGAGGGCTTTCTAATATTGACAATTTGTACGAAGAGGTACCTAAGCGTTGGGGGAAATACATATTCAGCGATGAGGTGAATACTAAGCTTGTAAAGAATACCTTTGGGGACTCCAGCGGCGTACGGGGCGCCGCTTATTTAACGCAGAACATGTAACGGTTAATCACGCAAGAATGCAGGTGTGGATTCATACGAGGGCAGCAAGGACCTCTTACCCTACAAACTAAAAGCCCGCAAACACCGTTAAACAGGCCACGATTAACAACCATAAAACGGCGCAGCGAAACATTAGTTGATTAGTATCCATTAACGCCTGTTGTGCCGTTTCGCAATCGAAGCTCGCTTCATCTGCTTTTTCACCGACCACCGCGGTTTGTACCAGAACTGTGCGACTATCACTGTGAAAATCGCTGGTAAACTTTAATGCCAACGGAAAACTACCCACAAAGTCACCGGCTAGGGCCATGCTAACGGCCAGTAATCGGGAGGGTAACCATTCTATTGCGCCCAATAAGCTCTTTACCCAAGGCAACTTGAATTGGCGATAAAACCAAATGCTCAAAAGGCAAGCCAGCGCACCCGCTACCCCTAACAATAAAAACCAAAATACAAAGATAAAAAAGCGCACAAACCACGCATAAATAATGGCCTGACGTACCGTTTGGTGCAGTTCAAACGGGCTTTGGCACTCCACTTGATCTTGTAAATTTAAAAAGCTTTGAGCACAACAAAACGCACCTTCATAATCTTCTTTATTCCAGCACTCTCTATATGACTCAAAGCGCAAACTAAAGTCATCACGCCCCAGTACATACAAGAGCACCAGCACCTGAATCAGCAATAAAAAAGTGCCACCAATAAGCCCAGTTAGGCTGGACATGAATAATGCCAATACCAAACAGGGTAGCAATACCACTAAGGAAAATACCGCTAGCTGCCCCTTAAACGCCATATTTTGCACATCAAATGGCTTCAGCAAGCGATTAAACCACTGATTATTGCGCTCATACCCTTGTTGGCGGGTTTGCTTTTGCAACAGAACGGTAAAAAGAAGAACTATAAATTTCATTACATGTTTACTCTTCAATTAACGCTTTATATTTTGACCAGTTAAAGCTGGCCCCTGGATCCGTTTTCCGCCCCGGAGCAATCTCATTATGGCCCACTAACCTGTCCATAGAAATGTCCGGATAAACCTGCATCAGTAAGGACGTGACCTTTGCCAACATGTCGTACTGACAATGTTCAAAATTAATATGATCACTGCCTTCCATCTCAATACCAATGGAGAAGTCATTACACTCAACTTCACCTTTAAATTCGCTGCGCCCGGCATGCCACGCCCGCTTATTAAACGGCACAAATTGCACCACCTGACCATCACGGCGTATTAATAAGTGAGCACTTACTTTTAAATCTTTAATGGTGTCGAAATATGGGTGAATACTGCAATCAAGCTTATTGCAAAAGAAGTCTTCTATATAAGAGCCGCTAAACTGGTCGGGGGGCAA
>JAPYOO010000683.1 GCA_029938135.1 Bermanella sp. | reverse complement strand
CGACCGGCGGCACCCATAATGGCTATACGTGTCATGACATTACCTATTCATTATTTATTGTGCGTATTTTACGCAAAAGGCCACAAAAAGCTATTTAGCTTATTGTAGCCTTTGTTTTTTCCTAAAGGAAAAGTGCTTAGATTAAGCGACTATTCAAAAAAGGTTTTTACGTTCTCAAACCAGTTTTTCTTTTTAGGGCTGTGCTTTTCGCCTTTAAGGGAAGCCTGAAATTGACGAAGAATCGCTTTTTGATCTTCGTTTAATTTCACCGGTGTTTCCACCATCACACGGCATAATAAGTCACCAGTGCTACCGCCACGAATTGGCACAACGCCTTTACCACGTAGACGGAATAATTTTCCGCTCTGTGTCTCACCAGGAATCTTAAGCTTCACACGGCCATCAAGGGTAGGGACTTCAATGTCACCACCCAATGCAGCGTCGGCAATGCTTATAGGCACATCACAATACAAATTGCGGCCATCACGCTCAAATATGGAATGAGATTTAATATGCGTTTCTACATATAAGTCCCCTTTAGGGCCGCCACGAGCGCCGGCTTCGCCTTCACCGGTTAAGCGAATGCGATCGCCGGTGTCCACGCCTGCTGGCACTTTAACGTTAAGCGTTTTAGTTTCTTCTTTAACACCCTGACCTGAACAGCTGTAACAAGGGTCTTTAATGATACTGCCCTGGCCACGACATGTTGGACACGCCTGCTGCACAGAGAAAAAACCTTGCTGCATACGCACTTGGCCTTGGCCATGACACGTATTACAGGTAATCGGCTTGCTGCCATCTTTGGCGCCACTTCCGTGACATGTGCCACATTCGTTAAGCGTAGGCACACGAATTTTAACCTCGGCACCTTTAACGGCTTGCTCAAGTGTTAGCTCAAGATTGTATTTTAAGTCGCTGCCACGTTGTGGGCCATTACGCTGACCACCGCGACCACCGCCACCACCAAAAATATCGCCAAATACATCGCCAAATACATCGCTGAAGTTGCCGTTACCGCCACCACC
>JAPYOO010000682.1 GCA_029938135.1 Bermanella sp. | reverse complement strand
GAGGCTTACGAACCAACTGGTTGATCGTTGCCATTAATAAACTCCAAATGGATAATACAAAAACGTCAGGCACAAAGTGCACCTAACGCGGGGGCCGAAGTCTAAACATTGACTGGCCTAGAGTCAAGAAAGCCGTGCAATAATTGCACAGCTTTCTTAAGTTTTAGCCTTAAAGGCTAAAAACGACGCTAGTTAGCCCTATCCATGGATAGGGCAGAATCATTAAAGGTTTGCTTTTAATGCTTCAGTTAATGCCGCTTCAACATCGTCTGCACTAACGGCAAGCGCTGGCTGAGAAGCTTTAAGCTTCTCGGCATCCGCTTCTGCACGTTGTTGCTTACGTTCTTTGTGGTAAGTAAGACCGGTTCCCGCAGGAATAAGTCGACCTACAACCACGTTTTCTTTCAGGCCTCGCAAGTAATCTTTCTTGCCGGTTACTGCGCCTTCCGTCAATACTCGAGTCGTTTCTTGGAACGACGCGGCAGAGATGAATGACTCAGTAGACAAAGATGCCTTGGTAATACCTAACAACTGGCGCTGACCTTTAGCTGCAAACTTGTCATCAGCTACTAGCTCTGCATTTTTAATACGGAAGTCGGTAAATTCAACCTGATCGCCCTGGATGAACCCACTGTCTGCAGAGTCTAGGATCTCAATCTTACGCAACATCTGACGAATAATTGTCTCGATGTGCTTATCGTTGATGCCAACACCCTGTAAACGGTAAACTTCTTGAACTTCGTTAGTGATATATACCGCTAACTGGCTCACACCTAATAAACGTAAAACGTCGTGTGGGTTTAAAGGACCATCAGAGATCACTTCACCCTTTTCAACCGCTTCACCTTCAAAGATGTTCATGTTACGCCACTTTGGAATCAGCTCTTCGTAAGCATCTGACCCGTCTTTTGGTGTAATCACTAAACGTTTTTTGCCTTTGGTCTCTTTACCAAACGTTACCACACCACTTACTTCAGCAAGGATGGCAGGTTCTTTTGGCTTACGTGCTTCAAACAAATCAGCTAC
>JAPYOO010000234.1 GCA_029938135.1 Bermanella sp. | reverse complement strand
AACGATAAAATCGAACCGGTAACGCAATAATATGAGCTGCTAAAGTGAACTCAGACTTTTTTACGTTGTTTTGATCCAGAACGGTTGCCATTCGATTTTTGACCTAGCTTGGTCCAAAGTTGGTCAACCATGTGTCGTAACTTGATTTTATCCAAGTCTTTAGCGCCACTACGGGACAATACAACACAATCAAAGTTTTCTAACTTAGACTGGTGATGACGAAAACTTTCGCGAACAATGCGTTTGATCTGATTTCGATCAACTGCACGCTTTGCGTGTTTCTTCGCCACAACTAAACCCATTCGTGCAACGCCTAAATCATTGCGTCTAGCAAGGATTAAGAATTGCGATGTCTGGGCTTTAGTATCTGCTCGTTCAAATACCCGACTGAAGTCCCCAGCGGTCAGTAGCCTGGCCTGGCGAGGGAAGTTCGTGTCGGACATGTCTTAGGCAGAAAGCTTGGTACGGCCTTTGGCACGACGACGCGCTAGAATTTGACGTCCAGCTTTGGTGGCCATACGAGCACGGAAACCGTGGCTGCGCTTACGTTTTAGGTTGCTTGGTTGGAAAGTACGTTTCATAACCTGATCTCGAAATGAATAATCAATAAAATTTAAGGGAGCGAATTGTATTGAAAATAATCAACACATTCAATGAATCTTTCAGTCTGATTGCATATTAATTTAATTCTATTTTTTTGATTAACGTTTTTTATATTATAAATATATATGTATATAGATAAGTATTATATTTATTATTGTTATTATTATAGGGGAAGGCATTTTCTGTGGATAAGCCTTTTAAGCCCTTTGTTTTCAATGGATTACAGGTTTTATAAGACCTGTATTACGCGTCAGTAAGCTGGGTAATACAAGGGTATAATGTGAGGATAAAAGGGGTGGTTATACACAAGGGGTATCGATACTTGAGTTATTCACATTTTAATCCCTAATTTGCCCATAGGTAATTCACAATGCTTAGTGATACATATCTGTGGATAACTTATCTAATATAGGTACAATAGCCGACCGATTAAGAGTGGAGTTGTACCGGCGTGCTGGCATTGTGGGAAGAATGTGTAAAGTGTTTGCAAGACGAGTTGCCATCACAACAGTTTAATACTTGGATAAGACCTCTGCGTGCGAATCAATCTGAGCGCGGTTTAGTGGTATCTGCTCCTAACCGGTTTGTTAAAGACTGGGTAAAAGACAAATTTTTAAATCGCATAGAGTCATTGTTAAGTGAATTAAATGGCGGCCAGCTATTACCTTTAGAGCTGGATATAAACCAAACCAGTAAACCGGCCTTTCTAGCGCCAGCCCCAAAAGCCGCCGTACATCCTGAACCTATTATTCAAAAGGTAGCAAAAGCCCCCGTGCCTAAAACACGTGTGGCGGCCGTTGCTCCTACTACTATTATAGACAGACCTCGTACCGTTCAGGTTGAGGGCAGTATTCAGCATCAAAGTGGTCTTAATAAACGCTTCACCTTTGATACGTTTGTGGCGGGTAAATCAAACCAGTTAGCCCACGCGGCCGCCATACAAGTCTCTCAGAACCCTGGAGGCTCTTATAACCCACTCTTTATATACGGCGGCGTAGGTCTTGGTAAAACCCACCTTATGTTGGCTGTGGGTAACCATATTCAAAAGCAAAATCCCCACGCCAAAGTGGTGTATCTGCATTCTGAACGCTTTGTAGCCGACATGGTAAAAGCGTTGCAGTTGAACGCCATTACCGAATTTAAACGTTATTACCGCTCTATCGATGTTCTATTAATAGATGACATTCAATTTTTTGCCGGTAAAGAGCGCTCTCAAGAAGAATTTTTCCATACCTTTAATGCCTTGTTAGAAGGCGGTCAGCAGATGATTTTAACCTGTGACCGCTTTCCTAAAGAAATAGTGGGCCTTGAAGATCGACTTAAAAGCCGTTTTGGGTGGGGTTTAACCGTCGCGGTTGAACCGCCAGAGCTTGAAACTCGTGTGGCAATATTAATGAAGAAGGCCGATGAGGAAGGTATTGATCTTCCCCACGAAGCCGCTTTTTTTGTGGCGCAAAAGATTCGCTCCAATGTTCGTGAGCTAGAAGGGGCTTTAAAACGGGTTATTGCCAATGCCGCTTTCACAGGTTCAAAGATTACGCTGCCTTTTATTAAAGAAAGTCTAAAAGACCTATTGGCATTGCAGGACAAGCAGGTCAGTATTGATAATATTCAGCGCATGGTGGCCGAGTACTATAAGATTAAGATGTCTGACTTGCTGTCTAAACGTCGCTCTCGATCTATCGCCCGTCCAAGACAAGTGGCAATGGCGCTTAGTAAAGAATTAACCAATCACAGTTTGCCTGAAATTGGCGCTGCGTTTGGTGGCCGTGATCACACAACTATATTGCATGGTTGTCGAAAAATTAAAGAATTACGCGAAACTAACGCGGACATTCGAGAAGACTATAAAAACTTACTAAGATCATTAACCAGCTAAGAATTGTTAATGGTGTTAAGTAATCGTTAAAACGGGTTACATCTTCGGCTAGTTTATTAACTTGGCCGTGATTAAAAGATTATAAAAATTACAGCGGTCACAGACCAATAACGAGTGATATTAGGCATGAAATTCACAATCACCAGGGAAGCCCTGTTAAAGCCACTTCAATTGGTTGCAGGCGTTGTTGAACGTCGTCAAACTTTACCAGTGCTGTCTAACGTGTTGTTAGATGTTCAGGGTACAAATCTGTCCCTAACCGGTACTGACCTTGAAGTAGAGATGATTGGTCGTGCACTTTTATTAGAAGCGGGTGTTGACGGTGCGGTAACCGTACCAGCTAAAAAGCTAATGGATATCTGTAAGTCGTTGCCTGATCAATCGACCATTGAAATCAGCCAGGATGAACACCGAGTACAGCTACAAGCAGGCCGCAGTAAATTTGTATTATCCAGCTTACCTGCCAATGAATTTCCAAATGTAGACGACATTGAAGCCAATACCACCTTTGTTCTGCCTCAAGCCAAGTTGCGTCGTGTAATAGACAACACCGCGTTTGCCATGGCCCAGCAAGATGTACGTTACTACCTAAACGGTTTGTTGTTAGAAGTGACTAGCAGTCAGCTGCGCGCAGTGGCAACCGATGGTCATCGCTTAGCAACATGTGGTGTAGAAACTGAGCTTGCGGTAGAAGGTAAGACTCAAGTTATTGTTCCTCGTAAGGCTGTACTAGAGTTGGCAAAGCTAATGACCAGCGCGGATGACAGTGTTGAGTTAAGCCTAAGCAATAATCATATCCGTGCTCAAGTGGGTGAATACACATTTACCTCTAAGTTAGTGGACGGTAAATTCCCAGATTACGAACGTGTTATCCCTCGTAACGGTAATCGTACGCTACTGGCGGACCGTCAGGCGTTGCGTCAGGTTTTTGCTCGTACAGCTATCCTTTCTAACGAAAAATACCGTGGTGTACGTTTACTGCTTGATGACAACAACCTGCAAGTTGTGGCTAATAACCCTGAACAAGAGCAAGCCGAAGAGAGCATTGGTGTTGAATTCCAAGGGGAAGCATTAGAAATAGGCTTTAACGTCAGTTACTTACAAGATGTTCTTTCTGTATTGAATGGCGACGACATGAAAATGACATTGGGCGATGCAAACTCCAGTGCCATCATGGAAGAAGTGGAAGGCGGTGACAGCTTGTATGTTGTTATGCCCATGCGTTTATAACGCTTACTCTGTTAATAGTAGAGTAGCTTTGTGACCATAGAGTATTTAGCACTTCAAGGGATGCGCAACTTCGCATCCCTTTCTTTATCCCCATCTCCTCAAATTAATCTTATTTCCGGCAGCAACGGCAGCGGTAAAACCAGCCTACTAGAAAGTATTCATTACCTGGCTTACTGCAAATCGTTTCGCACCCATAAACAAAAATTCCTCATTCAGCACGGCAAGCCCAGCTTAACGGCGTTTTGTAAAATTAATGGTAAGCAGCTAGGCATTGAACGTACAGCTAAAAGCGAACGTAGAATTAAGCTAAATGGTGAGTGGCTACACAGCGCCGCCGAACTTGCCAGTTTATTGCCCGTACAATTACTTGACCCCACTATGTTTAAACTGCTTGAAGGCAGCCCACAGTTCCGTCGTGAGTATCTGGATTGGGGAGTGTTCCACGTGGAACACGACTTTATTTCACTATGGCGCCAGTTTAAAACAGCCCATAAAACACGTAATGCCTTACTAAGGCAGGGCGGTTGTGAGTTAAATGAACGCCAAATTTGGCATGAAAGCCTTGCGGGTTTTGCCAATCAAATAACCACTATGCGCAAATCTTATCTTAGCCGCTTAAAACCTGTATTCGATGAATACCTACACAGCCTAAACCCAGATCTAGACGTCAGCATGAGCTTCTATCAAGGCTGGGGGAAGGACAAAGATTATCTAGAAACATTGAATCAAGGCTGGGCAAGTGACCTTAAACAGGGTTTTACCCAGCTAGGGCCACAAAGAGCTGACCTACGTTTAAAGGTGAAGGGTGTACCTGCGGTTGAAGTAATATCCCGTGGACAGCAGAAAATGGTGGTGTGTGCCCTGAAGTTAGCACAGGCAAAACTCTACCAAGAGGCCACATCCAGCCCTTGTATCTTCCTAGTAGACGATTTAGCCGCAGAGTTGGATATTACCCACAGAAAAGCTTTATGTAGCTTGCTAGAAGAATTAGAATGTCAGGTCTTTGTTACTGCAGTTGAGGCCGCTCAAATTGCAGATTGCTGGTCACCATCAAGCAATGTAAAAAAGTTCCACGTGGAACATGGGAATCTAGTTGAAGCGCTTACCCCTGAATAGTAGGGCGCTCAATAGGTAATAAAAGCACAAGAATAAAAGAACTGTGTGGGCTAATTATTTCCAGCGCACATCTAACCTGTACAGTATCGAATAATAATACCCGCTAGGAGCTAGTGATTCATGAGCACAGAAGAAAATACATATGACTCTTCCAGCATCAAAGTTCTTAAAGGACTAGATGCAGTAAGAAAACGCCCTGGCATGTACATCGGCGATACTGATGATGGTACGGGTTTGCACCACATGGTTTTCGAAGTGCTGGATAACAGTATCGATGAAGCATTGGCGGGTCATTGTTCTGAGATTAAAGTGATCATCCACCCAGATGAATCCATTAGTGTTAGTGATAACGGCCGTGGTATTCCAACCGACATTCACGAAGAAGAAGGTGTGTCGGC
>JAPYOO010000681.1 GCA_029938135.1 Bermanella sp. | reverse complement strand
GTCATAGTATGTTCGGCAATAATGGGTGACCACTTATGTTTAAGCATAAGGGCGGCAATACCGGAGCGTACAAAAAAGTCCACTCGGGTTAGGTCACACAATGTTAGGTAGCGGCCGTTATTCACGTGCATGTTTATGTCTAGGTCGTTGGGCATCATACGCACAGTGATGCTGTTTTCTAATAATGCGGGGGTAATCGTATCGCGGCGTAAAGCCCTTAAAATCACCAGTATTAATCTAAAATAAAGATTCATTGTTTGTTCCTAATAGAGCTGCCTACTGCTTCATGTTTCACATTCATGCGGACTTGCGCACTGAATACCAGCTGATTTTGCATGTCGGTTACGGCCACAGGCACAATCACTTCACCCGGTTGTGACCAATCAATATTACGGCCGTCGGCCACCGCGGTTAAATGAGTTTTGGCTTTTTTTAGGTATTGCACGTCCATGCTTGCCGGAATCCACCGAGCGCCTTTAGGCACCGATACTTCGGTCATTAAGCCCGCGCTAAGTTCAGCCATGTTGCACATGGCAATGGCATGCACGGTTTTTAAATGGTTTTGAACGCTACGGCGCTTTTTCATGTGCACTTGGCAAAAGCTGGGTTTTAGCTGTTGAATCTGTGGCTTAATGCTAGAGAAATAAGGGGCATTAAAACAAATAGCCTTGCTAAAAAGACGGTGGCCAAAAGGTAATTTGATCATGCGTTGGTAAATATCAAGTGTCTTCATGGTGCTCTCCTATGTCGATACATTCGACTTTCGCATAAACTAGAATGTAATTCTAGAATTATATTCTAGTTTTGCTCTGGGTGTGGCAAAATCAATAAAAGGGCCCAGTAACTAATATAGGATTCTAGAGCGTGTGATAAGCTCTGTTCCCTTAGGCCAAACAGGCCAATAGGTTAGTATTTAAAGGAGCTAGGGTGGATTCGCAGCCTAATCATAAGTCCAGCGCGCGCAGTGAGCTTAAAAAGCAACAGATCTTACAAAAAGCCCTGATGTGTTTTACCGAACACGGGGTGGC
>JAPYOO010000233.1 GCA_029938135.1 Bermanella sp. | reverse complement strand
GCGCTGGCCGGTAACCCGTTATTTGAAAGTAAAACTCGGGTATTGGCACGAGAGGTAAACGCTCGCTTTAAAGAGTTGGAGCGGCAGCTTAATCAAACCCATGATTTGTTTGATGTGCAACTGTGGAGTGATATTCGCAGTGCTTGGCAAACGGTGCATTTACAATGGCGCCAAGATGAGGTGATTGAAAATTTTGAACTGCACAGTCATTTGGTGAAACAGATGCTGCATTATGTGGCTAAAACAGGTGTCCAAGCCGAAGCGTTAATTGAAACTAACTTTCAGCACAAAGCCCTTAGTTTATATGTGTTTGAAGTATTGCCGTGTTTTATCGAGTTGGTCGGGCAAATACGTGCATTAGGTACATCGGCCTGTGCCATCGGTAAAATGGATGCGGGCAGTGAAATGCGGTTAACCTTTTTGATGAATCAATTGCATAAGCATAAAGGGATTGTTAAAGAACAGGCCAAGGGACTGTCACAAGAGGCGTTAGAGATCACCAGCTCGCTCATTGATGCCTTGTTATGCGAGCCTAAACTTGAACGCTTAAGCCAAATGGTTGAGCAAGACTTGCTCTCCAATGACACCATTAAAACCTCAGCCGATGAGGTATTTAGTTTAAGTACCGCAGTGATTGATGCTCACTTTAACGTGATGATTGAAGGCTTAAGATTGCTGCGTTTAAATATGGATAAACGCATGCAAGCTTGGGTGAGCCGCTAGCCTTCTTCTAGATTAACAGCCCTTTATTAATAAACCAATTTCATGCCCACAGAAATAATGGTGGGTAATGAAGTCACTTCTTCACGCTCGCTATAATCTTCGCTGTATTTGTATTCGGTAACATTTAACTGGTTATAGACATTAATGATTTCCAAGTAATAACTGGCATCAGGCTTAGACTGGTAATCAATTCTAAAATCTAGGCGATGTGATGCCGGTAGGCGTTCAGAGTTTTTAGCGGCATAACTGGGTAACCATAAATAAACATCGTCTGAATTGGCAGGCTCCCCTCCTGGATTTAACGCAACCGCATCACCCGATTCGTCCACTGCCTTTGCACTGTTTACTGGGGTAAACAAATCGCCACTTTGATAACGCCATTTCCAACCGTAGGTTGTGGTGTTTGACTTTTTATAACTGGCCACTAAATTGGCGATCCATGGACGGTCGTAGCTGTAATTAAAGTTAAGATTTCTTAACGTGTCGGTACGCTTGGTTTTACTGTAAGCAAGCGACAGCCAACCGTACCATTTGTCGGTGAGGTTTTTATTGATCAATAACTCAAGCCCATAGGCTTTACCGGTGGCGGCATTTAAGTAGGTTTTTTCATTTTCAAAGTCTCCGCTAAAATCCGGATTGGATACAATTAAATCGTGAAGGTCTTTGTAATACACTTCTAACTTTGCACTAATGCTGTCATCTAGGGTGTATTCAAATCCTGCCACGTAATGCTCGCTATTGGGCATCTTTAAATCGGGATTGCCAAAGTCTTTGGCAATGAAACGAAATTCTACCGGTCGTGGAAATTGGTGATGTTTGCCCGCGGCGGCGGTAAGCAGCCATTTATTGTTTAGTTCATAACGAATATCCAGCCTTGGATGTTCGGTGGTGCCTTTTAAATAATCGTTATTGGCTACCCCAAAACCCAGTGCAATATCTAAAAACGGCGTGGCCATTAACGTATATTTGGCAAAGGCGTAACCGGCATTAATTTCTAGTTCGTCATTACTAATGAAGGAGTCGCCCAATGAAAAAGGCGGGCAATTTTCAAACTCTGCGTTACAGGGGCTAAATTTACCTGAAGACACATATTTCACATTGTTGTTACTGATGTCTAAACCATAAGTGAGTTGATCGCCGTTGCTTAATGGCGTTTGATAATAATTTTTAAAACGCCTTTCAAAATCCTGCGCATCCAAGTCATACAACGAGCCAAAACCTAAGTTGGTGGTTTCTTGTTTTTGGCTGATGGCAAAAATAGCGGAGGTGCCACCGGATAATAGGGTATCAAATAATATCGCTTGTGATTGGTAAGCCCCTTCAATGCCCAATCCTCCCTCTAAACCGGGTTCGTGTTGTAGCAAATCAGATTCTTCACCAAACTTAATTTCTACACTGTCTTGTGCGCCACTGGCAATGAGTCGAAAATTGCTGCTGTTACTGACGCGCCAATGGTATTTAAATTGGTAGTCGGTATTTTTAGGTACTTCGGTAAACGTAAGCTCGTCTTCGTCAATGAAGTTTTCAACATAAAACTCCAACATACTGCGCCGGTAGGATGCATAAAAGGCACTGTCATCACTAATAGCACCTTCTATTAAACCGCCCACACGTAATAAACCTAAATCTAGGGTGGTGATTAATTTTTCAGGGTAGGGATCCCTTAAGTGTGTGCTCATAACCGAACCTAGCGCGTTGTAATACTCGGAACCCCAAGCGCCCGCGAAAAGTTTAAAGTCTTGTATTAAATTGTCGTTATACGTGCTGCCGCCATCGTTGTGGAATACGTAACCCACTGGCACAAAGTCGGTAATATAAATATTATCTTCTGGGCTTGAGCCACGCACCGCAGGCACACTATAAGATCCATAACCACCCAATACCACACCAGGTAATGCTTCTATGGCACGCAGTGGGTCACCACCTGAACCAGGTACCTTTAGTAGTTTTTCGGTGGTGATCTTTGGGCTATTGGTTTGTTGACCGCGAATATTAATGGTGGATAATTCGGCCACATCTTGTGGGTTTTTGGTGATGGTACTGGGGAGTTCATCGCTGAAACTGGCTGTACAACTTAGCAGCCACAGGCTAAACGCGGTAAAACGAAACATGGTTGTTCTCTTTAATTATTATTTTATTTATTATTTTTTTAGGTGAGTGTTTTGAAGTCTACGAAACTATTAAGTATTTAGATATTCCTCAAAAGAAGCATAGATAAGTATAAAACGTGATTTATATCACATTTTATACTGCGGTCCATGCACTGAGTTAAGCACGTTAGTGCTAACAGGGAAGTTAAAAGGTTAACTTCATGCCGAAGTTGAATAGGGTCGGCAGGGAAACTACATCTTCTTTAGTGTCATATGTTTCGTCGTAGTCGTAACCACTGACATTTTGTTGGTTGTACAGGTTTACAATTTCAAAATAGTAGGTAGCAGTGGCCGTAGACTCGTAATCAATTCTGAAATCTAAGCGGTGTGAGGCGGGTAAACGTTTAGAATTTATTGCTCCATTAATGGGAGCGTATAAATGTACGTCGGCTAGATTATCGGGAATGCCATCGCCAATGTCGTTGTCATTCCCATCCTTTTCGCCCAGCACATCTACATTTAGGTCAACAAGTTCACCTAAGCTGTCCACAGGGTTAGATCCGCTAATGGGCGTTATTAAAGCGCCGCTCTGGTAGCGCCATTTCCAACCTATAGTGGTTTTAGGGCTGTATTGATAACTGGCCACTAGGTTCACTATCCAAGGGCGATCCAGTTCGTAATTAAAACTAGTGCCGGTAAGCTCATTGGTGCGTTTGGTTTTACTGTAGGCCACCGATAACCAGCCATACCATTTGTCGGTGAGGTTTTTATTGATCAGTAATTCTAAACCGTATGCCTTGCCGCTAACCTCATTTAAATAACGATCAACATCAGGATTGTTTACCTTGTCGTAGGCTGGATTAGAAATGACCAAATCATTTATTTTTTTATAATAGCTTTCTAATTTGGCGCTGAGTGAATTTCCTTGGGTATATTCAAAGCCTAAGACGTAATGATCGCTGTTGGGGATTTTTAGATCTGGCGTGCCCACTTCCTTATCAATGAAGCGAATATCACGGTGAAATTGAGTGTGACGCCCCACGGCCGCGTTAAGCTTCCATTGCGAGTTTAATTCATATCGACTGCTGATTCTGGGCTGCACGGTTATGTCGTGGGTAAAATCGTTGTAACTGGAACCTAAGCCTAAAGACACCTCTAAAAAGGGCGTGGCCAGCCACTCATAGTTAGTAAACACATAAGTGCTGTTAACAGTGATGTCATCCAGGGTGGTGAAATCTAGGCCTAAAGAGGCCGGCTGGCAAGTTTCAAATTCGTCACTGCAGGGAATGTCTTTACCAGTAACATCATATTTAATATTGGTGCTGTTGCTGTCTAAACCATAGTGCAGGGTGTCGCCGTTTTTGAGGGGGGTTTGATAATGATTTTTAAGACGGTATTCAAACGCGGTGGCTTTCACATCGATTAGGCTGCCCACGCTGAAACTTTGATCGTTTTCGATGTGGCTGAAGGCCACTATGGTGCTGGTACCACCGGCTATGACAGTGTCATAAAGAATGGCCTGGTTGTGATAAAATGCTTCGGCGTTTAAACCGCCTGCTAAATCGGGTTCGTGTTGCAGGTCTTTAGATTCAGGGCCAAATTCTATGCCCACGCTGTCGCGGGCACCTGTGGCCAGCAACCGCAAGTTACTGCTGCCATCTACCTGCCAATGGTACTTTAATTGATAGTCGCTGTTTTTAGGCACTTCGGTGAAGGACAACTCTTCTTCGTCTACAATATTTTCCACATAAAACTGCAATAGGCTTTCTCGGTAGGATGCATAAAATGCCGAGTCGTCACCGACGGCGCCCTCTATCATGCCTCCTACTCTAAATAAACTCACATCCAATATGCTGGTGATATCTTCATGGTAAGGATCGCGCAATGTGGTATCCATGACCGAACCCATGGCATTGTTGTATTTTGGGCCCCAGGCGCCGGCCTTTAATTGAAAGTCTTCCACTAGGTTTTCGTTATAGGTGCTGAAACCGTCGTTATGAAATACGTATCCCACGGGCACAAAATCGGTGATAAAAATATTATCGTCTGGGCTGGAGCCGCGAATGGCGGGAATACTAAAGGGACCAAAGCCGCCTAACACCACACCGGGCAACGCTTCAATCGCTTTAAGAGGGTCACCACCGGCACCGGGCACTTTTAGTAATTTTTGTGTGCTGATCTTGGGCGTGTTTTGCTCGTGACCTTGTATGTTAATGGTGGAAAGTTCGGCCACATCGGCTGGTACTTCGGTATTATTTAAGTCTTGGGCCTGAATAGAATTTAAGGATGCGCTAAGCAGGCATAAACCGAACAGTGTCTTGCGCACTATGATGCATTTCATAATTGATCCTGAGCTTTTTAATATCATTATTTTTATTAGAATAACTTAACAAATTAAACCTGCGTTTGCAGGTTTAATA
>JAPYOO010000680.1 GCA_029938135.1 Bermanella sp. | reverse complement strand
GCGCCGCCTCTCAGTTAGCGGAAGCCACTGCACAGTTACGTACTTTGCAGCAAATTCGCGAAAAAATGGGCATGCGTTAATCTCTAACTTCGTTAGTTATTAATGAGTCCCAATAAAAAGCCGCCCTTGTGTGAAAACATAAGGGCGGCTTTTTTATGGCCAGCGATAACTTAAATAGAAACGCAGGGTGCCATTAGCCGTAGGCGTAATACTCCGTTTACCCGCAGGTTGTAATGCACCAAGCACTTCAGCCGTTATCATGTTCTGCCCCATCAGCCATATTCCCTGCCATCCCCGCAACGTCCCGTTGCAAAGACTGGCAGGAAACATACTTAATGGAGCTTGATTTGAAGTTAATCATCTGTAAAAAAGGCCTGGCCTTTGGCTGCACCTTCACAGCCCATTTAAATAATCACAAAGCCCCCCACAAAGTATCAAACATCATCTGTTGGGTACCCGCTATGGCCTTACTATCTATTACCACCACAACGGGATAGTTTTTACGCGCAAGACTGATCATGGCAACTTTTGAAGCGTAAATAGCTATGTATGAAGCATCACCCTTTCCTTTCATCCACTTACGTTCTGCCAAGTCGGCATCCTCACCCCCTTCCCCTATGGCCAATACATTTACCCGAATACCTTTTTGTACCCGCAGCTTAGTGAAATTGGGAAACGGCCGGTATAAATGATCACGAATGGCCGATGTTGAAATGACACAATAGCGTTTGTCTTCTTGCCGACCCACGCATTGCAGTATGTCCCGCAGTACGGTTTCAACGCCATCATCTCCTTCATAAAAGCGCACGTTACCCGAGCTGAACTCAGGTTTAAGTTGGTTTAACCCAGGAATGATTTCGGTTTTTAGCTCAATTAAGGTTTGTTCCAAGTGCTGACGTTTTTGTTCGGCTATATCTAGAAGTTTATCCGGGCTTTCAGCTTGAAAGACACGTCGTTTACCTTTGGGCAGGTAATTCACAATGCCCTTGTTGGCGAGGATTTTTAGGGTTTCATAGGTGCTACCACGGTTCACCT
>JAPYOO010000232.1 GCA_029938135.1 Bermanella sp. | reverse complement strand
GGCCTTAGGCCGAAAGAAATACTTGGCGGCAGCCATACCCCTGATTATGGCGGCGCAAGCTCATGGTCTTGAGTTTTACACGGGTGGCATTGAAGGATCATTCGATAGTCAGTTCTCAATGGGGTCTAGCTGGCGTGTAGAAGAAGCTGATGACAAGCTCGTTGGTGGCGCGAATATGAATGATGGCAACGCTAACTACAATAAGGGCGATGCTTTTTCACAAATATTTAAAGGTAGTCATGATCTTCAAGTGACGTACAAAAACGTTGGCGCTTTTGTTCGTGGTAAATACTGGTATGACAGTGCACTTGAAAATAATCAAGTAAGTACTGGGCATTCTCCAACCGCAACCGTAAACACTTTGGGACCTGCCGCGGGTCCACAAGAAGGTATAACAGTATTTAATTATAACGACGGCACACTAGATGATTCTGAGTTTAATGAATACGCCAAGTTCTCCGGTGCGACCATATTAGATGCATTCATCTATGGTGAATTTGAACTTGGCGAGATGCCTTTAGATGTTCGATTGGGTAAACAAGTTGTTTCTTGGGGAGAGAGCACGTTTATCTTCGGTGGTATTAATGCCATTAACCCTGTAGATGTGAGTGCTTTTCGCCGTCCGGGTGCTGAAATTAAAGAAGGTCTAATTCCGGTGAACATGGCGTATGCCAATATAGGTGTGACTGACGATGTAAGTGTAGAGGCCTTTTACCAACTTGAATATCAGGAGAGCGTCATCCCAGGTTGTGGAACGTATTTTTCTACTAATGATTATGCTGCTGAAGGTTGTGGTTTAGTGAACCTAGGAGGGGCTGCGTTATTACGTAACGATGATGGAATTCGTAATCCAAAGAATGAGGGTCAATTTGGTATGGCAGTTCGATACCTGCTAGGGGATACCGAATTAGGTTTCTATGCAATGAATATTCATAGCCGACTACCAATAGCCAGTGGCATTACCGGTTTGACTGGTGGTGGTCCAACGGGTGGAGCGACGTATTTTGTAGAGTACCCCGAAGATATTCAAATTACGGGTTTAAGTTTTGCAACCAACGTGGGCTCTATGGCGTTGTCTGGTGAAATCAGTCACAAAAAAGATTTGCCCATTCAAATTAATGCCAACGATCTAATAGGTGGAACGTTAGCCTTTGGTACTGCAGCTGGCGGCGCACCAGCTGACCTAAATGCTGATATTCAGGCAGCGTTAGCTACCGGTGGTCCAGGTGGTACAAACACGACTATAGATGGCTCTCGCTCTTTTGATGTATCTCAAGCTCAGGTAACCGCGATTAAGTTTATTGATCAATTTGCTGGTGCTAGCCGAGTTATTCTAATTGGTGAAGCCGGCTATACCTTTATTCATGATTTCGACGAAAGTGCTGATGCCATTAAATTTGGCCAGTCTGGCGTCTATGAAGGAACTGATGATGGCTTCGTTACAGAATCCTCATACGGATACCGTGCTCGTGTTGTAGCGAAGTACTCTGACGTAATTGCTGGTGTAAATCTTACCCCTATTTTGGCTTGGAAGCATGACATTGAAGGTTACGCACCGAATCCAGGTGGAGCATTTAGCCAGGGCGAGAAGTCTCTTGGTCTAACGCTTAAAGCCGACTACCTAGCGAAGTATAATGCAGCGATTAGCTACACTCAGTATATGGATGGCGATGCGACTAAAGTAAGTGACCGCGACTTCGCGTCTATCTCAGTTGGTATGCAGTTCTAATTCTTAAAACTAAAAGAATTTAGATTGAAGGGCGGTTTTTAAAAACGCCCTAACAGAAAATAATAATAATATAAAACGGGCAAGCCCAGCTTACCCGTGACTAGGGTTAAAAAATATGAAATTACAAACCTATACTACCTCGCTACTATTATTGGCTATGGCCAGTGGTGGTGCTTGGGCTAAAGTGTCCAGCCAAGAAGCGGCTAAACTAGGTGGCGAACTTACAGCTATTGGCGCACAAAAAGCGGCCAATAAAAGCGGTACTATCCCAAGTTACCAAGGCGGCCTAAAAGCCAGCAACAGCGTAGATCCATTAAACAATATTTACGCCAATGAAAAGCCAATGTTTACTATTACGGCGGCCAATCTTGATCAGTACAAAGCAAACCTTAGCGACGGTCAGATCGCACTTTTCAAAAAGTACCCTGACACGTATAAGATGCCGATTTACAAGACTTACCGTACTGCGTCTTTCCCTAAAGACGTTTATAGCAAGGCTAAGCAAAACGCCACCACAGCTGAATTGGTTGACGGCGGTAATGGCATGATTAACTTTAATGAAACCGTGCCTTTTGCTATTCCTCAAAGTGGTTTGGAAGTTATTTGGAACCACGTAAGTCGTTACCGCGGTGGTTCTATTCAGCGTAACGCCGCACAAATTCCTGTACAGCGTGATGGTCAATTCTTTGCCATTAAAGTACGCAGTCAGCTTACGGCGCCTCAGTATCTTAAAGACGGTTACAACGCCAAGTCCGATGACAATGTATTGTTTTATTACACACAAGCGATTAAATCCCCAGCCCGTTTAACCGGTAACGTTTTACTGGTTCATGAAACCATTGACCAAGTAAATCAGCCACGTATGGCATGGACGTATAATGCTGGCCAACGTCGTGTTCGCCGTGCCCCTCAAGTGGCTTACGATGCACCAGGAGCGGCCACAGAAGGTTTGCGTACCTCTGACCAGCTAGACATGTTTAACGGTGCACCTGACCGTTACAATTGGAAGCTTATGGGTAAAAAAGAAATATATATCCCATATAACGCGTACAAGCTTGCCGATCCAAAAGTTAAGTACAAAGACATCGTAGGTACTGGTCACATTAACCAGGACCACACCCGTTACGAATTACATCGTGTATGGAAGGTAGAAGCCACGCTTAAAGAAGGTTCACGTCACGTCTATGCCAAGCGTACATTCTACATAGATGAAGACAGCTGGCAGATTGCCATTGCCGATCACTATGATAACCGTGGCCAGCTATGGCGCGCATCAGAAGGTCATGCCTTGCAGTTTGTAAATGCCAACACGCCTTGGTATGTATCAACCACTAATTATGATTTATTCTCGGGCCGTTATATTGTTGAGCTTAACAACGAAGAACGTGACCCGTTCAAGTTTGGCGTTCAAGTGAAACGTAAAAACTTCACTGCTGCCGCTATACGCCGTCAGGGTAAGCGCTAAACTCTTTATAGATTTAGGCTCCTATTATACAGGGGCTTAAATTTATGCGTTTCCCTACCGTAAGATGTACTTATTCTACCCAATCCCCTAGCGTTGCGTATTACCCTAAAACTCTGCTAAATTTATAATTTTAACTATTCATGCTGGCACCTCTAGTTGCCTGAATATTGACTGATGGAGTGTTTTTTGACTGTGCTTTAGCGCAATACTGTGAATATTGGGCAGCAATGTCAGTAAACAGTTGAATTCTATAATTCCAAAATGCCATACTTAAAATTACTCTTGTTCACACGGCTATAAGATGTCTAAACCAAAAGGAAAACACCATGAAGTGTTCGGTTTTTATTGCCACCAGTACTGATGGTTTTATTGCTAAGTCCGACGGTAATATAGATTGGTTAATGGCGGCAGGCAACTCACAAGTCGATTTGGGTGATGAGGCCGATATGGGCTTTAATCACTACATAAAGTCTGTAGATTGCATGATCATGGGTCGAAAGTGCATGGAAATGATAGACAGCATGAACCTTACCGACGATCAATGGCCTTACGGCGAGCTGCCCATTTATGTATTAAGCAATAGTTTAAAAGTCGCGCCAATTAACCTAAAAAATAAAGTAAATATGTACTCGGGTGATATAAAGGCTTTAATCTCTGGACTAGAAAAACAAGGCCATAAACATGCTTATATTGATGGCGGTAATACTATTCAGGGCTTCATTAATCTTGAATTAATTAACGAACTCACCATTACCCGTGCTCCAGTATTGTTGGGTGATGGTATTTCGTTATTTGGTAAAACATCAAAAGACATTAGGTTAAAACAGGGTAGGGTAAAAAGTTTTGCCAATGACTTTGTCCAGGAAAGCTATACGGTTGATTATACAAATCACGAATAAAAATAAATAGTAATAAATGAAAAGTATAAAAGGTTAAACCATTAACATGCAGCAACAAACCTATAAAACAAAGTTGCCCAAGGGCGGCAGTATTGCCTTACATCGGTTATTGCCCAAAAACCCTGTTGGCCTGCCTATTATGATTGTTCACGGCACTATGTCTAATGCACAAACCGTGAATGAATTGGCCCAGCATTTGTGTGCTTTAGGATTTGATTGCTGGTCTTTAGATTGGGGTGGTCATGGTGAAAGTCAGGCGTTTAGTAAAAAACAAAACTTCGAGTTTCCGGCCTTTGAAGATGTACCTTTGGCCATACAAACGGTTTTAAAAGAGACTGGACATAAAACATTACACTGGGTCTCTCATAGTGGCGGCGGGCATTTAGCATTTATGCATTTAGCGCGTAACCCGCTTCAACAGTCACTGTTCGCAAGTATTGTCACATTGGGTGCACAGGCCACCGATGGAGCGATAGGGTTAAAATACAAAAGCCGCGCCGCGTTATTGTGGTTCATTACTAAGACCCTAGGGCATTTTCCTAAGTCGATGGCGTCAGTGGGTACCGAAGGTGAACCCACGCAATTACTGGCACAATGGGCTGAATGGAATATTACGCGGAAATGGCGGGGCACAGATGGTTTTGATTATTTACAAGGCTTAAGTGCACTCACGGTGCCGGCGTTAATTATGGCGGGGGGCAATGACAATATAGCGCCACCATCAGGTTGTAAAAAAATATTTACTCAGTTGGCAAGCGCTGATAAATCATGGCAAGAGTGTTCAATAGCCAATGGCTTTAGTAAAGACTTCAGTCATGGGCAATTGATTCGTGGCAGCGCCGCTAAAAAAGAAGTCTTTGTAAAAGTTGCTGATTGGTTACAGCAGCGTAATCAGATAGACCCACTTATAACATCCAAGCAACAGCCATAAAAAAAGCGCCAGCCCTATCAGGTTGGCGCTTTTATCTATGACTCGTTACTTATCCATCAGTAAATCTTTTAATGCCATATTATTACCTTGTCATCAGCCTAGCTATTTACTACAGCGACTTTAAGCTTGTCTTTTTTGTGGGCCAGACCATACAAGATAGGCAATACAAATAAGGTTAAAATAGTTGAGGATATAATGCCACCAATCACCACGGTGGCCAAAGGTCGTTGCACCTCGGCCCCGGTACC
>JAPYOO010000679.1 GCA_029938135.1 Bermanella sp. | reverse complement strand
GAAAATATAATACGCCCGCACATGGTGACGGTATCTGATCAAGGGCAGAGACTGCCTATGGATACCCTAAAAGATAATATTAACGGGCAGTTTGAAAACCACGAAATTGTGGGATGGGTACTCTTTCAGAATAAAGAAAGGTCCGATGTGGTATACCTTATGCCAAATGGCACAGAAGATTGGCGACATATTTATGTTAATGGTTTTGATGGCTCTGTTTTGTCCAGCCCTGCTAAAAATGACGATTTCATTACCGACTGGCTGTTAGAGTTGCATGCTAATTTCCTATTAGATGATAGGGGCCTAGTGATTACCACGATTTATTCATTATTGTTAATTGTTCTGGGTATTAGCGGATTAATGTTATATAAAAAATTCTGGAAATCGTTATTTAAAATACGTTGGCGCGCTAGGCGTATTCTGTTTTTTAGCGACTTTCACAAGCAGGTAGGTTTTTTTAGCGCGCCTATTTTTTTAATATTAGGCATCACAGGTGCTTACTGGAATATCGCGCATTTATTGCATGAATACGAACATCACGAGAGCGGTGAGTCGTTTGTGATGCAAGAGCGTTTATATAATGATTCACTGTCCATCGATGATTTACAGAAGCAAGCAGAAAAGTCGCTTTCAACCTTTAAAACCACCTATATCACTTTCCCCTATGAAGAAGATATTCACTTCACATTTTACGGCGACGTGAATACCAATAATCCGCTAAACAGTGAGTATGCCAGCAGTGTTACCTTTAATCGCAGCAGCGGTGATTTTATGTCGTCTTACGATATACGCACAGCGCCTTTTTTGAATGTGTTTTTAGATACATTCAGGCCACTGCACTTTGGTTTGTTTGGCGGCATGACAGTTCGTGTTGTGTGGTGTGTGGCAGGGTTAATGCCTTTGATATTAAGTTTTACCGGAGTGTATATGTGGGCGGTGAGGCGCAAGAAAAAGCGCGCTAAAGAATTAAGGTTGCAACGAAATTCCGTGGCTCAAGACAATGGGCTGATTTTAGACGGTGTAGGGCTGGAAGTGTA
>JAPYOO010000231.1 GCA_029938135.1 Bermanella sp. | reverse complement strand
TGTCTGCTGACCAAAGCCGTTACCTTATTGGTGATGACGAACACGGTTGGGGCAAAGGCACCGTATTTAACATCGAAGGCGGTTGCTACGCTAAGACCATCGATCTTTCTCAAAAGAACGAGCCGGTTATTTGGGATGCCATTAAGTTTGGTGCCATCGTAGAAAACGTGGTGATGAACAGCGAAACACGCGTTGCCGATTACAACGATGTAAGTCTGACCGAAAACGGTCGTTGTGCTTACCCTCTTGAGCATATTGAAAAGCGTGTGCTTGAAAACCAAGCGGGCGAGCCTAAAGCGGTTATCTTCCTTACATGTGACATGACGGGCGTATTACCACCTGTTTCTATCCTTTCTAAAGAGCAAGCGGCGTATCACTTCCTAAGTGGTTACACAGCATTGGTAGGTTCTACCGAGATGGGCGGATCTAAAGGTCTTAAGTCTACATTCTCTACCTGTTTTGGCGCTCCTTTCTTCCCACGTCCAGCAGGCGAATACGCTGAGTTGTTAATGAAGCGTGTAACCGAATACGATTCACAAGTATATCTTGTGAATACGGGTTGGACTGGCGGTCCTAACGGTGCAGGTGGTGAACGTTTCTCTATTCCAACTACGCGTGCAGTCGTAGCAGCGGTTCAGTCTGGTGCTTTACGTGATTGCGATACAGATACTACATCAGTGTTCGGTTTGAAAGTGCCTAAGTCAGTTGAAGGTGTTGATTCTCAGTTATTGAACCCACGTAATGCTTGGAAAGATCAAGCGAAGTTTGACGAAGTAGCCGCCGGATTAGCGCAGCAATTTGTTGATAACTTTACTAAATACGACGTGTCTGACGCCATTCGTGGTGTTGCGCCGAAAGTTTAATTCTATAGTAACTTTTGTTTAGCGTATGAATAAAAAACCCGAGCTTGCTCGGGTTTTTACGTTCAGGACGAACACTTCTTAAATTAAAGAGTCTAAAATTGCACGACTACAGGGATGTAGTTGATAGAGTGATCAGGGTCGTGACAAGGATGTCACTTATTAGAGCAATGCATGGAGCAATTGCCGAATGCTAGAGCCGAGGTGCAGCCTTTAATGGAGCGTTCAGGGCGAACGCCTCCACTAATTAAACCACATGAAATTGCACTGTTACTTAAATTTATACTTCACTTTTAAGGTCGTTGAGTTTAATTTCAGCTCGTCAGGAATAGTCGGTAATGGTTGCGATTTCTCAATGGCGTCACGCACTTCCTGATTCAGGGTTTCATGGCGAGTCAGGCTAATGTCTTTAGAAGACTCCACTAATCCCTCTCTATTTATCTTAATTTCAATTTCTACCATGCCCTTATGGTTTAATTTTTTAGACCACACAGGGTATTCAATGTTGGTACTGATAATCGACTTAAGTTCATCTATATAGCGGCTTAATATTTTTTTATATTGTGCCCGGCTAAGCTTACTAGAGCTTGATAAAGAAGCGGGCATAACGGGCTTCTTTAAATAAGCTTGGCTGCTATTTTTAGGGTCAAATTTATAGCTAAAGGACACCGGCCAATTACTGCCCTTTAATGCGTCAGGGGGCAATATAAAGGGCGCTACATCTTTAATCGCATTTTGTACTTCTGCTGATAATAATTCGGATATATTTTCGTCAACGTTGACGAGTTTGCTGATAACCCCTTTTCGGTTAACGTTAAAGTTTACTTTTACAGTGCCTTTTTGGCCAAATTTAAGGGCCCATTGTGGATAGTCAATGGCGCTGCGAATCTCGCGTTTTAATTCCCACTGATACAAGGCTAAGTAATAGCGGCTTTGAGCTGCCAGTTGTTTTTTAGATAACTTTTTACTAGACCGTTTTACACTGGCAATTTTTTTAGGTTTGCTGAGCTTCTTCTTTTTGGCGACTTTCTTGGGAGCCACATAGGTTTTAACCGGTTTTGGCCTGGCTGCCGCGACCGCTTTTTTCTTTTTTTGAGCTTTTTCTTTACGATTCTTTTCAGCAAGGGCTTTTTCTTTTTTAACTTCAGCCAGAGCCGCCGCTTTTACATCGGCCAGTGCTTTCGCTTTCGCTTTTATGTCTGCTAACTCGCTGTCTTTACGCTTTTTAATCCAAGAGGCAATTAATTGGCTGCGCTGATTGGTGTAATTCACGCCATTAAATCGTGACTTAAGTGTTTGGCTTAACTCATCGGTTCCAGTGCTTAATATACGACGCTTAAACTCACCCGAAGGGGGGAGTTTGCCAATCCAAGCATTCACTAAAAGGTTAAATAATTTGTCGCTAGAGGTGCTGATGATTTGCACATTATTAATACTAATGCTGGTGCCCGCACCCACAATATAATCGATGATGATTTCATCGCCTTGAACTAAAGGCTCATCTAAAAACCCCGAGAACATCATCAGTTGATTAATGAGCGCATCATCGCTTACAAATGGATTATTGATGGCAATGTCATTTTGCCACATCCGCGACCAACGTCTTGGAGACCAACGTTTTGATGTGACCTTTATAGCCATGCGTTTGCTTTGGCTACTGGTCAGTATAGTTTGGGCGTTGTCAGTGGGTTCGGTCAAAAAAAGTGAGGCAATGTAAATTTCTTTACGCAACAACTCATAAGTAGCAATACCATTAAGGGTTAACGCAAAGGTGGGGGCGGCTAAGGTGAGACTGAGGATAACCCCAAGTAATGGTAATAATTTCATCATACGAATGGCCCTATGGTGACTTACTTACAGCATAGACTAATGAGAGAGACTTAGAGTCTGGCTAACTATGCATTTATACCCCTCTTTAGTCATAGTGCAAAGGACCGACCGCGTCATGGAATAACTCTCTCAGGTCATTCGTAGGCTGTACTCAACCTAAGACTGCTTTATAATCCTTGAGCCGAATCGTTAACTCGGCATTAACATCGCCATATAATCAATAATAATTACCCGTGAGTCGCCCATGGATCGTATTGCCCAAGTCATAGCTCAAGAGTTAAATGTACACGTTAATCAGGTTGCCGCCGCCGTGCTGTTGCTGGATGAGGGGGCGTCGGTTCCCTTTATTGCTCGCTACCGTAAGGAAGTGACCGGTGAGCTAGACGATAGTCAGTTAAGAACCCTAGAAGAGCGTCTGCGCTATTTGCGTGAAATGGAGGTGCGTCGCGCCGCCATTCTTAAAAGTATTGACGAGCAGGGCAAGCTGAGTGATGAGCTAAAGAGCCAAATTCTAGCCGCCGACACCAAAAACCGTCTGGAAGACTTGTATTTACCCTTCAAGCAAAAGCGCCGTACTAAAGGGCAAATAGCCATTGAAGCCGGTCTTGAACCATTGGCTGATGCGTTATTGAGTGACCCAAGCCTTGACCCGCAGCAACATGGTGCCAGCTTTATCGATGGCGACAAAGGCATCGCCGATATTAAGGCGGCGCTGGATGGGGCTAAATTTATCCTAATGGAACGTTTTGCTGAAAGCGCTGACTTACTGCAAAAACTAAGAAGCTTTCTTTGGGATGACGGCACCTTAAGTGTGCGTGTTATGGCAGGTAAAGAAGCAGAGGGCGCTAAATTCCAGGATTATTTCGAACATGACGAAGCCCTTAAAAAAGTGCCTAGTCACCGTGCGTTAGCAATTCTAAGGGGCCGAAACGAAGGTATTCTAGCGGCCAATTTAATTGTAGGTGATCCAGACGACCGCTTAGCGCCCAGTCCTTGTGAAGGCATGGTAGCGGGCTTTTATGGTATTGAACAAAAGGGCCGTGCCAGCGATAAATGGTTAGCCGAAGTGGTTAAGTGGACGTGGCGTGTAAAACTACTGACACATTTAGAAACCGAGCTCATTGGTAAAGTGCGTGACAGCGCCGAAGACGATGCCATTAATGTATTCGCCACCAACCTTAAAGATTTATTACTGGCCGCCCCAGCGGGTCATAAAGCGACTATCGGTCTAGACCCTGGTTTACGTACGGGCTGTAAAGTCGCGGTACTGGATGGCACCGGTAAAGTGTTAGACCACGGGGTTATTTACCCCACGCCCCCTAAAAACCAAGTAGCGCAAAGTAAGGCCGTTTTGAAAGCCCTGTGTGAAAAATATGATATTACGCTCATTGCTATTGGTAACGGCACCGGCAGCCGTGAAACTGACAAAGTAGTCGCAGAATTCTTAAAAGAAAATCCAGCGCTTAAAAACGTGCAAAAGATTATCGTCAGTGAAGCGGGCGCATCCGTTTACAGCGCCTCTGAGTTGGCGTCTAAAGAATTTCCAGATTTAGATGTAACTATTCGTGGCGCTATTTCCATAGCCCGTCGTCTACAAGACCCGTTGGCCGAGCTTGTTAAAATTGAACCTAAGGCCATTGGTGTAGGCCAGTACCAACACGATGTAAGCCAAAGTGCATTAGCGCGCTCACTTAGTGCGGTGGTAGAAGACTGTGTAAACGCCGTGGGTGTGGATTTAAATACGGCATCGGTGCCGCTATTAACTAAAGTATCGGGTTTAAATAGCACCATCGCCAACAACATCGTGGCCTATCGCGAAGAGAACGGCGTTTATAAGAGCCGCGCCGAGTTGAAAAAAGTACCTCGCTTAGGCGCTAAAACGTTTGAACAGGCCGCGGGTTTCTTAAAGATTAACAATGCAAAAAACCCATTAGATTCAAGCTCGGTACACCCTGAATCGTATGCGGTGGTTAAGCAAATATGCACCACCGCTAATCGCGATGTGAAATCCATTATGGGTGACGGCGCGTTCTTAAAAGCGGTTAACGCCAGTGAATTTACCAGCGAAGACGTGGGTTTGCTTACCGTTAAAGATATTCTGAAAGAACTAGAAAAACCAGGCCGTGATCCTCGCCCTGAATTTGTCACCGCCGAATTTAAAGAAGGCGTAGAAGAAATTAAAGACTTACGTGACGACATGGTCTTGCAAGGTGTCGCCACTAACGTAACCGCCTTTGGCGCATTTGTAGATATTGGTGTGCATCAAGATGGTTTAGTGCACATCAGCATGATGAGCGACAAATTCATCGATGACCCTCGCGAAGTGGTAAAAGCCGGTGACGTAGTCAGTGTGAAAGTCATGGAAGTAGATGCGCCGCGTAAACGTATTGCCCTATCTATGCGCATGAGCGATAACGCAGAAGACTACCAAGCTGAAAAAGCCACGCCCAGAGGTGATCGCAAACCTAAAGGGCGTGCGCCGCAACGCACGCACAGCGCACCACCTGCAAGTGAAACCAGTGGTGGTGGCATGGCGGGATTATTTGCACAAGCGCAGAAGAAAAAGGGTAAACGACTTTAGCGTTGTAAGCTATCGCAAGTTCAAT
>JAPYOO010000230.1:1987-5297 GCA_029938135.1 Bermanella sp. | reverse complement strand
TAGAAATACAGGTGGCAAGTTTAGACGCTACTAATAACATCAGTGGCAACATTGTCATTAATGAGGTGGATGACTTAAGTATCACGCAACTATTAAATGCCGGCGACATTACCATTAATACCTCTGGAAATTTAAGCCTTGATTCCAATCTTGATCTTAACGGCATGAATGGCAGCACGTTAACGTTTAATGCAACGGGGGATTTAACGCTTAACGCAAATATCTGCGAAGGGGGCGGAACCTGTGCCGCAGTAGACGACGCTGTCGTATTGGACTTTGACGCAGGCGGAAATTTCAATACCCTGGGCAATATAGCGATTAACAACGGTGCGGCCAATGTAAGCTTAGATGCAGTGGGAAGTGTCACATTAAATGTAGGCGACACCCTTGTTTCTGACGGAGATATTAGTATTTCCGGTAATGCGGTACGTATTACCGGCGTTCAAAGTACCAGTAGCTCTGCCACTGCAGTGCAAATTAATAGCGCGACTAATATTAGAGACCAAGCGGGAGTGGATGTTGAGGCCACGTCTGGCGGTGTTGTATTAACCGCCACCAGCGGTATTTTTGGTACAACAGGAGCTACCGCTTCTTTTGATGTTAACGCAAATAAATTAACAGTGATTAATTCTGTTAGTGGCGATGTAGTAATTGATACTCGCAATGACCTTGAACTTGTTGATGTAAATGTGATTGACGGCTTTACGTTGGTTTCTACTCTAGCCAATAACAATTTAATTTTAAGTTCGGTGACCAATATCGGTGGTGATATAAATTTAAGCCCCGGAGGCACGCTAACCATTCCTAATGCTGGGCTAAATTCAAACGGTACATTAACTCTAAGCGCCAACATAATAACAGATCTTTCTGGTGCTATTAGTTTGGCCGGAACGACGGCAGACATTACTTTAAGTGATTCACTGGGCGGCATAACTATTGACAGCAGCTTTGATAGTCTTTCCCTTACTACCAGTGGCACTAGCACTATTACCATAAACGAAACAGATGATTTAAGCCTTACTCAGCTCACCGGTGTTGGTGGGGTTACGGTGAATGCCGGAGGTAATTTAAGCGTAGATTCCAGTCTTGATCTTAACGGTATGAATGGCAATACTTTAACACTTAATGCCACCGGTGATTTAACGCTTAATGCCAATGTGTGTGAAGGTGGTGCAACCTGTGCCACGGTAGATGATGGCGTAACATTAGATTTTGATGCAGGTGGTAATTTTACAACAGCTGGCAATATTACGATACATAGTGGGGCGGGGAATATAAATATAGATGCCGTGGGCAGTGTCACGTTTAATGCCGGTGATTCTTTAGTTGCAAATGGCGATATTGCCATCGCCGGTAATGCAGTACGAATAGCGGGCATTCAAAGCACTAGTTCTTCCGCGACCGCGGTGCAGATAAGTAGTGCTACCGATATTTTAAATCGAGCGGGCATAGATATTACTGCAACGTTCGGTGGTGTGCTTTTAACGGCCAATACAGGTATTGCTGGGTTAGAAACTAACGTGGTAAGTCTAAGTGCCACTAATAATACAAGTGGTGACATTGTCATTAATGAATCTAATGATTTAAGTATTACCCAATTGTCTAATGTGGGCAGTATTACTGTGAATACAGGCGGTAATTTAGCGTTGGATTCACATCTTAATCTTGATGGCATGGGTGGCAGTACAGTTGCGTTAAATGCTGGTGGTAATTTAACACTTAATGCAAATGTATGTGAAGGTGGTGTACTTTGCTTAAGCGTGAATGATTCTGTATTGCTGGATCTTGATGCGGGCGGCGACCTAACCACCGCCGGGAATATATCTATTGATTCTGGTGGCGGTAATATTTCACTTGATGCTTTAGGCAGCATGTCTTTAAGTCTGGGTGATAGTGTAAATGCGGGTGTCGGTCACATTAATATAACGGGCAACGCAGTGGTTTTGACGGGTTTAGAATCCACAGCCACTGGTGATGCGATTACAGTAACCAGTGCCACTGATATTTTGGAACGCACAGGTAACGACGCCAGAGCCATAAATGGTGTGGTTACTCTAAATGCAACAAGTGGCATTCGCGGGGGAGGGGTTACTGCAGACCTAGATGTAGTGGCGCAAGAGATAAGGGTGAGCAATACCACAAGCGGTGAGGTTCGACTCAACAGTGGCACATTCGACACTGTACTGGCGCAAGTTGATGTGGCCGGCTTAATGTTGGTCAATACCACCAGTGGTAATATTACCTTGCAAGAGAATGCGTTGGTGGCCGCCAATGATATTACTTTTAACAGTGACAGTGGCTCTATAGTTTTGCCCAGTGCTATAGCATTGCCTGGACGATTAACATTAACGGGGGCGCAGGTAACAAACACAGATCAAGTACTTATTATATCGGCACAAGAGCTGCTACTTAAAATCAGCGGTAATCAAAATTTAGTCATTAATGTTAATAACACTATAGTGGATGTGTCTATGGCGGGAGATGGTGATTTGCAGGTTAATTCATCCGGCGGATTAACGGTTGCGGACTTGGACGCAGATAGCTTAGCGGTGAATGCAAGTAATGGTAATGTGGTGTTAAACACGTTAGCTGGGGACTTAATTATAAA
This sequence comes from Bermanella sp., assembly GCA_029938135.1. Classification (GTDB taxonomy): domain Bacteria; phylum Pseudomonadota; class Gammaproteobacteria; order Pseudomonadales; family Oceanobacteraceae; genus Bermanella. The sequence goes on along the minus strand of JAPYOO010000230.1, from coordinate 2,689 downwards.
CGCAAATATTTCGGCCAGCGATACCACAGGGAACGGTGTGCGCAGTGGCTTGATTGAATTATCGGTGACGGATGGTGATTTAATTGTTGGAGCGTTAAATTCAGTAGCCATTACATCAACTAATACTGTGGATCAAAATGTAGGCGGTGGTTTAACCACCGGCAGTGGTTCACAAGTTTCTATTTATGCGCATTTAAATGGGCAAGACAACGTGAACCGCACCATTACCTTGGGAGACGGTAGTGGTGATGAGGTTACGTTTCTGGCAGTCGGCGGCGATATCACATTAGATGCCTTTAATGGCGCAAACTTAGTGACGGCTAATAATCGTAATGTATTAATCAACGCCGATGCCACCCTTACCAGTTACAACCAAGCAAGCGACCAGCAAACTGGAACAGTCACCAGTGAAGGTATTGTTAATAATGGGCTTGTACAAGCACACCTAGATCGCCAAATTTCATTGATAGCCAATGGCATCTCTTTATCACAAGAAGAAATTGAAGAAATTAAAGAAACAGTGGCCAATGAAGTACAAGATAATAAACCCACTGAAATCGTGAATGACTCTGCCTCTGAGCAAGTGGGTACGGATGTCGATGTTGCGTTTTCGGCGGTTTTTGATCAATGTTCCGTTAGTTCAAATGAAGAAGAGGGTAATTGCGGTGCTCAGTTAGCGATTAAAAAATTCTTAGGCAGTTT
>JAPYOO010000230.1:0-1887 GCA_029938135.1 Bermanella sp. | reverse complement strand
TGCTCGCAGCAAGTTTTTATTTTGGACAACTTAGGGAGTAATCAATAGCTCGGCCACTATAGCCGGATGATCAGAAGGGGATGCGTTAATGGCTTGCCCACTGCCAGTAAGTCCGCGAATAAATATACAATCGATGCCGCTTTTTGCCCCCGCGCTTAACTGAGTCGCAGTGATTAGTACAGCCACTTCGCCTGAACTACAACCAGCATTAAAATCCCCTACAACGACAGTGGCTAACAAACTGCCATTAACCTGCGCCGCGGTTTCTTGTGCGTTGGCAAGGCGGGTCTCACTGCTTTGGTGATCCCAGTGCACGTTAATAAAGTTCAGCTCTTGATTGCCCAGGCTTACACGTGCCCACTCTCCAGTGCGAGCGACATTAGGGCCGTCGGTTAAGTCAAAGCGATCGTTATCAATAAAAGCATTACCGCGGCAGGTATTGATGAAAATCTGGAAACGCCTATCCCAGCAATTCCCTAATGCATCTTGCAGTTGTTGAGATCGACTATAGTCGGTGGGCATGCCTTGTATTTGCCAGTCTTGTACACCTTCTTGAACCCCTAAAATATCTACTTGTTGTTGATTGATAATAGCGGCGTAATCATTGGCCGCTGCCGGCATAGTGGCGTGACCGTAAATATTCAATGACATAGTCGTGAATGTGCTGGCTGTATTACCGCTGTCACTTTCAGTTTCTCTTTCTGGGAGAATTTGGGTCGCAAATCTAAAATAATCTAGATCACCGGCGCCGTCAGGGTGTTTTGCTAAAATGTAAATATCATGACGGCCTGTGACAGGCATTAACAGGTTAAATTTTTGTTCGCTATAGGTAGTCCAGCTTCCAGTATGCTCAATATTCATAGTGGCCAGTAACGGTCCATCAACACTGTCTAATCGTATATCCATTTGGCTGTTATTGTTACCCGAGGCCACTATCAATGAAACGCTATTTGCCGCTTCAGAAAACTGCACATTTTCAAACTTAAGGAAGTCTCCGTCGTTAAAGTAGTTAGTCACATTACGGCCACTGACGTTTGCAGTGAGTGCACCCTGAATGGTATTGGCATTTTCGGCTTCGATTTGGGCGTAGGCATCTATTTGTAGGGAAGCGTCTTCATTGCTTGTTCCCTGCTGGTAAACCCGAACATAATCAATTTCCATGGTTTGTGGGAATGCAGAATCGTCTATATTATTTCCAGGCCAATTACCGCCCACCGCCACATTTAACAATAAATGAAATTTTTGGTTGTAAGGGGCTGGGTAGGGTGCGGCAATAGACCACCAATCGGTTTGTGTTTGATACAGCTCAGAATCTATATACCAGCGAATTTCGTGTTCTTCCCACTCCACTGTGTAAACATGAAAGTTGTCGGTAACACTTGTGGCAGGCGTGATGTTGTCACCGGTGTGTACATTTCGTGGCCACTTGTCACCATAATGCAGTGTGCCATAAACGTCGTTGCCGCCGGTGCCGTTTAAATTAACCGCTTCCATAATGTCTATCTCGCCGCTAGCGGCCCAGCCACCATATACCCAGTCGGTAGGAAGCATCCAGATGGCAGGCCATAAACCCTGACCACCAGGAAGCTTGGCTTTTATCTCGAAGCGTCCATATAAAAAATCCCCGTGATTCATTGAGCGTAATCGCGCAGAGGTATAACTGCGTGTTCCATCGACACCCGTGTAGGACTCCTTTTTAGACTTAATGATAAGACTGCCATTATCGATAAAGGAGTTGTCACTGCGTTCGGTGTAATATTGCAGTTCATTATTACCTCCGCCATTACCGTTTATTTCATGTTCCCATTTACTTGAATCAATTAAGGGAGCGTTAAACTCATCACTCCATACTAATTTCCAGCCACCTGGTTTATTAGTAACAGGTGT
>JAPYOO010000229.1:2757-5308 GCA_029938135.1 Bermanella sp. | reverse complement strand
TGTGCGGCGAAGGAGACTTCAGATAACGTTCCAGGTGGTTCGTGCAACATGATGACTGCGCCTTGCTCGGTGCCGATGAGAATTTTATCCCCATCAAACGGCGAAATAGTCTCTAGGTCCAGTCGAGAGGGTATAATATCAATGTGCAGAGGGGCATAGGGTTCTTCAAGTGAAAATACATTAATAACCTTGTTTTCTACGGTAATGAGGTGATTTTTTTGAATGACAAATTTAGCCGTAGATCCACCTGTGCCGGTTGAACTTACATCACTGTCACTGCCCGATGAATCGTAGCAGCCAACTAATAGGACAACGCAGCTACTTACAAATAGTTTAAATAGGTTGGTAACCATCATTCGGATTCTCCAAACAAGACTTTCTGACCGGTGTCATTTATAAAACCAATGATGATGCCAAGCTGCCCTTCAGATTTGTAATATTGTATCTGAGTAATCCCATTTACATTTATGTAGCGACGAGCGGATAAAAATAGATCGTAACGTATACCATCTACACTTTTACCTTCCGGTAGGAAGTCAGTGTTACGAGGTAATAAGAATATATCCTCGGTTCGGGTGTAAGAATCATTTGTGAATGAAGCATTAAATACATGGTCTAGATTAATGGCCACTAAATCTATAAGGCTGTTGGTATAGAGGGTATTGCCTTGGATGCTGATTTCTAATGCACCTATCACGGGAATGAAGGCAATTCTAATGGGGTTTTGTGGATCAGTTTTATCAAATATGTGAATACCACGGTATTGGTCCACGATATAAAGGTAGTCCTTTGCATAAATTTTTCCTGGGCGAGTAAGGACAGCGGTATCACCATACTCTGGCTGAATGTCGGCTCTAAGTTCTTCCCAAGTAAGTGTGACAGGAATTACGCAATGATCAGGGTCAAAGTCTTCATGGCAGTCTTCGAGTAACATAGATCCCAAAGAGGTAGCGACACCAAAGCCCAGTACCGGTAACAATAGACTTTTTGTACTCACGCTTTTATTTTTTACCATCGGACTAAATAACACAACACTAACAAGAAAGCCGCTAAATAAGGCTATTAAGTCCAGCCAATCAAATACACCTTTTTGAAACACTGTGCCCGAGCCTAATTGCAACACTTCAAGTGATATTCCAATTGCTAACCAGGTTAACGGAATATTTTTAGCTGTTTTTTTACTCAAACCCAAAACAGCCGCACTAAAGAAGCACATGAATAGAATATGTATAAAACTGGGCAGGCTATCTATGAGCGATTCAGAGAGCGTGCTTTGTAGCCATGATGAGTGAAAAAGATTCAGGTTCGGTAATACATCAAATAACAGGTGTTGTGGACGAAAGTTAATATAAAAGAAAAGACCGGACAGTAATAATACCCCCCCATAAAAGAAAAAATTGAGTTTACTGTGTTTCATTAAAAGTCCGTTTAAAATTAATTCAGGTATTTTTTAATATCTTTTAAGGTGCAATGACGTAAATGCATTGAGCTTTCTCAGCCCTTAAATCAGAGCTGAGTTTACAGGGATGGCTTAGCGACGTCCCTATAAATTTACAGTGGCTTTGTCAATTTAGCGTTAAGCTTTTTGCGCTAAGGTAATAGCATCCAGCACCTTACGTGCTGACACTGGAATCTTAGTGCCAGGGCCAAAAATACCTTTAACGCCTGCATCCCACAAATAGTCGTAATCTTGTTTAGGGATCACACCACCTGCAACCACAATTATATCATCCGCACCTTGTGCCTTTAATGCGGCAATTAACGCTGGAATTAGAGTCTTATGACCCGCTGCTTGTGAGCTTACACCCACTACGTGGACGTCATTCTCTACAGCTTGCTTGGCAACTTCGATAGGGGTTGAGAACATGGGGGATAAATCGATATCAAAACCCACATCGGCAAAGGCGGTGGCAATGACTTTAGCACCACGGTCATGGCCGTCTTGGCCCATCTTGCAAACCAGCATACGTGGGCGGCGACCCTGTGTGTTTTCAAAGGCTTCTATGTCTTTTTTAATGGACTGCCAGTCAGCGTCGTCTTCATACGAGGCCCCATATACACCGCTTATGGTGCGAGACTCTGCTTTGTAACGGCCAAATTCTTCTTCCATAGCATCACTGATCTCACCTACGGTGGCGCGCAAACGTGCGGCCTTTATAGATAAGTCTAGCAAATTACCTTGGCCCGACTTTGCAGAAGCCGTAATATCGGCTAGTGCGGCTTCAACGGCCTTAGTATCACGGGTGGCTTTAATCTGGGTAAGGCGTTTAATTTGTGACTCACGCACTGCTACGTTATCCACTTCCAGAATATCAAGTTCTTCTTCTTGATCTTTATCAAGCAGGTATTTGTTTACCCCTACAATCACATCTTCGCCACGGTCGATACGGGCCTGCTTCTTCGCTGCACTTTCTTCAATGCGCATTTTAGGCAAACCTTCTTCGATGGCTTTTGCCATACCGCCTTTTTCTTCAATCTCGGTGATTAATTCCCAGGCTTTGTCGGCCATGTCTTGTGTCAGTGTTTCCATCATGTAAGAGCCGCCCCATGG
>JAPYOO010000229.1:0-2657 GCA_029938135.1 Bermanella sp. | reverse complement strand
GCTCTTAGCTTGGCAATTTCCATGTAGAAATTCATGCTGATGCCCCAAAAGAACGACAGACGAGGTGCAAAAGCATCCACTTCTAGGCCAGCATTAATGGCAGTACGCACATATTCACGGCCATCGCTTAATGTGTAGGCAAGCTCCAGCGCAGCATCAGCACCGGCTTCTTGAATGTGGTAACCCGAAATAGAAATACTATTATATTTAGGCATATTGCCTGAGGTGTAGGCAATAATATCGCCGATAATTTTCATGGAAGGTGTAGGTGGGTAAATATAGGTATTACGCACCATGAATTCTTTTAGGATATCGTTTTGAATGGTGCCCGATAATTTTTCCTGCGGTACACCTTGCTCTTCGGCTGCCACAATATAATTGGCCAGAATGGGTAATACGGCCCCGTTCATGGTCATGGATACCGAAACTTTATCCAGCGGAATGCCATCAAACAAAATTTTCATGTCTTCAACAGAGTCTATAGCTACACCTGCTTTACCCACATCACCGGTAACACGTTCGTGGTCTGAATCGTAACCACGGTGTGTGGCTAAATCGAATGCCACCGAGACACCTTGTGCACCGGCTTTAAGGTTTTTACGATAAAAGGCGTTGGATTCTTCAGCGGTACTAAAACCTGCATATTGACGAATGGTCCAAGGGCGACCTGCGTACATAGTCGCTTGTGGCCCACGAACATAAGGGGCCATGCCGGGCATAGTATTGGCAAATTCTAAATCTTTAACATCTTCTTGGGTGTACAAAACTTTAATGGGCACGCCTTCAGGTGTGTGCCATTCCATTTCTTCGGGGGTTAACCCTTTCATTTGTTTGGTGGCTAAAGCCTGCCATTCTTTAAGGGTGTACTTTGGATCGGACATATTAATGCTCTCCCTTATTATGGCTATCTTGGGTTGGGTCTTGTGGTTGGGAAAGTTCAATTAAAACACCATCACAAGATCTAGGATGGATAAAAATAACTCGGCAATTATGAGCGCCCATAGTGGGGGCGTCGGATAAAAATTGATAACCTTTTTGCGTTAAGCGGGCTACGTCTTCATCAATATTGTCACTGCGAAAACACAGGTGGTGTAAACCCGGCCCTTTTTTATCAAGGTAGCCTTTAATGGGGCCCTCATCATTAAGGGGGTGCACCAATTCAATTTGTGTTTCGGGTAATGGAAAAAACGCCGTACTGGTTTTAGCCGACTCAACGTCTTCACGGCCTTGGTAGGGTAGGCCAAAATCTTCCATAAAACGTTTTATGGATTTTTCAAGGTCCGGTACCGCAATGGCAATATGATCAAGTGCAACAATCATGGGATGTCCTTTAAATAATTTTCTAATATCCAGAATTTAAACAATGGAGTGCATTAACACTCCATTTCTTTATAACGCGTTCAAGAAGCCTTCAGTGGCGGTTTGACGTTGCTGTTTAATTTCTGCGGGTGATATTTCTATGGCCACTTCATCCGGTACAATTTTATAAAGTGCTTGACCCTTTTTGATGATCTCGCCATCAGTCTCTATTAATACTTTAGAGATAGTACCACTGAAAGGCGCATTAATTTTATTGAACATTTTCATCACTTCAACAATGTACAGAGGGTCGCCCGTATTGAAATGGCTGCCCTCTTTAACAAACGCGGGCATGCCTGGCGCTTCACAGCTGTAGAACATGCCTCCTGAGGCGGCAAGTATCTCATCGCTCTTTGCCACTGGTGGTGGTACTAATACCTTGGCCATTTGTTTTTGCAGATCGGTATCGTTCAAGGCGCTCGGGATTTCAATGCTTAGATTGTCATTTACCTTTAAATCAAAGAAGCCGGTGGTGTGAGCAAGGTAAGGCAGTACCGCTAAAATTTCACAGCCAGCTTGGAAGCCAGCATGGGCGGCTTGGGCTTGAGCCCATTGCGCGGCGTTAATGCCGGCGGGCGCCTTACCCGCTAAAGCGGTTATGGCAACCTCAAAGTCATCTGTGCCCAGTTTTTCTTTAAGCGCATCGTAAAAGGCCACGGATTCCATAAGAACGTCATTATCATGATCCCAAATCATGTCTGCTGCGGGTTTGCTTTCGCAGTAGTTCATGTTTAAAAAATGATAGGTATCGGCTAATAAACGAACAGGGTTTGTTTTAAAGGTCACTTTGCCATTTTCAATGGCGAACTTGTCTTGATTAATAGATAACCAACCCGCTAAAAGATGTGGTTCCTCTAACAATATGGCAAGTGGGCGTGTTAATAATATTTGTTTACGGGCAAAAACTGCTTTAAGCGCTTTTTGGTTTTCACCTGTAGCGTCTGTTGTTGCAGCAATTGAATCTTCACAGATCTGCATATACGCAAAACTTAAGTCTAAATTATTGGCGGCTTGTTTTAATAATCCCACGCTGGTTAAGTATGGCACTATAAAGTTTGTGCTTGGGCGGGCGTTAATATTATTGCCCAAGAACCAGTTAACTAAACCGTAGTGAAATTCAAGGTTGGTGGCGAGATCTTTACCGCGTAATTCGGTAACACGTAATACCTCGCTCATGTGTTGGAACGTGGCGGTACGATCATTACCCACGGTTAATAGTAAGGCAATATTGCTGTCGTAGGCGCCGGCCAGATGATACTTCATGAATACGTCGGTATCAGGGTTGTGCATGCTGATGC
>JAPYOO010000030.1 GCA_029938135.1 Bermanella sp. | reverse complement strand
GAACTAAAAATGTACCCAGCAAACTTAAGCTAAAGGCGAATATGGCCAACAACACAGTCCAGCTTTTAAAAGCGCCACGTTTTTCAGTTACTGCCAACGAGTGAATTAACGCAGTACCCACTAACCAAGGCATGAAGGATGCGTTTTCTACCGGATCCCAAAACCACCAGCCGCCCCAGCCAAGCTCGTAATAAGCCCACCAACTTCCAAGCGCGATGCCTACTGTTAAAAAAGCCCAAGCAACGGTAGTCCATGGACGTGACCAGCGAGCCCAAGATGCATCTAAACGACCACTTAATAATGCGGCGATAGCAAACGAGAATGCCACCGAGAAACCAACGTAACCCATGTACAACATAGGTGGGTGCACTATTAAGCCAAAATCTTGCAATAACGGATTTAAGTCCCGACCATCAAGCGGAAAGTTGGGCAATAATCGTTCAAACGGGTTAGAAGTAAACAACATGAACAACATAAAACCCACACTGATCATGCCCATCACCGCTAATGCACGTGCCAATACATCTAAGGGTAAGTTACGGCTAAAAATACTCACCGCTAAACTCCATACCGCTAACAGCAACACCCATAAAAGCAAAGAGCCTTCATGAGCGCCCCATACGGCACTGATTTTAAACTGCACCGGCAAATGGCTATTGGAGTTTTGAGCGATGTACGCCACCGAGAAGTCATCGTTAACAAAACTGACCGCTAAAATAATGAACGATATTAACAAAAAGCTAAATTGCCCCCACACTAAAGGGCGGCTCATTAACATCCAGTGAACCCGTCCGCTACTGGCCCCCACTAATGGCACCACCGACTGCATCACAGCAAAAGCCAGTGCAAGGATTAATGCAAAGTGTCCTAATTCAGGCAGCATATTTAATAAGCCCCCGTGGAAGGTTTAACATCCGTTTTTTCAGCGTTGTTTTTTGCGCTGCCATATTTTTTGTCATACTTGGCTTTTTCCATGGCGTCGGCCACTTCAGGAGGCATGTAGTTTTCATCGTGTTTGGCCAATACTTCACTGGCAATAAATTCGCCACGTTCATTGATCTGCCCTAACGCCACAATGCCCTGCCCTTCTCTGAATAAATCAGGAAGAATACCGGTGTAACGTAAAGTCACGACACTATTACCATCGCCCACATCAAAGTGTACGGTTAAGTCATCATCACCGCGGGTAACACTGCCTTCTACTACCATGCCACCGGCACGAATAGTGCGGTGTTTAGGTGCTTCACCGGCTGCAATTTGAGTAGGAGTGTAAAATAGGTTTATATTTTCTTTTAACGCCACCAACATTAGCGTGACCGCCAAAGCAATTCCCGCCAGCATAAATAGAATAATGAACAATTTTTGTTTTCTTTGCGGATGCATTACTTTTGCTCCCGGCGCAGTTGGCGCTCGATATCTTTAATAATTTTTTTACGGGTTAACATAGGACTTACAAAATTAATGGCCACTATCAAAGTGGCTATGCCGTAACTAAGCCAAACATATAGGCCATGGCCACCCATTGCGGCGAAACTTGCGAAATCTTCAAAAAACATATGTAAGGCTCCCGCTTGGTACGAGCGACGTAAGACTGCAAGTAGTCATTAAAGTTGCGCCCCTTTGTCATTATTTAGCAATTTTTTAACCCAATTGGTTTTGCGTTCTTTAAATAAGATCTCGTTGCGGGTGCGCGCAAATACCCATACGGCAAACCAACAGTAAAAAGCCAGAATGGTGAGAATAAGCGGAATAAACATCTCGGGGGCCATAGTCGGCTTTTTAGTGAGGGTAATAGTGGCTGGCTGATGCAGCGTGTTCCACCATTCAACACTGTACTTAATCACGGGGATATTAATGCTGCCCACTATGGACAGGATGGCAGCGGCTTTATTGGCCATTTCGTCGTTTTCGATGGCGTTGTAAATGGCAATAACACCAAAATACAAAAACAACAAAATAAGCATAGACGTTAAGCGTGCATCCCAAACCCACCACGTACCCCAGGTAGGTTTACCCCAGATAGCGCCGGTTAATAGCGACATTATGGCAAGGCTTGCACCGATGGGCGCAATCACTTTAGCCACCACAAACGACATTTTCATTTTCCACACTAAACCCACTAGACCGGCTACCGCCATAAACAAGTAAGCACTTTGACTTAAAAGGGATGCGGGCACGTGAATGTAAATAATGCGAAAACTGTTACCTTGCAGGTAATCGGCTGGCGCAAAGGCCAACCCCCACACAATACCCGTAAGCATTAAGGCGCTGCCCACTAGTAAAATCCAAGGAGACCACTGGGATGTAATCTCATAGAACCATTTAGGTGAGCCCATCTTGTGATACAGGCGTTTAAGTCGTGTCCACATATTTAATAAACCTTAAATCTTAACGTGCTAACGAAATGCGTAATGCCCCAGCGGTTGCCACAGGGGCAATCACTAAGGTTAAGGCCAGATAAGCCCCTAAAAAGGCTAAATGGCCTGTATAACTACTGCCCTGAACCCCAGCTAATACTGAGCTTGAGGCAAATATAAGAACCGGTATATACAAGGGCAAAATCAACAAAGGCATTAACATGCCACCTTTGCGCAACCCCACCGTAAGGCCCGCGCCAATAGATCCAAGCAAACTTAAAATGGGCGTGGCCAATAATAAACTAATCACCAGCGGCTGAAATCCCCCATTGGGTAGACCCAGCATTAAACCTAATAAAGGCGCAATAAGAGCCAACGGCAAACCCGCCACTAGCCAATGTACCAATACCTTTACTAATACCATTAACATGACGGGCTGGGGCATCAGTAGCATTTGCTCTAATGAACCATCCTCATAATCATTTTTAAACATTAAATCCAATGACAATAAGGTGGCCAGTAACGCACCCACCCATATCACACCAGCAGCAATCACCCCCAGTAGCTTAGGGTCAGGACTTACGGCCAAGGGAAACAGGCTAGTGACGATCATGAAAAACATCAGCGGGTTCAATAAATCTCCGCGAGCACGAAATGCTAAGAGTAAATCACGTTTTAATAACGCCATTAACATAACGGCATCTCGCTTTCCTGAGTGCCCAGCATGACGGTTTTAACCGGTACGTTCAGTTCATGGTGAGTGGTAAGAATAACCAAACCGCCATTTTGAGCGTGGTTAATTACCACTTGCTCAAGCTCGGCGACCCCCTCTTTATCGATGGCGGTAAAAGGCTCATCCAAAATCCACAAAGGTTTATCACATAAAAATAAACGGGCCAATGCTACACGGCGTTGCTGTCCAGCCGACAATCCATGGGTGAGCAAATCTTCGAAGCCTGCCAAACCCACTTTTTTCAATGCTGTAAATATTTGCGTCTGACTGGCTTTAGGGTTAAACCAAGCAAGGTTTTCTTCGGGGGTAAGTCCGCCTTTCACGCCTACTTGGTGCCCTAAATACAGTAATTGACTGCGAAAATCGTAAAGCGACTTGTTCATGTCTTGGCCGTGCCAAAATAGCGCCCCGTCAAACCCTGCCGACAACCCTAATAAAATACGCATTAAGCTGCTTTTACCGGCACCATTTGGGCCTGCAATGCGCACTATGTCACCTGGAAAAAAATCAAAGTTTAAATTTGAGAAAAGAATACGCTCGTCACGTTCGCAAAATAATCCACGAGCACTAAGCCAGGCACCATCAATAGCTTGATTGGGGGTATCACACTCTTTGTTAAACGTATCCAGGGACAAACCCCCATCTCCTTACAATTTCTAATCAGCTAAGATTAGAGCTTGAATATTTTATTATTTGGCCGATAACACATATCAGGTATTCGTATTAGGGGAGCATTATATACACGTTATGCCCATATAGACCTGATTTACCACCAAAAATGAGCCACATAACCATCAACTACACTTAAATGAGCAAAAACTAAACTAAGCTGATGATTAAATGAAAATACAGCTAAGCCCAGCGCCCCCCACAACCCCTACCGAAGGCGCCCCTAACACAAGCGATACTAAGGCAAGCGCAGCTCCCAGTGCCGAGATGGTGCGCGCTGGGCAATTACACAAGCTGTTAAATACTTGGGCCAAAGTGGAATCTAGCCAAATATTAGACCCAGCTAAAACACAACTTGCACTCGCCGCTCTGCAAAGCGCCAACCCAGCAATAGCAGGGTCTAAACAAACACCTGTGCCACCGAGTACCGCCACCTTGGGAAAACCGGTAATACCCGAGCTTCAACTGGTACAACTGCAGCTAAGCACCGCCAAAGGGTTATTAAACATTTTAAGCCCTAAGCTGTATGACAAAGGCACTATGCTGCTTATTTCTAAAAATACCCAAGGGCAATGGCAACTGCAAAGCTCGGCCCCCTCGTTATCACTTACCGCCCTTAGTCATCAATTTCGCGACCTGAATATGGCTGCTGGACCTTTAAAGCTATTTAATACTCCTCAACCCAACAGCCCTTTAACCAGCTCTTCAACCAATTCATTACCCGTACAATCAAATCTAACCGCGGCATTAAGCCCGGCCCTGCACAGCGATGAAAAAGTAGATGCGGGCGGAGTGAAAAAAGCGCTCTCTTCCAGCGGCCAGTTTTTTGAAAGCAGCCTACGTGGCGGCCCTGCTGCGCCTCTTAATGCCCAAAAGCCACAAATCACCATGAATATAGGCGCGGGTCTTAAAAAGGTAGAGTCGCAACTTCAAAAGTGGATTGAAGCATTACCGGTGAGCTTAAAAAAGGCCGCTCAAACTAAACTCGCGCCACCTGCACACTCTCAAACGCAATCGCACGCCACCAAAGCGGACTTAGTAAAATTTAGCGAAACGGCTAAGAATATCAATATTGACACTCAGCCTGCTCCTGCAAATCGAAGTACCGCGGACAACAAAGCGTGGTTAATTCAATTACAGCAACAATTATTTAAAGACTGGAAACAGCAAGTAACCAGCCCAGCGGCAAAAGCCCCATCAACCGCGGCACTGCCCACCTCCCAAGCATCCAACATCAAAGAGGCCATTGCCGTTGCTGGGGTTATTACTGATGGGCGCTTAACCGAATCCATCACCCACTTGGCGACACATTTAAAGGGCGACGGTGTAAAGTCCGCTTCGTTATTAGAGTGGCTGCTGGCACCTAAAATGCCTAGCGAGGCTAAATCCCTGCCTGTATTTCCACAAAATTTAAGTGCACAACAGCAAGTGCATAAATTACTGCAAAGTATGGTTTTACTGACCACTGATAATCAAGAAGCGCCCGATGAACCCGCTAACCAGCTATTACGCCAGCTGCTTAATGTAAGCCAAAGCCTGTCGCGCATTCAAGGTGAGCAAATCAATAATCGCCTAGTGATGCAGAATCAACCTGACAACGTACAACTGAATTTTTCTTTGCCCTACCTGCACCAACAAACCATGCACTGGTGTGAACTTGAGCTTAGCCAAGACTCCCCCAGCGAATCCGACAATCGCAGCACGCTAGGATGGCATTTAGTCTTACGCTTTGCACAAGATACACAAGAAGCCTTTGCCATAGAAAGCTACTTAAACAGCAATCAATTGCAGTTAACCTTATGGGCGCAACAGCAACAAGCACTGGCTAAATTAAGCCGCCATAGCGCACTGCTTCGTGAAAAGTTAACGCGGGCCGGATTTGAAGTAGAGAACATACAAAGTAAACGCGGCAACCCCAGTAAAAACAGCCGCCAGGTGCATCAGTCTATGATTGATGTGCACACGTAATGAGTTAATTCACATAGATTAACGTGTTAGCTGACTTAAATTAAACAGTGATATTTTAATCGCCTAGAATAAGGAATTATCATGAACAAACAATGGGATGAAAAAGATCAAGCACTGGCATTGTTTTATGACGGTGGCCAGGCTCCAGTGATCAGTGATCAACGCCAAGGGGAATCGGCTCAAAAGCTAATAGAACAGGCTTTGGAAATGGGCATTCCTATTTATGAAAACCCACAACTTTTGGCACAACTGAGTGAATTACAAATTGGCCAGTCAATCCCTACCGAGCTGTATCAATTAATCGCAGAAATCCTAGCCTTTGCTTTTTACATTCAAGGAAAAGCCCCTGAAAATTATTCAACCTAGGCTTTTTAAGCTAACCACTTAAAAGCAAAGTCATAAGGCCTTAGGCTATTGACAGTTGATATGTAGGAGTTCGGGCAGACATGTGCGGCTTTATTGATTGTACGTTCAACACCGATCCAGAATGCAAAAGCCGACGCAGAAACATAAACGACCCTCTAAGGCTAAAAACAAAGAAGCCATAATACACGCGATAGAATTCTATATATTTATATTGACAAAATAATTTCTTATCTCAGTCATTCCCTTAAAAATTCCTCCCCCCCAAAACGAGCTTATCATGCAATTATGAGCAATAAACCAAAGTGAATTCACGAAAATAATGAGTAAACTTATTTCATCATAAAAAATACCAATAAAAACCTAGCTTAACCCAATCAGGTAACACAGCACTCTAGATATATTAATTTAAAATAAAAATCACCTTTTAAGGGTTGAAACAGTGATAGCAAATAAAGCCTATTTATCCCGCCTTAAATTGGATGATCTATTCCATAGAAGCGAAGGCAGCCCAGACATCACTATCGCTATCATCGATGGCGCAGTTGATGGTAAACACCCTGACTTTAAAGACACCAATATCACCCAGCTAACCGCTGCAAATAAAGATACCCCTACTGTCTGTTACGATAAATCCAGTCCTTCCTGTCAACACGGTACATTTATTACCGGTATGCTGGCTGCCCATAGAGAATCTCCTTCACCTGGGATGGCTCCCGGCTGCACATATTTAGTTCGCCCAATTTTTTGTGAAGAAAAAAACCTGCAAGACTGCCCTACTCTGAGTGAAAAAGAGCTTGCCGAGGCGGTCAACGAATCTATTGATGCTGGTGCTAATATTATAAATATGAGCGTAGGCAGTACCGTACAACGTAGTGCCTTATCATCTGAATTAAAACATGCCTACGACCGAGCTCAAGAGAAAAGTGTATTGTTAGTAGGGGCCAGTGGTAACCAAGCAAGCCAAAAGGTCAATTCATTGTTTCAGCACCCTTGGGTAATCGCCGTTTCAGCTATGGACGATATGGGACGCATTGAACCCAGTTCTAATTCAGGTAGCTGGATTAATCATCATGGCTTACTGGCACCTGGTAGTAATATTACGTCTGCTAGTGCTGGTGGCGGCCATCAAAAGATGACAGGCACCAGCGTGGCAACCCCATTTGTTACAGGCACAGCAGCTTTACTGTGGAGCATTGAACCCACTGCCAGTGCACAGCAAATACACAGTTCATTATTACAAAATTTAGCAGAAAAAAAACAAAATGAAGTAAGTAGTTTAACCGCCTTGCCAAAAGCTTTGGATGCACAAATCAGCCTTGTTCAATTGACGTCCCTTCAAGCACCCAACACTTCGAGACTAAAAAATAAAACATTAAATTCAAAAAACAAACAGGATGAATCTATAATGGAATTAGAAAAAGACCATCAACTCCCTTCAGTTGAAACCCTATCACCTAAAAACCAAACACCTAAATACCAAACACCTAACAATATGCTACCACACAATACACAGCATATTCCTCAACAAAATTTAGCCCCTCAAACAATTAAATTAGGTCAGCCTAAACAAATTAATTTAAATGAAAACATTGATAATATTGTACCGCAATCTTGTTCATGTGCTGGACTGGGTGGTCAGTGCAGCTGCGGCTACGCAAAAGAGAATAGAAAATTTATTTACGCTGTAGGCATTATTAAGCCTGTATTCCCCAACACAGGTTTACAAAAGGCCTTCAATACCGCAGCCCGCGCATTAGATGTCAGTGACAAGGATTATTATCACGTATTTTCCTACATTAATAAAACGACACAAGTAGCTACTTATCGTTACATTGCTGAACAAATATCCTGGGTATTGAGCATTAAAAATAAAGACACTTATCAAATTATGCCACGAACCTATATTGAATTAGATGATATTATTGAAAGCTTAAAACCCGAAGAAAATTCATTGCAAGCGGTTAATTCCATTGTCATAGGATTAGAAGGCTCACCAAGGTCTCCTGTTGATAATGGGCCAACGTTACCCTCAGTGTTATGCAACCAAGTTTATTTTTTTACCATGGAAAAACTACACGATGACATAAAAAAAAGTGTAAGTGCCGGAACCCTTGCCATTCAGGATGTCATAAAGCAGCTAGAATTTGAGCCTAATATGGGCAACAACCCAACCGACAGAGCCAAAAATTACCTAGCCTTTCGCTACCCCACTATTTACAAAAAAACAGATACCCTAAAAACACAGAAAAACAATATCGATGCAAAAGTAGACAGTTATTCATTAGTAGAAATTCAAACCAAGAACAACAAACGAGGCGACAATCGAATTTTAATTGATGTTAGTTTTCAATATCAAAGTAACAATCAGAAAGAAAAAATATTCTTTCATTGTGATGTGGATGTGAGTGAACAGTATCCGTTTATTTCAACTAAGCTAAATCAATTTACCCCCAGAACCTAATGTATTCATATGACTCTCAGGAATTTTTCAATTATGACCAATAATGAATCACTCGCGCATCCAGTGGCAACGGATAATAAAGGCCAAGAAATCATGCCTATGCCTGCTCCTAATTCTATTGACCAGGGAGCTAATATCGAACCACAAAGTTGTAACTGTGACGGCAGCTCTGGTTTATGCCAGTGCAATTATGTCGACGACACAAATCCATCTTTTATATATACGGTTGGAAATATTCAGCCTTACTTTCCTACTCACGATCTTCAAAAAGAATATGAAGCAGCTGTAAAAAAACTGAAGCTGGACTTTAGTGACTATTATAAAGTGTTTACCTACCATACAAATAATGGTGACAAGAATACAACCACTTACTACCCCTACCGCTATATTGCAGAACAACTGTGTTGGGTGTTTAGCATTGAAAATGTTGATGGTTATATTGCCATCCCACATTCACAAACCACCTTGACGGAAATCATCAATTCATTACAAAAAACAGAGGCGGCTGAAACAACCTCCATGTGTATGATGCACGGTCAACTTGGCTCACAGGCCCCTGAAGGCTACTGTGGAAGCTTACGTTTGCCAATAGTATTGTGCAACCATTTTAAAAAATGTGATCAAAATGAAAGCAGTGGTTTTGAGTCCCTAAAACTTAAGGCCAATGGTGGCCAGAGCAACAATAGCCGCGCCATCAATTATTTCGCCTTGCATTACACTAGCCTAATTGAGGAATACACCCAGCTAAATAAAAGGGTTAATAGCGATATACATCTAGTGGGGTTACACACTGAGGCAGCCGATAATAATGGGCAGACCATTATCAATATCATTCTGGAATTTAAAAACAATGAAACATCATTAGAAACCTTTTATTACTGTGCCATTGATGTCAGCACTGCCTATCCATTTTTAGAGTCGTCATTACGCATCTATATTCCAGCGACCAGCACCTAAAAGTCTTTACAATCATATTAATCACTAGGCAGAAAACATAATGAAACGTTTTTTCACCAGCAATGGCATTTCACCAGTTGACATTAGTCACAAGCTAAATACATTGCAGCTGCACCAGCAAGCCATGAAAAGGCCAGCCCTTCAAAATGAAATTGAGCCGGCTAATATTAATAAACCTGAAACCTATATATACGCGGTGGGTTATATTCATGCAAAATTCCCTAACCTCAACCTTGAAAAAGAATTTAACCAAGCCAAAACACTTGCAAATAAAAACTCACCCCTGTTGGCAGATGTAAATGACGAAGTCGCGCTGGCCCATGCTAATCGTAACAAAAACTTAAACAGTGAGCTTTACAGCACGTTAATTAAGCCCGAAAACAATTACATCGCACGAGAAATGAACTGGAACTTTAGCAACAGTGATGGCAATGAAACATATAAAGTAATTCCTCCTTCCCATCAAGGCTTATATGAACTCATTTCAGCCTTGGCACCTAATACGCCAGATAAAAATAAGGGTGGCAATGATGTGGCTCAGCAAGTGATTATCATAGGGGTAGAAAGCCGCGAGACTGACAACCTTGCTTTTAGCCATATCATTCCCGTTAGCCAAGAATCCATCACGCAATCCATAAGCCAGGCTGCTGGCACAACCAGCATTAATAACACCTACATGACCGAGCTGGTGTCTGAAATATTATCGCTTAATGGAAATGATGGTTATAACCACGGCGATCGAGCTCTCAATTATGCCCTATATAATAACTGGCAAATCTACCTAAAGGCTTATGAGTTATTATATGCCTCCAGTAGTAATGGCCCCAACCCCAATGGTTATCAGTTGGTTAACGTACGCATCACAGGTGACAGTAGCAGTAACCGACTGGTGGCCAAGTTAATTTTTGACTTTCAAGGGATCAATAGCGGAGCGACACAAAGCTGGTATTGCGCGGTGGATGTTAGCGGTGAGTATCCATTTTTGCTAACAGACATGGCGCGTTTTTTAGCACGGGACTAATGATGCTTCATGAAGAATAAAGAAATTTATAGGAGCACAGTAACTGGAAGCCCACTACTTGAAGAGTCTTATTTTAAGAGTGCTGATTAAACAGCGTCTTGGGAAACAGGGGTAGTAAGAAGGTTACGCTTTGTGCTTAACAGCTATATAAATTAAAACCATTAAGATGAAGCAGCATGTTTTCGTCTGTAATGGCTTCTTTCATTGGCTTTAAGCACCAGTACACTTATGCTAAAACCAATGAAGGATCTAAATAACAGCTTACGCCACCGTGCATTTTCATCAAGTTCTTCATCTTTAATCAACATAGTATCCACCACTAAGCCCACCCCAGTGGCGATGGTGCCCGACACGGCAATGGTTGATAATAAATCTATGAAGTGAGGTTCTCCCTCTTTAGTCATTAACTGATCCTTTACAAACTACTAATTAGAAGTGCTATCATATTAATGAATATGAACAAAAGAGGGCTCCGGTAAGATCCCCCTCCTGTTTAAGCTCCTATCTTCCTTAAGCTATAGCAATCGTAGCAATAACAGGCGGATAGTTTTAAGTTTTACTAATTGCTGCAGTTCCACTAGAATGAGCTCCAGCACTAGCGCCGACTACGCCGCCAACTAAAATCCCACCCTTTGTATATTCATAGTTTTCTGATTTAAAAATTTTATCCAAAAGCAAGCCAATAAGTGCACCTCCAGCTGCATAAATAGCTCCTTCTTCCAACATACCTTTACCTTTTTCTTTAAAAGTAGCAGTATAATCTGTCATGTTACTCTCCAAAATATCAACAGTTTGTAATAAAAAATAACAATAAATAATAAAAAGTAAGCCAATAACTGACTGACAATCAAGCGACCAGTATCTACCTAATTCAATAGCTATCAATTCATTCAAATCAGCGCTATAAGCCTAATTGATAAAACTTGAAAACTTTTATCTATTGTCACTTTTAAAATTAGCTCAAAGCTGAGAGCAAACTAGGTATAAATTAGGATATATCTAGTAAAATGCCTTTAGCCGTTATCATGCTTAAATCATAAATAACCAAGTTTGGAAAAGAGAAAAAAAAGGTAAAGTGGTGACTGGTCTTCCAGTCCCCCTACTTTAAAATAGTGAAACAAATTAAGCAGATACGGAAAAATGGCCTAGCTTGAGAGGCCCATTATAGGGTGAGCTATACCTCATAAAATGCCAGTAATAATACTAACTATATTCCTTTATATTTCATGAGAATATCTTCAATTCCTTGGAAATTTTTTCAGCTTCAGTCAAATCTTTTATAGGAACATTAACATCCAACTTTTTAATACACTCATTGATTTTTTCCATTGGCTCCTCAAGAGCATTAGAAAATGCCGCAAGGCCAATACCCACCATGGCACCGATTAGGGCACCATTTCTAGTGGTATAGTAACTTCCAGATTGACTTATCTTATCCACCAACAAGCCTAAAACTGCCCCAGCCCCTGAGAAAACAACCCCTGCTGCCAGCATATTTTTTCTTTTTAAATTAGACATAGTACTCTCCAGTCATTACCAATTAACAATAATCAATAAACATTCACGCCTTGGCTTAATATTTGAATACCTGAATAGTTGGCAGGTAAACAAACTTTCCTATGGCCCTAATTTTAAGTTAACTATTTTCAAGCCAGCCTCATAGTTAGCTGAATACTTGCCACCTTCATCTATTGCCATTATTAAAATTAGCTCAAGTCTTACAGACTACTTGGTATTAACTAGGATAACCCTAGTAAAAACTATGACACATGCCAAAACTATTAAATATTAACCATTAAAAAATATATCTTAATTCACTCAATGTTACGATTTAACCAACCAAAAAACACCCACCCCTTTACGATCACTTTTTAAGGTACTTGGGTGAATGCGCAAACCATCAACCACACCAGCATGACTACAGGAGGGGCCACGAATCATTTGATAACCGCGCCCAGCTACATCCGGTACCCGGCTTTCTGATTTCCAGTAATGGTTGAATTTTAAATCAAGCAATAATTCTTCCGAACTTAATTTGTTTTTAGAATCCACATACATGCCGGGGACAAATCCCAAGTTATGAACCGCATCAAACCAATGGTTACAATAATCTAAAATATGACCATTAGGGGTATACCCAGCGCCTGTCAGGTTGCACCATAAGTTCATCCCCTCTGGAATACCCATAGCACCGGTAAGCTTAGCGATTATTTCACCATGAAGGCCACCTAGGTTGGCACTGGGTTGCCAGTTCAATTCAGTCACTCTTTGCACTAGCATCAAAGCCAAACCTGAATCCAATATATGACAACACTCGGCATAACTAATTTGTTCTTGTATAGAACTTGACCCTATATTCAGGTAACGCAAACAAAAACGATAACCCTCATTGTAAAATGTCTTTGCACTGGCAGCGCCTAACACTTGATGGCAATCAAACCCTTTTATGGGAACAATACTCGACCACACCACACCGGGTAACCTATTGGCCATGGAAACTTCCTTCAATGAATAGTATTTAAAGCAGGTAGGTCATTATAAAAGTTAAACATTTGAAATGGCCTGAGAGACCACAGCCCAGTAAGAAATAAAACCCAAAATGTTTTTAACCAAAGAAATTGATAAACAAAGCCATTGAGAACCTATCAAGCTGCCCATGCAAAATTGCAATATCAACCTGTATATTATTACAAGGTAACCTTTGGCTGGCTTAAACTGGGTAATGCATTCTCATTTACTATGAGCGCACAATGCAACGCAGACTCAATGGCCCCTTCAACCCAGGCATGTTTCAGTGAAGCGTGCTCCCCCGCAAAGTGAGCCATGCAATTTCCTTTCGAATTTACCCATTCCGATTGCACGATGGCTTTATGTAAATGCTTTAATTGACCAGGGTAAAATATCGCCGCCTCACCAAAAGCATAAGGGTTATTCATCCAGCTCACGGTGGCACCGCCAATGATATTATCCTGTTTATCTTTATAATGTTTGGGGTCAAACACACATAAGTCTTTAATCCGTTGTTGAGCTAACTGACGTTCTGGCCAGCTGGCATCCACCGCGTGAATAGCATGGGTAATGGCGACATTATCTAGCGCATAACAAAAGCGATCATAATCCGACATGGAATCCCACTTTCTGGCATCATCGGCTAGGGAATAACTCACCAACATCACCCCCCCTTTACGGGATGTCATACCTTCGTTGGGGTAATACATGAAACGATTCGGAAGGTCGGTTACCGACGCGCCACCGTAAATATTATGCTGGGTCTCCCAAAAACGTTCTCTGAATTCCAATAACACCTTAGTGGCGGCATCATAATGCAGCTCACGAATGGCACGGTGTTTCTTTTGGCTAAACGCCGGCCACACCTGTACCATTCTTAAAGCTGAAAAAGGAATGGCTGAAATCACTTCATCCCAGCTCTGCTCAGCCAGACGTTTCTCTGTGGCTTCATCCAAGGCCGATGTTTTATCTATAGCCCTAGATACTTTGGTTTTAATGGCCACCTTATCACCCCTTTTATACAAGCTCACCACGGTCTGGTTTAAAAAGGTGATATCCTCTAGACCTTGTTGTTGAAAATAGGCCTGAGTAAATTTATCGGTTCCTCCCTTAACTAGCCAAAATATTGCATCAGGCTCTAAAATACCTAAAGCAATGAAATTTTGAATAAAACAGTAAGACATACGCGAAGATAGATTCTCCATCACCCCCATTAATTCCAAAGCTTCTTCCGATAGTTCAGGGCAGGTTTTTAATAAAAAGCTGCGCAAGGAATACTCGCCAAATTCTTCAATTATTTTTGGCCATTCTCCATGAGGGTCCGCGGTCACTCTTTGTTTGATATTATGAAGCGCGGCGTCAATCAGTTTACGCGCTTGCATGTTTTCATGGGGCTCTAGTGTATAATTTAGTAAGTCACCAACATCAGCACCCGAGAATTCATAACTACCGGTTAATTCCTGACTGCCTCTGACTAAATGACACCCATTAATGTGAATTAAATCGTTGCCACTTTTTTTAGGGGGGGTTGGCTGAACACCGAGAATTGCACTGCTCATTTCAGTGGTAAGCGAATGGTTTTTCTCAATACTTCTATTAAAGAAAAATTGTGTCGCCACCCCAGTGTCATTAATTAACTGCATGGCTAACCTGTGTTTATCAGGTATGCGCATAGCACCTGCCTCAGCACTTAAATGGCTATCCTCAAAATATTGCTTTTCAACCGTATTACGAAATGTCTTACACCGCCCGCCCACTCGAGTATTGGCCTCAACTATGGTCACTTCGTGACCCGCTTTTTTAAGCATTGCAGCCGATACCATACCGGCGATACCACACCCTATCACCAATACTTTTTTGGAGGGACCTGTAGCGTCCGGTAATTTACCTGCCTTTAGATACTCAAGGTAAGCTTGGCCAATATTATCATCCTTAAACGACAGCAAACCATGAAAATCATCTTGCAAATTGGTCATCGCTTTATCCTACCTTGATTATTAATCGCCAATCCATTTCAACCTACATCTCAGTGAGGACGTGTATTTTGAAAAACCATAGTGACCAGTCCCGACAAGAATGACAGTATTGCCCCCAATACAATATTAAATGAATGGGATGCCAGTTCTCGCAGGTCTCCGGCATTATCAACATTTTCCTTCATCACCTCTTGAATAACCTTTACCAGCTGCTCGCGCTCGACTTCGCTAAGAGTCGTTTCATCTAGTTGATAATTTTTTAACATCTCAACATAGGGGGCCACCATCTTTTCAGGCTTATTAAAATCCTGATCCCAAAAGGATATATAGCCGATCGCGCTTAACATTAAGAAGTACGCCAGTAAAATAACCATTAGTATTCTAAAGGTCGGCATTCTTAACGCTTTAACATTTGACGACGGTTTGTCATCAGGTTCTGCTTGTTTTTCTAGCACTTTATCCGTCATAAATATTCTTCCTTTTGTCGAAACCAGCGTCCATTTACAAAAGATGATTACTCACAAAACCCAAATGATATTCGCACCGCTCTTAAGCCAAAAAAATCATCAAGATATTATAGGTTAAACTATTTCACTAAACTCAGGTTTTATAATGAATGACTCAGTAAAAATTGCGACAAACAAAGTCCAACCGAGTTAATTACCTCAATATAGAAGAGTCCCTGTTCACCATTTTATTTTCTTCAACCAGGTTGAGCCTATGCCTTGCTGATTTAACTGAAGACGATACTTATAAACCCTATTTCCAGCTTCATTTATGATAGGATTTCGAAACAGTTCGTAACCTAATTCTGGAATGTGGGGCGCTTGTTCGTGGTTACGACAGAAGTGTTTAAAATTTAAATAGCAAAACAACTGATTGCCACTGAGTGGTATGCAAGAGTTTACAAATAGTGCAGGTATATACCCCTGTTCCATTACAGCGTCACACCAGTTATTACCATAAAAAATCACATCCTGAATACTCACATCACCGGCAAGCCCCGTGATGTTACACCACAGATTCAATCCGGCAGGCATACCCAAGGCCTTGGCATCTTTGACCAGTTGTTCACCATGGATACGAGCTAGTTTAGCACTTGGCTTCCAATTTAATTTATTAATATTCTGAACAGGCATGATGGCAAGGCCCGAATTTAAAATATTCACCACTTCTTCATGATTCAGACTTTTTTGAATTTTATTGGCTTCAGTATAAAAACCGCGTAAGCAAAATCGATAGCCATCCTCATAAAATTGACCTGCTTGTATAGCACTTAAACGCTTATCACAGGAAAATCCATTCATGACTTGGATTGCATTTTCGGCACCACCTGACAAAACATCCATAGTAATAAACCCCTATTGTATTTTTAATATTGAACTATATATTTTCCAGATAAAAGGACACTCTCTGGCCCTTTGATACACAACATCATGTCACGAAATTAAATTATTATGGTTTTTAGATCTTAAGACCCAACAACATCATGCGCTTGTGTTTCAAGTGTTTTAGTACAATAAACTTTCTTTCTAGAAAATAACCCACAGCACTCAGCACCCCACTAGGCTGCCCCTTGTTTTCATTGTTATACAAGTTCTGTAGCGATTCCTTCTTTAAGTTTTTAATATTTAGTCTACCTCTCGACCCAAACTGATGATGATACACCCTCACTTTTCCCTTATTGGCAATAATGCCATCCAGAAAAACCTTATACTCTCGTAAGCTAAACGGTTTGCCTCGGTTATACTGATTGCCAATAAAAAAATTTGGCACTTTAATTCCCTTAGACAATTCACTGGAATTTATTTGATTCAATATGTGTGAATTAGTGAGTTTATCACTGCCCAATACAGTATCTTTTGGATTCATAACAATGTATCTAGGTAACTTTTTATGAAGTGCTAAAATCACCAATAATGCTTGTAAACCCTGCCCTTGACCCATGGTCATTTTAAAACGCCATTTATCCAGCAATAATTTTTGTTTCAATATTAGGCCTAAATTTTCTACGCGCGGGCACCGTCTAAAATGCGCTGTGCTATTCATCGTTAAACCATGGCGACTCAGTTCAAACCTTCGTATTTGAGGAAGTTGACCATGAAAAAGACTAGGTCTAGGTCTAGGTATGCCCGCACGCCTCTTAATTATTTTAAGAGGGGTTTTAAGGTTATGGTTTTTCAGCATCAACAGAATTCGATGAACCTAATGGCAATAATCGCGAGCCATCGTATAAACCCGCTTGATAACCTGCCAAGTGCACAGTGTTAGACCAGGCTTTGCAATAAGCCATAATATTTTCAGGCTTTGCTTTGAGATAACTGGCGTCCAACTCACACAAGATACTTCTACCACCACCAAAACCACTGGCCCGTGCATGTTCTATGGCATGGTCCCCATGCTCGGCACCTAATTGTGCACTGGGCTGCCAGCCATTCATACGCATATGTTGAACCGCCACTAGGGAAGTCTTTTTGTTACTATCATTTTCTTTTTTGGTATTGAGTAAAGGGGGCGCTTTCACAATACCCAGTTCCACTTCACCCTGAGTCAAAGGGCGTATGGTAAAGCGATACCCCTGACGATAAAAGTTTTGCGCTTTTTCACCCTGACTAAAATTACTGGCGCTTCTTAATACTCTGTGGCCAGAGATCGCTGCCTTATGGGAATTTTCATTTGACATAAATCCATCCTAT
Organism: Bermanella sp.; assembly: GCA_029938135.1. Taxonomy (GTDB): domain Bacteria; phylum Pseudomonadota; class Gammaproteobacteria; order Pseudomonadales; family Oceanobacteraceae; genus Bermanella. The sequence goes on along the minus strand of JAPYOO010000030.1, from coordinate 11,091 downwards.
TCAATACGTAAATCAGCTGGATACATAATAATATCCAGTGAAAAATTATGCATAGAGCATAACGCCGCCCATGTAAACAGGCTTGGTATTAACAAGGATTAAATAGGTTAAAACTAGCACTGAAATTAAACGTTATTCGATCTATGTGCATTTGGGAAATGTTGACAGTATTGGAATTGCGCCCATTTTTTTATCTAAAGTTACCTAGGTGATCACCGCCAGTAATGGCATGATTAGGGTCATTGGCACTTTGCGCTCGGCGAATGCCCTCACATAAATCGGCGTACAAAATCAATGTTTGTTCACGGCATAATGCTTTGAGTGAAGCATATTGAATGACATTGATAATGTCTGCCCCCCCTAACGAATATTGATCGGCAATGTCATCAAGCTTAATACAGGACTCCAAGCTGCATTTATCAGAAAATCCTTTTTTCCACAGCTCTAAGCGTTCGTCTCTTGAAGGAATTGGGAAAAAAATCATAGAATCAAAACGACGAAAGAAGGCCTCATCAAAATTATTCTTATGGTTAGAGGCTAGAAGAATAATGCCATTGAAGGTTTCGATACGTTGCAACAAATACGAGACATTTTGATTGGCAAACTGATCATTAGCACTGGTGCTTTCACTGCGCTTACCAAATAAGGCATCGGCTTCATCAAAGAATAATATCCAGGATTTATCTTCTGCCTGTAAAAATACTTTCTCGAGGTTTTTCTCAGTTTCACCTATGTACTTAGAGACGATAAGGGAAAGATCTACCTTATAGACGGGCCTGCCCATGGTTTTTCCCAGCACAGCTGCTGTGAGGGTTTTACCGGTGCCTGGCGGCCCATAAAACAGTGCTCGATAACCGGGGCGCATCCGATCACCCAGCCCCCACTCTTTCATTAGGGTATCGCCATGGGTCACCCAGCCTTGTATTTCTTCAAGCTGCTCCCGGGTCTCCTTGGCAAGCACGAGATCACTCCAACTTAACTGAGACTCTACACGCCGCGCAGGGAAATCAGCATTGAGTTGCGGCTCGTATGGTTTTTTGGAAGTAAAACGCTGTAGATATTCAGGCTTAATTTGCAAGGCATTTTTCATCATCATGGCTGTACAGCCACCCATAGTCATTTCCAACGCCTGTTGAACCCTTTTTTTAGGGTCTTCTTCTAAAAATTCCTGAACCTTAAAACGCTCGCATAAATCATCGCCCCCCATTATAAATGCAAGGGTTTCACCGCTGGCAAAAACACTGCCATCTTCTTTTAGTATGGAGCCGAACTCGCTAAAGATACGATTCGTGGCCTCATTCTGGCTTAAAAACGCGTCTAACAACCTGGGTTTTATGGCGGGAACAAGTGCTAATATTAACGTTAACCGTTGTAAAAAACTTGCGTCTGTCTGGATTATAAATTCGCCATAATAATCAAGTGTCGTCACACTGGGTGGCGGTACTTCTAAAACACTGGTGAGTGAAGAATCTTGAGGCTGAAAATACAACTTAAAGCGGGCCTCGATCACTTGATCACACCAGTGCAGCTCTCGTTCCAGTGTGTCGATAGCACCTGCCGAAAAAGTGTTTGTTTCACTGGGTTGGTTGATGGCAACCACGTTATCGTTAATCACTTAGGGCACCCTATAAAGTGTATGGCCATTTTCAAAATAGTTACAACAGGCTGGCTATTCGTAGTCAGAGCAGCCAAAAAATAGTGACAGATCTCAAGTCGATATAAACCTCTAACTTGCTAGTTAATCTATTCACTGGTCGGTAAGCGAACTGAATTAAAGGTAGTAAATACAGGAGTTTTAAACTTGGCATAAAATATTCTTACCAAGGTATTATTTATAATTTTCATAACTTAAAATCGTTAACACAAGTAGTAGAAGAAAAAAGGGCTGAATCACCCTCCTAGCCATTTAGAAACACATATTTGGATCAACCCCATTGAAACACTTTTCACTATTTGAACATTCTCCATCGTTTATACAAGACTGGCCACATTTTCCATTGGCGTCAGCCCAGTCTAAACCACAGCGATAGGCACTCTCCTCTGGCCTAGGGTCAACTGTTCCATAATAACAATCTAGTTTTTCTTTATTGGATACTAAAACCTTTAATTGTTTAGAAAATTTATCAATGTACTTTTTATAATATTCAATTCGACCTTCTGTACGTTTCCTAAAATCAGCCCCAGGTGACTGGCACTCCAAATTACCATTAATCACTTCAATTGTTTTACCAAAATCATGGTGCAATACTATCGCTTCATGGGCTGTTATATAGCCATCGATTGAAGTATCTGATGAGGCTAGCCCTCCTTTATGCTTCATCCAAAAAATAATGGATGCCTCCCAGGCCAGATCCCCTTCAAGAATAAGATCGGGATCGTTCAAAAGTCGATCATCTCCATACACCTCTTGGCTGGTTTCATTGTAATTATAAGGGTTGGTAATTTGCAAAGCACCACGGCCATAATAACCATAGGGGCAGAGTGGTTTATGAGCCCATTCTTCGTTTAGGGTACTGCAGTAATCAATTCCCTCCCCACCCACTTCTTTAGAAAAGCATAAGCCTCCATCATATTGCCCCTCTGCTGCACCGGTTGTCTCTTGAGATACATTGGCTAAAAATGCCGCCCACTCCCGAACATTTTCTTCTGTTGAGCCATTGTTTAGAAAATGGGGATGCCTTTTTGTTGCGCTTAAAAGATGTCTAAAACTCAATACTTTTTTTCCATTGCATGCTGAATTTAAATAGGCCACAGGAAAGGTATCTTGCCAAGATTGAGTAGTTGGAAATATTGTATTCAGAAATACCTGGTTATCAGCCTGAACCTTGCTTGAAACCATAACCAGTAAGACCAAGATTGCAAATAATGCATGGACCATTTTATTCATTTTTCCTACCTAAAATTTAATATGGATGTGGGTTTATCATTTTAAATGATTCTTAGTTTTTGAATTGATCGTTAGCTGACGATCCTCTATAGCCTATTTATCACTGAGTAAAACAAGTGACACAGCATCAATATTATTATTTACAGCCTGTCTCGCTAGGTATATTTGATGTTTATTCTAAAATCTATAAAACGCCATTACATTTACTCAACCGCCAATAACCTACAGAACTTTTAAACACCCATATTTTTTCCGACCTAATCCTAATTATTACCAAGTTATATTCATGCTCATTCGCTACATTTTTATCCAAACTCAGTGAGCGTGATAATCACACGGTCTAATCATCTCATTAACTAATAAACGGTTAAAATATGAAACGTTTAAAATCATTTCCTTCCTTGATAATACATTTAACTTTTTTTGTTTTAATGGCCGCATTGATTCATGGCTGTGATTATGGCCAGACAAATGACAAACACCATACCAAGGGCATAGACGTATCCCACTATCAAGGAACCATCAATTGGAAAACCGTGGCCAAAGGCCAGATAAAATTTGCCATCGCTAAGGCCAGCGGAGGGGATGATTATATTGACCCCATGTTCAACGTGAATTGGCAGGGAATACGGGAAAATGAGCTCATTCGTGGCGCATACCATTTTTACTACCCTAATATAGACCCCATTAAACAAGCCAAACACTATTTAAAAACGGTTAATGGTTTTTTAAAGAAAGACCTTCCACCTATTCTGGATATAGAAGTCACCGAGGGGCAGGATGCCAGCAAGATAGTGCAAGGCGCATTACTTTGGATAAAGAAGGTTGAAAACGTGACTAAGCGCCGGCCCATTATTTATTCAGATAAAGCCTTTGTCAGTGAGTATTTAAATAGCCCTGAACTTGCACAGTATCCATTATGGGTGGCCGACTACAGTGAAGAGATTGCCTCGCTTCCCTCACATTGGCAAAAACCTGGTTGGCTTATCTGGCAGCATTCACAGCAGGGTCAACTAGAGGGGATACCGTCCCAGGTAGACTTGAACAAATTCTCCGGAAGTCTCCGGCAGTTACGGCATTTTGTAAAACACAGCCACTTATAATGATTTGTCGGGATGAAATATGAGTATAACCATTGGCTGCCTAGCCAATGACTAGGCGCCTATACTCCCACTTTAGTTTTTAACCATGCTTATATAAGCTGATGAGACATAACCCGTTATTGTCTTTTCATCATTAAGGTGTACTTGCGCCCACTCAGCTATGATTTCTGAAACAAAAACCGGCTGCCCGTTAACCAGCTTACCAACAATCTTATAATGGGTTCCCGGCCCCTCTCTTAGGTTTAGCTTTGTATCTACATTGACAACATATTCACCACTGACCGCGGGGTCTAACGCTGATTCATCATCATTTTCAACTTTAGTGGTTTTATCTTCTTCATCGGTTTCGGGTAAAGGTGTTGGGAGATTATCCGCATAGCGCAGATCTAACGTAAACTCATTGAGCAACAGATCGTTTAGATCCTTCATAGTATTCTTACTGCTGGTGACATCATCATGTCCATCACCATTAATATCCCTGTGCTCCCTTCCAACTAAGATACACCCTTTCACATCAGCTTTATAATTTCCGCTATGTATCAGTATATAAGTTCGCTGTGGTACATCTTGTAGATGAAAATGGTCACCAAACTTTTCAGAGTTTCTTTTTCTAACAACATAAGAGCCTCCTGGGATACAGCTAATATCCTGCCGATTCCCTAGCCAGGGAAGCTCTAGTGTTTTACAGCTAAAGTCCAACTCGGGAATGGTTAATTCACCCAGAGTTTGATATTCATCCTGAAGAGTACGCTCAATTATTACATTCATGGTAGTATCCTTTAAATTATAATACTTTAATTTTAAACCACTAATCTCTAGTTTCTAATCACCAGTATTAGATTCAGTAATCCCCTTCAAATATTTACTCACTTTAGTAATCTCTTCCTTCGCAGCAACCTTACCATTACAGTGCAACTCATTTTTCTGTGATTCGGTGAGATCAAAATCTAAGGTGTTGCAATTTCTAACTAAATTAAGTTTTTTATACCCCTCTAGCTCATTTTTAATCTCATTAATGCTTTTATCGGTAGATAAAATGTGTTTATTTAGAAGTTCAGTTTCTTGAGCTGTTGATGTTTCCGTTTTCTTTTTAAGATCCAAACGAAACTCTTCAAGCTTCTTTAAATAACGCTTTGCCTTACTCTTTTTTCTTTTAGTATTCATCCTGCCTTTCGACAGGATTTCGTCCTCTAAGGGTGTTATTTCTAAGCTAATCTTGGTTATAAATATTTTGTCATGCAATACATTAACCATCATATTGTCATGAGCTTCCATCATGGTATTAAGGTGTGCACTCACAAAGGGGAATACACGCTGGTATTTAACTGGCTCAGGGGTGCCTGTGCCTAACCAAAAGCCACATACCGGTACACTATCATTATGTTGATTAAACGTTGCCACAGGAAAGTTAGAAAGCAAGCCGCCATCCACCAATTGAAACTCTTCATCTTTTATAGGGTTCTTAAGAATATAAGGCTGATAAACCAAGGGAATGCTCATGCTGGCACGAATGGCCTGCGACACAGAAAAATTCATATAGAAATTCTCTTCCTTGGGGTCAATATCTTGGTAGCCATAGTCCAATAAATCATTAGGGAAATTCACCAAACGGTTATTTGAAATATCAGAAGCCATCACATGTAGTTCAATTGGCAACTCAGCAAAGGTCACGGGCTTATTTAGGTCTATCTTTTCACGAAGCGCCATTTGTAAATAATGTTCCATTTTTTTAATGAATATTTCCCCACTAAATGCACCGCCCTTATAATACAAGCCTAAAAACAAGGATAATAATTGATCATCTCCTTCATCTTGTATTTTGGAGTAAATAAAATTAGGTAGCTTATTTTCTAGTATGGTTAACATTAGATTACGAAGGCTTTTTCGTCTCTCTTGACCACTTGACTTACCGAAGCTCCAGTTGTTTTTAAAAAACAGTAATCTGTGTATATCTTTTTCGAGATTACCTTTAGTATGATCATCAAGAGAAAATATTTCAGACAGGTAGCCCAATACCTTTTTGCTGATGGTGCCTGAAAATTTATTAACAGCCCAACTCAATTTCAAGGGTAAAATTGTTTTATAAAAATAGGGTCTTTTACTAAAGATAGATTTATTGTTCTTTTTGAACTGATATTCAGATTGTGAACACAGCATAGAATGGTCAATGTCTGAAAGTATTTGTGTCATTACATCTACCCTAGAGGCATTAATCCAACGCCTTGGCATGTCTTGAACGTCTTTTAATTGAGGGATATCCAATAGACTTGATAGGTCGAGCTCTTTTACTATCTCTTTAAGTGATGCACCATTGTAACCCGCTGCAACCAGAGCTGCGGTAATTGCCCCAGCAGATGTTCCAGCTACCGCTTTCCAATCAAATACACGATCAAACTCCTCAATGGCACCTGAAAAGGCGGCACCCTTGGCCCCACCCCCATTAAAAACACCATAAATTTTATCTTCTTTATCATCTTTATTGATCCAACTTGATAACTCAACGCCATTTTTCCATGCTCTTTTTTTACTAAAGCCAACCGGTACTGTATTCATATTTATTCCTATCTACATCAATTAACCAATAAGCCACTAAAATATTTACGGCTTTACACTGAGTAAAAATAGTTAAGGAATAATTAGCCTGCTTGGGATAACTAACCTTGCCATAGGTAAAATTATGGCAGTGATCCAGTCAATGAAACGAAATCACTTACAATTTAACCGCAGGCAACATACAAGATCTAAAAGACGGGGAATTTCTTAGAAAGTTTTTATTATTGCAGGTAAAAAATAGCTAACCATGGGTAAGCAGAAACCCACACTTAGCTGTTTCGTAAGCGTGGGTAATTTACGTTACATTGGATTAGGGCGATTCGCTTCAGTTTCTAGGCCAGATAAAAAGTGCAGTAGTTTGTCGTAATCTAACCCCGCCACACTCCCACCAGGACTAACATTATCCCGTACAAATTTGGCGGTCTGTAAAATCTCTTCCTTGATAAGGTGCAATGGGTTGGTCCATTTACTGGATTGATGACCATGAGTGGCATTGTCACCGGTGGCACTCTCAAAGGTAGCATCAGAGGGAGTTTGTATGGTTAGAAAGCGGCTAATACCCGAATGGGAATTTAAGCGACCGATGATATTTCCACACTGAACACAGGCGGCCTTCTTACCCATAACACTAAGGGTACTGGGTGCCAGCACCTGTCTATCGCGTATGGTTTGCAACATCTTTTTAATATGTTCGGCAATGATAATGCCTTCGGCATGTATGGTTCGCCCCTCTACGGCGGCGACATTATTGGTTTTAGTGCGTATATAATTAATGGCCGTCACAGCCGTGCCGCCCCCCATTAAAGCATCATAGGCATCTGAGTTATCGCTAAGCATCTGATCTAACGTATCTTGAACCTTGCGAACCGAGGGCGGCGCATTGACCCGTAACGAGCCTCCCACATTCCACCCTACCGTGGCCACGGCTCCATCTAGCCCCACCTGAATTTCACTGTTTTTATCACCATTTGTCCATAAGCTGGCATAAGCATCTTGTTCAAGCTTGTGTAATAGCCTGGCTTTATTGAGGGCCATATTGGCAGCACGCTGACCAACCTTGATTGGCAAGACCCAGGCTTGATTGGCGGCCACCAAGGGATTTAATGGTTTTGTTGATTTCACAGCTGACTTTAAACTTCCGTTATTTAGTAATCTGCTGTTATTGATTTGTAATTTGGGTTTGCTATGTATGGGGTTTTCGAATTGGTGCTGCATAATAATTTCCTTATTAGTATGAGGTATTTCTTTCGGGCAAAAAATTAGGATGATTTCTTGGGTTTAGTTTGCTAAGTTTTATAATTTATCAACTAGCTCTAATGCCTTTAAAAGAGTTTTTCCATTTTCTGGCTGAGCTATTTTGGATACAACCTTACTACGGCCTCTGTAAAACCTGCTTGCTTCAATGCATCCATGGCATCTTGACCCTTTAGCTGCCATGTCATCAATTCACCCTCTTTATCTATGTAGACATAGTGTTGTATTTCATCACCGTTTAGCCCGGCCCCAGGGGTTTTCTTTATTCCATACATACCTGGCCCTAGATTGTTGGTTTTACTTGTCCAAAGTTGATCAATGCTCTTATTTTGGTGATAAGGCTGTATCATCATCTTCATTCCATACTGCCTAAGCACATAATCGCACACTGCTTCGGGGGTTAATGCAAAGCCAGGCCTTCTAGCCCAGTTCCAACTTGTTGCATTCAATAATTCTTGTAAGGTTATGTCATTGAATTCATCCCCAAACCCGCCGGTAAATTTCAATGATTGATTAAGTGCAGTAGCGGAAACCTTCTTATTGTTTTCTTGGGCCAGCTCACGATCATGAGCAATTTGTACTCTAAACCATTCGTCAGCAAATGCGGTGGAGGTTTTAAAGGTTTGATTAAAGCCATCCAGTGTTATTTTGCCGTTATCAATGAGCATTTGCACCATGTGAGTAAAACCGCAAATCCCCTTATCATCTTGTGAGATTTGATACTTCGCCATTCTCTGCGCAACGCCCTTATTAACACTATCGTGTTCTTTACTTGCGTTAAAAACGGTTGGTTTCATTTCTTCACTGCGCAAAGAGCCTTTAAATAGCCCTCGACCACAGGTAAATTTAGACAATGGCCCACGGCCTTGTTTGGTTTCAAGGATTTTAGAGGAGTTGCAATTAGGAGATGCAGTGGACTTAGTTTCATTTTTTTTGTACATTTTTTTACCTTCTGGTTATTACCTTCTAGTGCTTAAAATAAGTTACAGCCTCTTTAATTCCGAAAAAATACTCCTATAAGTATTTAATCATTCTAATTGACAAGCCATTCGTCCCCTCGTACTAAAAGAGGTCCCACTCACTACAAAAACATTAACTAGAGCAGTTCAAAAAAGTGCTTCTTAATGAAATTCTGAAGATTAACGGGTAAGGCAGAAAAAACATGAGCATGCTGCCCTCGTTCTTGTTTTGTTGGTTGTTTATCCTGAATGTCTTCACCGGTGCCTTTAAAGAAGTAATGTTCTCGGTTTTTAGACTGCCAGGTAACATGGTAAGTATCGTATTTTAAGTTTAAATGGTAATCCTCACCGTCGTATGTCCAGGTTTTATAATTACCATGGTTATTGATTGAGGCTATTGCAGCTCGGTCAAGCCTATAGTCTACTAGCTGCTTTCTCTCTTGCGCATCCATCCAGGTTAAGTCTTCATCCGGCATATCTACCCAATCTTGTAACTCTTCATCATCAAGCACTCTTTGAATAGGCATTGGAGTGATGGAATGCACTATTCGGTTTCGTACTCCCCTAGATTTATCTAATTGAGTCGCAGTACCTCTGGGTGAAATAAAAGACTTTGTTGTGTTATTGTTTTTTGCAGCAAGAGAAGCTGTTTGCATTGTTTTAGTTTTATCTAAATTCATATACATAGTATTTTGACTCCCCTTATTATTGATTTAGTTTAGAAGTGACTCATAACCAACCATCACTTATTAAAATGCCAACCGACAAATAGTAAGTACATTTATAAGGTTTCCACCAAATATAAGATACTAACTTTAAAGTGCTTCATAGGTAATAATATGGCCAATGTCTTTCAGCTTAGTTCGCTGATGATTGGGGGTGTTAGTAATAAAAAGCTTTTTAGCTGGGAGATTTAACTATGTTAACATGGACAAATGTTACAGATTGAGCCTAAATATATGGTCGTAGCCACACAATATGGATGGCTGCACATAATGTGCTTATTACATAAGTGCAAGGAGCGCAGTTAATGGATAGTTTCTATTGCCTAGCACGAGTCATTGCAATCCCCTTTATCCTAATAAAAGCCTAAAGGGGATTGCAAAAAAGGCCAAGAAATTAATAGGTATCCGTTATTTTCTTTATTACCGTCCAACCTTGGATCTGGTTTCATGTGAATAGGGTTATTCTACTTTAAATAAGAATCGTACATTGCTTTTCCCTGAAGCAGTATAAGACTGATAACCACTTCCGCTCCCTGTTTGCTTATACTCGTACCAATCATCTTTATCTCTATCCCATACCACAACATGATCTTCAGCGCTTCCTTGCACTGATACTAAATATTGGCCATCTCCATCTTTCGCTCTAATATCCTCAATTGTTGTTCCATCATTAATGGTAATTTTAATTAAGCCAGCTTTTTCAAATAGCTTCACCATAACTGAATCTTCAGAGTATTGCTGGAATTCTGGATATTTTTCAAAGATGACGTCATGCAAATCTTTTGCACTTTTTACTCCAAAGACTTCTTTTTTAGTTAGAATTAACGCTTGCAATACACAGGCTTTTTGTACGTTATATTTTTTGACGATATCGGGTGGAAGCTCTTTATGTATTTCCTCATATTTACCTACATTTTTAGAAATTAAATTATATTCACTCATCAGCTTTTTAATATCCGGCGCATGTCCCCGTGAATCAAAAATCCCCTGTTTATTCCAGTACTTTAATCTATCGACATTTGGGTCTTTCACATCCTTCATATAATTGACTAAAATTGATTCCTTTAATAACTGAGTCGGTTCTAGGCTAGATGGCCATATTGGAAGCTTGTTGTTTTTTTCGGTACACTTTAGTTGATTATTTCTTCTGTTTGTTCTTGTGGGTTCAGTAACTGCCTTACTCTTTGATTTCTCTACTTGCTCATACATAACTTAAACCTTTTAGAATTTTCTTTAATCATTGTTACAAACCGTCTTCATTTCCTAAGCCACATGGATGCGGTAAATTAGAAAAATGTAGGAGCACCTCTTTTAATTAGATAACGATAAAAATTGATTAAAATTCGTTTTTATGTTTTTAGGTTTTGTTATGAACTGCATTACAAATCAAATACATGCCCTTTCATTGTGCTTATCTAAACTACCGTGCTCCTTCGGAGTAGTAGAAGATAATGAATGCAGCCTAATTATTGTGTCCGAATAAATCGGGAGTATCAATCCAGTCCCTTTTGATTACTGCGTGATTCACTATAGATAACCTCCCCATTCGACAAACTCATTCCACGCGTTTCTCAAGTCGTCTTCATACCCAGCACGACAGCCCGGACTAA
>JAPYOO010000678.1 GCA_029938135.1 Bermanella sp. | reverse complement strand
TTGCCGCTGTCGCACATCGCAGAGCGCTTTATGGTGTTGGGCTGTTCAACCTATGGCTGCTCTGAGGTTTCGTTTGTAGAGTCGCTGGATACCTTTGCTGACAACCTGCAAACCACGCGCCCCACTCTTTTGTTTGCCGTGCCGCGTTTATGGCTTAAGTTCCAGCAAAAAGTCACCGCCAAGATGCCCCAGAAAAAGCTCGATCTACTATTACGCATCCCACTGATTAACACCCTAGTGCGTAACAAAATTAAAAAGGCCATGGGCTTGGATAAGTCTCGCATGTTAATTTCGGGTGCATCGCCTATCGCCCTTAATTTGCTTGAGTGGTATGTAAAAATTGGCATCGAAATTAACGAAGGTTATGGCATGACCGAAAACCTAGCGTACGGACCCGCGCTTAACCTACCGGGTGCGGTTAAAATTGGCACCGTAGGATCTATTACCGCAATGCCGAATGTTGAGATTAAAATTACTGATGAAGGCGAAATCATTACTCGCTCACCGTCTTTAATGACAGGTTATTATCGCGAGCCTGAAAAAACAGCTGATACAATTATAGACGGGTGGCTGCACACAGGTGACCGCGGTGAAATTGATGCCGATGGTTACCTTACCATTACCGGCCGTATAAAAGACGCCTTTAAAACCAGTAAAGGCAAGTTTGTACAGCCCTGTAAAATTGAAGGCTTAATGCAAAAAGATGATTACATTGAACAAATTTGTGTTGCTGGATCGGGTGAGTCACAACCCATTTGTTTCATAGAGTTGTCTGAAGCTGCTAAGGCGTTATTGCCGGCGGCTGCCCCAGAGATTGAAAACCGTATCATGAATACCCTAGCGGACGTGAATAAAGAGCTGGCGCATCATGAAGTGGTTGAGCGCCTGTTTATTATTACGGATGTCTGGACCCCTGAAAACGGCATGTTAACCCCCACCATGAAAATAAAACGTAATCAGGTTGAAAAACATTACAGTGATTTGTGTACTGAATATCGCAACAGCAAAAAACAGTGTGTGTGGGCAGAGGCTCAACTATAGCCTTTA
>JAPYOO010000677.1 GCA_029938135.1 Bermanella sp. | reverse complement strand
AGTTGCTTCAAATCAATTAATCGATCGAACTTGTCGTTCATTGTGAAGTCCAAATTACTAATGTTGCCTACAGGGAACAATAAATTGCGTGAATGTGTCGATTACGGCCTTGGCGCTTAAAAAAGGCGGTGCTACACTGCCAAACAGTTAAATAAATGAGTGCTCGTTTAAAGCGAGTGTTTCGAGGAGCAAAAAGAGACATGAACACCAGCCTTATGGCCCAAAACATCGCTAGTTTAACGCCGGGTCGCGACATCGATGGCTATTTAAATGCGATCGGCGGCATTGCTGTGTTAACTGCGGATGAAGAAAAAGAAATCGCCGAGCGTCTGTATTTTGATGGTGATTTAGAAGCTGCCCGCCACCTAGTGGTATCACACTTACGATTTGTGGTGCATATAGCGCGTAGTTACAGTGGTTATGGTCTTAACCAATCCGATCTAATTCAAGAAGGTAATCTGGGCCTTATGAAAGCGGTAAAACGTTTTAACCCAGAAGTTGGCGTACGCCTAGTGAGCTTTGCCGTTCACTGGATTAAAGCCGAAATTCACGAATACATTTTGAAAAACTGGCGCATCGTTAAAGTCGCCACCACTAAAGCTCAGCGTAAATTATTCTTTAACTTACGTGGCGCTAAGAAAAAACTAGGCTGGTTAAACCTTAAAGAAGCGCAAAACATCGCCGATGATTTGGGTGTGAAGCTTAAAGATGTGCATGAGATGGAAAGCCGCTTAACGGCTTACGATGCCACATTTGATAGTCCCGTCGCCGATGATGATGACGCGGCCTTTAAAGCGCCTGTTAACTATTTGGAAGACCATAGTTTTGAGCCTGCCGCTGCGGTAGAGCAAGAGAACTATGAAAAAGACTCCACCGCCCGCTTACAAGAAGCCATGTTGGAGCTAGACGATCGCAGCAAAGACATTTTGATGCGCCGCTGGTTACAAGATGAAAAAGCCACGTTGCACGAACTGGCCGCTGAATATGGTGTCTCTGCTGAGCGTATTCGTCAGCTAGAAAAAAATGCCATGAACAAGGTAAAGGGCA
>JAPYOO010000029.1:25051-28937 GCA_029938135.1 Bermanella sp. | reverse complement strand
CAAGGGTAATGAATTCGCTATCATTAAGACTAAGGGTTAACGAGCCGCTTTCTAAACCCGTTACGGTGCCCGATATTAAGTAACTATCAGCGGCAATGTCATGACAGGTAATTTGAATATTATTGATGACGCTGGTTGCATTGCCCGTACCATTGGTAACCGAGCAAATTTGCATGTTTGGTTGGGTATCTATCACCACAGCATAGGGGTCGTTAGTGGATAACGAATTCGCAAAGGTAAAGTCGCCATTATCATTGAGAGTTAGGCTATTTGAATTTTGAATATTTTTAAGTACAAGGATGCCGCTTAAACCACTTACTGAACCGCCTAGATCGAAATTCTCACTCACCTGATTTTCTGGGCTTTCATCACTAGGGTCTTCTGTTGAAGCACCGCAGGCGGCTAATGATAAGGTTAAGGCCAGTAATAAGACCTTTTTAATCCTGTTCATTGCACACTCCCGTGTTTATACGGTTTGATAGTAAGCGATTAAGAGAACCCATCTAAGAATCATACACCAGCCAAATCACAATACCTTTGAGTTGTTGTAACAATTTGGCATAAGAATTCTAAACTTTTATTACTTTTTTCTTGATAGAGTTTTAAGCACAAACATAAATAAGCCGGCGACCAGTGATACTAATAGAGAGCAAAAACCTATTGACGATGGCGCGGACAAAAAGAAATAGGCCGGAAAATGACGGACATTGTGAAGTTGGTAGACGCCTTTAAAAGGCAACAAGCATTGCCTCAAAAGTTCGCCTCCTCTCATAACTGAGAAGTAAAATTGACGTAAAGCCAGAGGCCGTAAGCAATTAATTAATAGTGGCGCCTCTATAGTTTATTACTCACATATGGCCTATACCTGTAAGGTAGCCAGAGGGTTTATTATGATTAATTTTACCGTTCATGACAGGGATTCGGCTCCCGACGCATCTAAACCCCTGATAGATAAGGCACAAGAGGCTTTTGGTTTAGTGCCAAGCTTGCACGGTGTGATGGCCCAAAGCCCACAGCTATTAGAGGCCTATCAGGTGCTCAGTAATCTGTTTAGCCAGTGCAGCCTGAATAAAGAACAAAGGCATGTAGTGTGGTTAACCGTGGCCATGAACCATCAGTGTCATTACTGCGTTCCCGCCCATAGCCAAGTGGCTACATTAGATGGCCTAGATCCAGATATCATTCAGGCCATTCGCAGTGACCAACCCATCAACGATAAACCGTTAGAGGCTTTGCGTCAGTATACAAGTTCCGTGGTTTTCAACCGTGGAAAAGTATCGGTGGAAGAAATTACCGCTATGATCAATTTGGGTTTTACGCAACAGAATTTATTAGATATTAACTTAGGCGTGGCCCATAAAGTATTAAGTAACTACACTAACTATCTTGCCAAAACCCCTATAGACGAGCCCTTTTTACCCTTCACTGATTTTTAATAAGCGGGCCCGTTCGCCGCTTACGTCACCTTAAATACCCCCCCATTTTTAATGACGTCACAAGCACTCACTTATTGCGGGTTTTTGCCTGCGCCCCAAAAACCGAGGCTCAGTGCACACTTCTACAAAGCAGGCTCTTCTCCCACTTAAGTCATAGTCCTTTGGACCCAGCAGTCGATGTGATCATTTTTTATACCGCGTAAAATTTGCCCATCTTAATTAATGCTCGGAGCGTCCATGAAGCTATTACCACTTTATACCGCCATTGCCAGTATCAGCTTATTAACTGCCTGTAGTGGTGGCAACCAAAGCGCAGTACAAAGCAATCAGGCTCCTGTGGTAAAGGTTGTGGATGACATTACGGGGATGGTGGGGCGCAGCATAGTGCTTGATGCCAGCAGCAGTTACGACCCTGAAGGCTCAGTACTGGATGTGTCGTGGGCGTTAACCCGCACACCAACCAATGCTAACCCTACCCTAGATATTAACGGCGATAACATCGTAATTACCCCGGACCTTGCCGGTGTGTATAAAGTGGATGTGATCATTAGCGACGGCGAATTAAGCACCACAAAAAGTGTCAGCGTATTTGCCTTGAATGACACTGAAAATCAAGACACACAAGAAGCCAGTACTGATACCGATAACACTGACAGCAATGCAGCAGATGACGACACGATAGAAGCCGACAATAACAACGGCTCAAACGACAACATGGATAATAACGACAACACTGAAGAGGTGGTTGTTAGCGAGCCACAAACTGATTCGTCTGGCCAAAACAGTACAGACACATCCGCGGATGAAAATAGCAGCGTCCAAAACTGCAATATCGCAAACTACCAAGCCGGTGCAGTGTATGCCGTCAGTGATATCGTGATGAATAACGCCAGTTACTTCTATTGTGATGTGGCTGGCTGGTGTTCAAGTAATGCCGAGGCTTTTTATGCCCCAGGTACCGGCAGTGCTTGGCAGAGCGCGTGGCAAAGTGTGTCTTTGAACGAAGCGTGTGCGGTTACGCAAGAAGAATCTAATACTAACGAGACAGATACGAACACCCCTGACATTGACACTGGTGCTGATACCGAAGTAAGTGATGGTGAGTCAGATCAAACTCCCGATAACACCGGCGACTCCGAAACCCAAGAATCATCTAACCATGAAAGCTGGATGGACGCTGTAGACACCACCGGCTGGCCTAAAGCCCTTAACAATACCAACACTGCTTACAACAACACTGGCAATGTAGTGGGCACTTACTTTGTAGAATGGGGCATTTACGGCCGCGATTATCATGTGGCGGATATTCCTGCACAAAACCTTACACATATTTTGTATGGTTTCATTCCGGTATGTGGCCCTAACGATTCTTTATTAACGGCCAACGCAACCGCACACGCCGCACTCGTAAACCAGTGTGCCGACAAACAAGATTACGAAGTGACTATTCACGACAAGTACGCCGCTCTTGAAAAAAGCTACCCTGGGGATAACTGGGACGATGAGATTAAAGGTAACTTTGGACAACTGATGCGCCTTAAAGCGTCACAACCTGATATTAAAATCTTGCCTTCAATTGGTGGTTGGACATTGTCAGACCCGTTATTTGACTTAGCCGACAACCAAAACCGTGCGGTTTTTGTAAACTCTGTGATTAAATTTTTAACAGCCTACCCATTTTTTGATGGCGTAGATATTGATTGGGAATTTCCTGGTGGTGGCGGTGCCAGTGCCAATCTAGGACAGGCGCAAGACGGTGACACTTATGTGACGTTAATGGCTGATTTACGCAGCGCCTTAAACACGTTAAGTGAAAGCACCGGCAAACAATATGAAATCACCAGCGCCATTGGTACTTCTCCACGCTTTATTGCGGCGGTAGATTACCAAGCGGCGACCCAGTACATGGATTACATTTTCATGATGACCTACGACTACAAGGGATCTTGGAGCAGTGAGCTGGGACATCAAACCAACCTTTATGCATCAAACCAAACTAACGATGACTCGTTAAGTATTGAAATTAGTGTAAACGCGATGCTTGACCAAGGGGTGGATTCTACAAAACTGGTGGTGGGTGTCGCCAAGTATGGTCGCGGCTGGAAAAACATCACTGGCGCTATCGATATCAACCCATTTACCGGTCTTGGTAATGGTGCAATTGATGGCACGTGGGAAGACGGCATACTGGATTACAAAGATATTGAAGCCAACTATTTAGGCGGCAAAAATGGCGAAGGCATTAACGGCTGGCAGTATCGTTGGGATGAAAGCGCTCAGGCTGCTTATTTATGGAACGCCACGTCTAAGCAATTAATTAGCTTTGATGATGAACGCGCCACCATTGCCAAAGGCAACTTTGCCAAGCAGCATAATTTAGCCGGTGTATTTAGCTGGGAAATCGATGGCGACACCGGCACCATTTTAAATGCTATGCATGAAGGTTTAGG
>JAPYOO010000029.1:0-24951 GCA_029938135.1 Bermanella sp. | reverse complement strand
GGGAAATCGATGGCGACACCGGCACCATTTTAAATGCTATGCATGAAGGTTTAGGCCACAAAAAAATAACCAGCGGCTCACTAATTTCATCTCTCGTCAGTGAATCTGGGTTGTCCCACACCCTAAACAGCACCATAGAATATACTGCAGATTTAACGCATTATTCAATCAAGCCTGACAATAAGCAGGATTTACCGGCGGCACTCAATCGCGCCACCCCAAACGGAAATTACCACGCCAGTGCCCATTGGAATATTAGTTGGAGATTCAACTACCAGATCGTGAATGCTCAATGCAAAATCCAATCAGCTCAAGTGAATTTGACAAGCCAAATGCTCATGCCACAACTCGATGTTGGTTTTAATACAGACAGTCAAACCCGCGACACCTTTAATGAATACTATGAAAACTTAATCACCCACGAATTTGGACACTTGGATTTTGGGGTGCTGGCGGCCAACCAAATTGAAAGTATGTTATTGGATCAAACCACCATGGCCCAGTGTGACGATTTAGGTGCGGCCAGTAACGCCCAAGCTAAATCAATCATTGCTCAATATACCACCTTGGACGATGAGTATGATGAGAGCACAAGTCATGGCCGTACCCAAGGGGCTTATATTCACGATTTACTAAACTAGCCTAGAAGAAGGGCAAGTCAAACAGCTTATCCAAATTGAGTCGCGCTTAAAACTCAAGTTGCCCGCGGTCATCTGGAATTTTAACGAACATCAGGTAAAAGGCATTTAAAATCCAGTGCACTCTACCTTACTGTTTATCCCTGTGTGACATATTTAAGCTAAGCTTTATCAATATGTGAGTGTTACAGGCAGGTCATGGCACACAAAGGACTCTTAATTGTTGGTTTATTCTGGGCATTCGCCTTGATTAACGTCGCCGACGCCCAAGACAAACCCACCATTCGTTGGCTCACTTGGCAGCAGGTTCCTAATTTCATCACGACAGGGCCTTTCGCCGGACAAGGTCTGGGCGATCACATTACCCTTGCCATTCAGAAACAATTACCCCAATACCAACATAAAAATGTGATCAGTAATGCCAACCGTTATATCTCTATGATTCGTCAGCCAGATGTATGTGTGGCTTGGGCATGGATAGTGCCCGGAAGTGAAGACTTTAGGTTACACAGCCGTCCCGTATCCTTAGCTCCGCGAACCGGTATTCTTACGCTAAAATCAAAATCCCACTTATTTGGCCAAGCGGGCGACGTGCTGTCATTAAGGTCTCTATTGGAAAACCCCACTCTTACCCTAGGGTATTTAAAAGGCATGAGCTACACCAAGGACATTCACACCCTGTTAGACAAATATAATTTACAAGGCAATATTTTCACCTCCGCCAGAAGCGAGGTGCAATTTAATTTAAAAATGTTAGACACCAACAGAGTGGACTACTTTTTTGCCTTTCCTTCGCAGTCTATTTTTAACGCTAAAATAAAGGCCATAAAAAACCGTTATCAGTTTTATAACATTGAAGAAATTAATAAATATACTGCCATGTTCAGCCATTGCTCTAAAACGGAATTTGGACAAAAAGTCATGACGCTGCTGGACAAGATATTGACCGATGAATTTTTACTGGAACACTTAAAGGTCATTGAACGCTGGAATGGCCACAATCAGCCGTACCGAGATGTATTTATGGATTATGTTATTAAACAATCCCCTCACTCGCAGGTCTCTAATCCTGGGGAATAACCTTTAATTACGGCTCTTGGTCCATTTACGACCGTGCTATTTAGATAGCATTTCCATAACCCGCTCGCCCCCAACTTTATAGGCCATATTTCAATGCATTTTGAGACTGTTTTTTTGCCCATAGTCTATTTGACAATGCATTGGCGCCAACTAAGATTTAATAGTGAGCCCTATGCTTGGGGCGCTTTGCCATACAGCCATTTTATAGCGAGTTAATAATATTGAGATTAACCAAAACAATTTCGTTCAAATTTATTCTTTCGGCTTTGCTCGTGGTAAGCACTTTACTACTGGCTTTTGGTGTCTATGACTACAGTGCTCAGCGTCAATTATTACAAGATGCGCAAGCCAAGCAACTTAAACTCATTGAGTCACGCTTAAAGTTAAATTTACCGGCCGCCATTTGGAATTTTAACGAAGACCAAGTTAAGGGCATATTAAATTCAGAGCAACAGGCAGCTGATGTGGCCTTTATTCAAGTATTAAATGACTCTGGCAAAAAAACCGTACACTCAGATGGCGCTCAAACCGATCACGCCACTGAATTTAAATTAGAGTTTATTGAATACGGTCAAGCCAGTGATGTGGGCTCGGTTATACTGTATTTTGATGATGCCCAGATTACCGCCACGCTTTCTAATTTGGCCACAGGCACGTTATTAAAAGGCATTATCATGGACATGATATTAATATCTGCCTTTTGGTTTTTATTTGCACACTTAGTGACCACACCCTTGTCCACCGTGGCCGATGCTTTAGAAAGCATTGCCCGCGGTGAAGGGGATTTAACGCAACGTATTCGGGTTAAAAATGAAGATGAAATTGGCATGGTGGCTAATTCATTTAATGTGTTTGTGGATAAAATACAATCGCTGGTACAGTCCATACAAGGCATGTCAGAGCAGACCTCTCAAGTATCCTCTAGTGCCTGCGAAGCCGCTAATGTGAGCAGTGGACATTTAAAAAATCAGCAGCATGCAACGGATCAGGTGGCCAATGCCATTTCTGAATTATCGTTATCTACCAAAGAGATTGCGGTGAATGTGCAGCTTACCGCCGATTCGGCTAACCACGCCAGTAACGACGCAAAAGAAGTAAACAGTATTATTCAGGAATCTATTGATTCCATTAACGCGCTTTCTAATCACCTAAATGAAAACAGCCAAGTGATAGGGTCTCTTGAAAAAGATGTGCACGGCATCGTCTCGGTGCTTGATGTCATTCGTGGCATTGCCGAACAAACCAACTTATTGGCACTTAACGCGGCCATAGAGGCGGCTCGTGCAGGGGAACAAGGCCGTGGCTTTGCGGTAGTAGCCGATGAAGTACGTGCCCTCGCCAGTCGCACACAAGAAAGCACGGCACAAATTCAAACCACTCTACAAAGTTTACAGGCGGGGGCCGAATCGGCTGTAAAGGTGATGAATGACAGTCAGGTAAAAAGTAATGAGTCTGTGTCCAAAGCACAAAGCTCGGGAGAGTCGATTAACCGCATACTGACCTCCACCGACAAAATCAATGATATGGCCACGCAAATTGCATCGGCGGTTGAAGAACAAAGCATGGTCTCTCAGGATTTAAGTAAAAACATAAACAGTATTGTGAGCCTAGGCCGTGACAGTTTAGGGCAGCTAGATCAGATGACGTCAAACGCCAATACCATGAAAGAAACCGCGGGTAGCTTACATGACTTAACTCAGCAGTTTAAAACCTAACATTTTTTAGACATGGTTAATGGCGTCAATTTTATTCACGATCTTGCCTCCCTTATTTGTGACAACTTATTTCCTTTGACTGCTATCTTCCTATATGGACCTGCACAGCTCATAAGTACCTTAATAGAGTCTTAGGCCACCCAAGCACGTCTTCTGCCTAATACACTATGTTAAGGCGTTAATAACCGTTAATTTTGTTGTCTGCAGTCGTGTGTATTTTGCCTTCATGAAAATCACGTTGGCATCCCAAGGAAGTCACACTTTAGCGCTTTAGAACACACTAAGTTTGGACTGGACGTAAAGCTTCGAAGGGTTTAATCATATTTATAGGGCAGTGACACAGAATTGTTTGATACATAAAATCAGCACGAGCCCATTCGTTAATAAACGAAGAGGCTGAAGGAAGTTTACTTCCAGTCTTTCAAACCATATTTACTTAATACTTTTTGTAACTCTCCGCTGGCCCTTAGCTTTTCCAAACCATCACTAAACCATTGCACCAACTCCTTAGAGTGCGCTTTAGCGGGTGAACATGCTATGTACATATCATCAGCCGGAGCCAATAAACCTGCGGCCATTATATCGCTGCTTTTACCCATGTCTTTAAGTTTGGCATTCATCACTAAATGCGATTCAATTAGCGTGTCGATACGCCCAGCTAATAATTTTTTAATATTTTTTTCTAATGCGTTATTACCCTTAATCACTTGAACTCGAGCAGAGTTACTATTGGCCGCCACATAGGCATCAAACTCTTCGCTGTAAGCATAACCTCCTATGGTGCCTACCTTGGCCGACATCAAAGATTTAATGCCGACGTACTTCCAGGCGTTACCTTTTTTCACATAAAAGGTAGATTCAATTTTACCCCATGATTCTTTTGGAAAAATAAAATCGGGAGCATCTTCGGTATAGGCACCAACCACACAGTCAAATTTCCCTTTACGCACATCATTTAAACTACGCTCCCAAGGTGAGGCTTGGTAATCAACCATGTAGCCATGTTCTTTTAATATTATCTGCGCCAGCTCAATCATGTAGCCGGGGCTACTTGAGCCGGGCACACCATTAATGGGAAACCATACATCCGCACGAATACTCACGGATTTGGCCAATATGGTGTTACTTAATAGGAATAACACCCCCAGTGTCGCCACTTTTGTTAGCAATTTCATCTTTTTAATCCTTGGCTCACGCTATGATTTAAAACAGTGAACACTTAGTGTAGTTAAGCTTGTGGTAAGTGAAAGTGAAGGGGGGCTGCCTAGTGGTTATTCAAAAAAGTCAGTGTTTTGTCATTTATCATCATTCCTTAAAGTGTATGGCTGTGATGTTATGAGAGCTTAATAAGCGGTAGCCATTATGAATACAACAACCTCCACACCCCATATCCACCTGTCTGGACCTGGGGACGATTTACATTTTTTTCATGCCAACGGATTTCCGGCGGGTGTGTACCAGGGCATTTTAAAAAAACTCAGTGGACATTTTAATGTATATGCCATGCAATGCCGTGCCACTTGGCCAGCAATAGGCCACCCCACTCATAAAAATTGGCAAGTATATGCTGATGATTTAATTGAGTTTATTGAACAGCATTGCCAACACCCTATTGTTGCGGTGGGCCACAGTTTAGGCGCCAGCAGCACAGTGCTGGCGGCCATTAAACGTCCCGATTTATTTAAAGCCTTAATACTCATTGAGCCTGCTATGGTGAGTTGGCCCATGAGACTGCTCATGAAATTTACGCCCATGCGTATTATGAAACGTAATAAGTTAATCAGTGGCACGTTAAACAAAACCGAGCGTTGGCAAAAAAAAGAAGATTACCTGTCGTACATTAAGCGTTTTAAAGGCTTTAATAAATTTAATGATCAGACTTTTTTGGCGTTTGAAAAACACGCTATTGAAGAAAGTCCGCAGGGTGACTATCAGCTTACCTTTAATAATCGCTGGGAAGCGCACAATTACACCCAAGCCCCATTTTTATTAAATCATCTAAAAAAATTAACAAAGCTCAATATCCCTACCGTGGCCATCGCAGGAAAATCTAATTTATTTTTTGGTGATAAATTATGGCAGGGCTGGAAAAAATCCCAACCACAGGCTGTTTTTTTGCAAGATAAAAAATACGGCCATTTAATACCGCTAGAGGGACCACAAGATACCTTTGAATTAATTATGCAGGGGCTGGAAAAACTAAAGGGGAATGCGATTAAGCCTTCCATGAAACCCTCAATTAAGTAAAGGGCAGCGCTATCAATCATTGCACCATTCTATATGCAATGATTGAACGTCACTCACTCGCTTATAAATCGTCGACCATGTCTTTTACCTTGCCCTTGAGCATGCTCTTTTTGTTATTTAAGAACTCTTCTCCCTGATCAATCAAACCTGCATCGTCGGCACTCTCATGGGCTTCACTTAACACATCTGGATCATTCATTGGATTTTCGTACAGGGCATTGCCTTTGCCTATGTTAATGCCAAACCATAAACCGACGCCAAAACTTAAAATAATGGCCAATAATAGAATTTTCATACTCACCCCTTTAATTTTAAAAGTAACTTACTCGTTTTAGCTTTACCGCTAATCTAAAATGACGTCTATTTTATCTTTAAGATATATTTCGTGTTCGTTAATATGACTGCGATAGGCCAAAATTTCTACGCCTTTTTGCGCCGCCTGCCTTAATAACTGACCGTATACTGGATCAATATGATCCGCTGGTCGCACTTGCTTAATGCCACTGTGATTCACACAGAAAAAGATAACGCCTCGATGGCCTTGTTCCACCATGAGCATTAGCTCACGTAAATGTTTACTGGCTCTATCGCTAACACTGTCAGGAAAATAACCGATGCCGTCACTGAACGTGCCTTCACTATTAGGCTTGTCATCTAACATGGCCTCCAATAATGTGGTGTTTTTCACCTCAACATAAATGTCTTTTCCCTTCCCTGATAACAAAATATCAATGCGGCTTTTTTCTTCGCCGTAACGCACTTCAGTTTTCAGTTCCACGTAATCCTGAAGCTCTTTCACCACCCCATTCTCAATAGCTTCGGCCACTAAGTAGTTGGGACGTGATGTATTAATGCAGGCCACATGTCCTGATGGGGTCTGAACTAATTCTAGACTATGGCGGTATTTTCGTTTTTCATTTTGGCTGTCCCAATACCAAGCGTCTCCCCCAAGTACATAACAGTTTTTCATGGAACCGGTATTCGCATTATGTACGGTAAGTTCATCGCCATTTGGCAGGCTTAGATCCACCATAAAGCGTTTATAACGTTTGATCCAAGTGGCTTTGTGCAATGGGAATTGAAATTTCATGGTATTAACTTATTTGCTTATATAAATTTAAAAAAATGAAGCTATGCGCGCCACGGCTTGTTTTAAGCAGGAACAAACGCGGTAAAGCAATGTGTGCAAAGTGCTCTTCATCACAGGGACTAAGGCCGATACCCAGTGTAATAGCCACTTTCCTCTTCAAGCAATGCTTGGCAGAAGTCCATACTAGCGTGTTTAAAGGCGTGAATGTGGGCGTAAATATAAAAAGCCCCTTGGGTATACAAGCCACCCCGACACACGTTCAATATTTCACTGCATTGCTGATCAATTAACGCTAATGCGCCAAGTTAGGCTACTGTGATGGGACATGATAAATTTCAGCCACCCAGGACGTGCCGCCTCAATGACGCCCTTATGGAGTTAGTAGGGCTTACATCAATGCCACTGGTTTTTACCTTTTGCCCTTCAACATTAATATTGCTTATAAACGGCTGGTTAGATGCAAAGGTTCTATTTTTTAAGCCTGTTGGCGATTTTCATGGGTTTATTCATTATATTTTTCGTTTATTTCGCCCATATCTGGACAAAGATCCGCATTATTTGATATTAATGTGGCATAGGTAAATATTATCTGATAGTTTTTCGCCCCTTATTGATCTGAGCGATTTTATTCAGGTCAATATTTAGCCAAGAGCCCATAAATGTGGCAAAGGTTATGCAGGTGATAGTTTTTCGCCCCTCACTGGACCAAGCTTTGTAATTGGCTCAGTAAATGGAAATAGAATGGCCCACGGGTCTAGAAAGGTGAGGCAGGATTATATGCCAGTAAAAGATACAACTGATTTCGCACAGTCTGGCTTCACACCCTATAAAGTGAAAAAGGGTGAAGAGTACATGGGTACCGATATGAAGGTGCACTTCAAAGCTATTCTGAACAGCTGGAAGCAAGAATTAATGCAAGAGGCGGATCGCACTAAGGTCCACATGCAGACTGATGCTGAAAATTACGCAGATCCAAACGATCGCGCCAGCCAAGAAGAAGAGTTCAGTCTTGAACTGCGTACACGTGATCGTGAACGCAAGCTCATCAGAAAGATCGATAAGACACTTGAGCTTATTGAGAACGATGATTACGGTTACTGTGAAGCGTGTGGCATTGAGGTTGGTGTACGCCGCCTAGAAGCCCGTCCTACTGCAGATCAATGCATAGATTGTAAGACATTGGCTGAAATCAAAGAAAGACAGATAGGAAAGTAAATCTCCAAATTTGTTTAC
The DNA here is from genome assembly GCA_029938135.1 of Bermanella sp. Taxonomy (GTDB): domain Bacteria; phylum Pseudomonadota; class Gammaproteobacteria; order Pseudomonadales; family Oceanobacteraceae; genus Bermanella. The sequence goes on along the minus strand of JAPYOO010000029.1, from coordinate 16,948 downwards.
AAAAAAGCACCTTTCTAGGTGCTTTTTTGCGTTTAAGGGCATCCATTTGTCACTAAAAAGCACATACATAGGCCGTTTTGCCCCCACCCCCACCGGTCCTTTGCATCAGGGCTCTTTGGTGGCCGCACTGGCAAGCTACCTAGACGCCCATCATCACCAAGGTACTTGGCTGCTGCGCATGGAGGACTTAGACCCTCCTAGAGAAGACAAAGCCGCCCGCGAATTCATTCCCCAGCAACTATTAGCCCACGGGCTTAAATGGCATGGCCAGATGGCATCTCAAAGCGATCATAGCGCCCGCTACGAATCTGTTTTAACGCAACTTAAAGACGACCAGCTACTGTTTCCCTGTACGTGTTCACGTAAAATGCTGACACACCACTCGGGACGGCACTTGGGCAATTGCCACAGCTTTAACCAGCCGCCATCAAACAATCAACTTAAAACACCACACGCATGGCGACTGCCGATACTGGATAAGACTTACGCCTTTACCGATGAAGTGTATGGGGACTGTGGCCATAATCTATTAACCGTGGGTGACCAAGTACTTAAACGCAAAGACGGCCTCTACGCCTATCAATTGGCTGTGGTGGTGGATGACCATTTTTCAGGTATTAATCGAGTGGTGCGGGGCCTAGATTTATTAGATAACACCCCTAGGCAGCTGTATTTAATGGACTGCTTAAACTACTCGCCACCACACTATATGCACCTACCGCTGGTGATAAACGAGGACGGGCAAAAACTAAGCAAGCAAAATAAGGCTCCTGCTCTGGATTTAAGCTCCAGCGAACAAAACCTATTACGTGCGTTGGCCTCTCTTAATCAGCCAATGCCTCCCATTGAATTATCCACCAGTAATCACGCTATTTTAAAATGGGCCATTCACCACTGGCGCCCATCAAACATCCCCACCAGTCGTGCCGGGATTTTATAGGCAGGGATTTTTAGGCAGCCCTGTTCGCAGTCGCCCGTAAGCACGGCGTTGCAGGCAACTCTTGCCCTAACCTGTTACCCACAGTAACATCCCAGTATTGCTCATGCTCCACCTTGGAAAATCATGTACACACACAGATTAACCCTGTTACTTGTCTTTGCAGCTTTCCTTGTATCCCCCGTGATTATCGACTGGTGGCTGGCCCCCGCCGGTGCCTGGTACCGTCCTTTTGCATTGTGGTTAATTTTGATTGGTGGCTCTATTTGGATACAACGCACCCAAGATGACGAGGATGAATCATGACTTTTAGCATACCGTCCTTGGTCGGCATTGTTGTTAGCTACCTGTTTATCTTATTTTTTACCGCCTACGCCGCTGAAAAAAACTGGATTCCCCAGAAATTAGTACGCCATCGCGCTGTGTATGTTTTGTCTTTGGGTGTCTACGCCAGTGCATGGGCTTTTTATGGCAGCGTAGGACTCGCCCACGAATATGGCTATGGCTATTTAACCTACTATTTGGGTATCAGTGGTGCGTTTGTGCTCGCCCCTATTTTATTAAAACCAATTCTGCATATTACTAAAACGTACCAATTAACATCCTTGGCTGACTTATTTGCATTTCGTTTTCGCTCCCGCGCCGCCGGCACGTTTACCACCCTCGTTATGCTCGTGGCCATTCTGCCGCTGATAACCTTACAAATCACGGCGGTCACCGACAGCTTCTTACTGCTTAACAGCGAACTGCAGCGCACGGATATCGCGCTGGGTTATTGTGGGGTCATGACGTTATTTGCCATCTTGTTTGGCGCTCGTCACGTGAGCCCTCGAGAAAAACATGAAAGCCTAGTATTTGCCATCGCCATGGAATCGGTCATTAAGGTGGTCGCCATTTCTATACTGGGTTACGTGGCCTTATTTGTGGTTTTTGACGGCCCTGATGCCATGGATAAGTGGCTGCAATCCAATCATTTTTGGCTATCTAGCATGCAGCACTCAATCCAAGAGGGACCTTGGCGAACATTACTGCTGCTGTTTTTTGCTTCAAGCGTGGTGATGCCTCACATGTTTCATATGGCGTTCACCGAAAACTCCAGCGCATCGGCGCTTAATACCGCCAGCTGGGGATTACCGCTGATACTGCTGATTATGGCCATCATGGTGCCGCCTATTCTTTGGGCTGGCATATATTTAGATGTGCAAACACCCGCCGAATACTTTGCGCTGGGCATCGGTATTGAACTGCAAAACCCGTACATCACCACCATTGCCTTTGTGGGCGGATTGGCAGCGGCATCGGGCATCATTATTGTCACCACCCTGGCCATGGCGGCCATGTCTCTAAACCATTTGGTCTTGCCCATAGTAGAGCTGAACCCCAAAAGGGATATGTATGCTTGGCTGCTGTGGACACGACGCTGGTTAATTGGTGCGATCTTTTTGGCCAGCTACGTTTTTTATCGTTTTTTAAGTCAGGATAAAGGCATGGCCGACCTGGGCATTATTGCCTTTGTGGCCGTACTGCAGTTTTTGCCTGGGGTACTGGGGGTATTGTTTTGGCCCACCGCCAATCGTCAAGGATTTTTGGCCGGTCTTGCCATTGGGGTTGCGGTGTGGATTTGGACCATGTTATTGCCATTAATGGACTTGCCCACCCTAGCGTGGTTAGGGCCTTACTTGCCGACTACCGATCAAGATAATTGGTTTTTAGCCGCTTCAGGCTCCATGGCCGCCAACTTCATAGCGTTCATTGTGGTCTCTATTGCCAGTACTACTCGCCCTATTGAATCCAGTGCTGCCGAAGCATGCAGCATTGATGTACTGGGCACACCACAAAGACAAGAGTTAGTGGCTAAAGATGCCCATGAGTTTTTAGCCAGTCTCACCGAGGCTTTAGGTGAAAAGGCCGCAAAACGCGAAATGAGCCAAGCTCTCAACGATTTAAGCCTCGATGAAAACGAGCAGCGCCCTTATCAATTAAGACGTTTGCGGGGCAAAGTAGAAGCCAATTTATCCGGTTTAATGGGGCCTGCGGTGGCGCACAATTTAGTAACACGCTGGTTGCCCTTTAAACTGACTAAAGAATTGCAAACTGGCCACGATATTCACTTTATTGAAAAAGGCTTAGAGGTTTACCAAACACGCTTAACAGGTTTGGCCGCCGAACTTGATAGCCTACGTCGCTTCCATCGCCAAACGTTAGAGCGTCTCCCGATGGGCGCCTGTAGCTTAGGGGCCGACGGTGAAATTCTCATGTGGAACAACGCACTCACCGAACAAACCAACGTGACCGCTGATGACGTAGTGGGCAGTAAGGTCACCAGCCTTAAAGAGCCCCTGCGCAGCCTGTTAATAGACTTCATTAACGATGGCAGCAGTCATTTACATAAAAAAACCATTGAAGTGAATGGCCGCCCAAGATGGATTAACTTACATAAAGGGGCGCTAGAGAACCCAGATAGCCATGAATACGGCGGCTTAGTGATTCTCCTTGAAGACCAAACCGATACACAACTACTGGAAGACGAACTTATCCACAGCGAGCGTTTAGCCTCAGTTGGGCGTTTGGCCGCCGGTGTCGCCCACGAAATAGGCAACCCCATTACCGGTATTGCCTGTTTAGCCCAAGACATTAAATACGAAACCGATAACCCAGTACTGCTGGATATTGGCGAGCAAATTCTTGAGCAGACTCAGCGGGTAACTCGCATTGTGCAGTCCCTCATGAATTTCTCCCATAGTGGCAACCACTTACAACACCAGGAACAGGGACCGGTGAGTATTCAGCACTGTGCGCAAGATGCCATCGACCTATTGTTATTGTCGGGTAGAGAGTCCGGCATTGAATTCATTAACTTGTGCGCAGATGAACACATTGCCATGGGCGATGATCAACGTTTGCAGCAAGTGTTTGTAAACCTACTGAGTAATGCGCGCGACGCCAGTCCTGAAAACGGCACCATTACCGTACAAGCCAGCATGAATGAGCATACGGTCACCATCGAAGTGATTGATCAAGGCACTGGCATCAGTGAAGACGAAATTGAACAAATATTTGAGCCCTTTTTTACCACTAAAGACGTGGGTAAGGGCACCGGACTGGGTTTGTCGTTAGTGTATAGCATCATAGAAGATCACTATGGGCACATTAGCATTGATAGCCCAGCCAATACCGAACTCAACAATGGCACTAGGGTGGTGATTAACCTGCCCAAGTACCAACCTGAAAGCGATCAACAAGAGCAAATGAGCTAATGGCTAAAATACTGATAGTTGAAGATGAAAAAGTCATTCGCAATGCCTTACGTCGCTTACTAGAGCGCAACAAGTACGATGTGGAGGAAGCGGACAGCTTAACCGCCGCCAAAGAATTTGATTTTCAGCAATTTGACATGATCGTCAGCGATTTACGTCTCCCCGGTGGCAATGGCACTGAGCTCATCGATTTAGCCAAGCCCGTTCCCGTGTTAATCATGACCAGCTTTGCCAGCTTAAAAAGCGCGGTCGATGCCATGAAATTAGGCGCGGTGGACTACATCGCCAAACCCTTTGACCATGACGAAATGCTCATCACGGTGCAACGCATATTGAAAGGCCGTAATCTGGCCCGCCAAAATGAAGTACTTAAAAAGGACATCGCCAAGGACTACCCCACTACTGGCATGATTGGCAGCTGCGCCCCCATGCAAAAGCTGTTTAAGATGATTGGCAAAGTCAGCCCCACCGATGCCACCGTCTTAATTTTAGGGGAATCTGGCACAGGTAAAGAGTTGGTGGCCCGCGCTATTCATGAACAAAGCCCGCGCAAAGATGCACCCATGATCAGCGTTAACTGCGCCGCGATTCCGGAAAACCTTATTGAATCTGAGTTATTTGGTCATGAAAAGGGCTCCTTTACTGGCGCGACCAGTGCTCGTATTGGGTTAGTAGAAGCCGCCGACGGCGGAACGTTGTTCTTAGATGAGATTGGTGAGTTACCTTTAGAAGCCCAAGCCCGTTTATTAAGGGTATTACAGGAGAGTGAAATTCGCCGTGTAGGCTCCATTCAGAGTAAAAAAGTCGATGTACGTTTAGTGGCCGCCACCCACAGAGCCTTAAAAGACTTGGCCCATAAGGGTGAGTTTCGTCAAGATTTATATTATCGCCTGAATGTGGTGGAGCTAAAGCTGCCGCCATTAAGGGATCGTGGAGACGACATTCTTGAACTGGCCGACAAACTTCTAGAACGCACCTGCAAGAAATTAAACCGCCCACAATTGAATTTTGCCAACGAATGTCGCCTAGCCATTAGCCAATACCGCTGGCCGGGGAATGTTAGGGAAATGGAAAACGCCATAGAACGTTCGGTAATTTTAAATGACGGCGAGACCATTAATTCAGAAGATATGGCCATAGATACTCAGAATGAACCCCAGTTCGCGCCGACTATGTTGTCATCCTTGCAACAGGACGAACCGCATAAAGAAGTTAGCCCGTCTGAGCTATCTTTGGATGACTACTTCCAGCATTTTGTACTGGAAAATGAAAACAAGCTGAATGAAACCGAGCTGGCACAAAAATTAGGCATTTCTCGTAAAAGCCTGTGGGAAAGACGCCAGCGCTTAGGTATTTCCCGTAAAAAAGCCAAATAGTACAATGGAGTGCCAGGGCGCTGTCGTCTCACGTCTAGATTAAAACCGTCAAAAAAGGTGTATTTCCACCCGGAGCACTAAGAGCTGAAAGTAGTAATGCAACATAAGCGCTTGTTTTTCTTGGAAAAAAATCCATTTGGCACAAGCCCTGCAATAGCTATTACGTCAGCCTAGAAAAGAATACGTGCCCCAATAAAAATAAGTTTGTCATGTATTCTAAATGCCAAAACCAATAAAAATAAACCTTGGCCCTAATAGGCACGACAGGCGCGTTTGCCAATTGTTTTATCGCCCCCCAGCTTTAAAGCAATTGGAATGATTTCCTTCACCTCTCCTCTCTTTAGTAACAAACATCTAACCAACAACGAATATAGCCGTCTAATTAATGGCGAATAACTACGCTAGAAAAGGCTTTATAAGTGAACGTCAAAAATAAATCGGCATAAATACGCTGTAAATGGGTCCGATAGCTCACACTTACCCAACCCGCAAAGATCAATAACGCCATATTTGTTACCCGTGTTACCAATTCCCCCACACAGAGGTAGAAATGGTGCAAATGGGTAACAAAGTCATGACAGCTCACCGTTTACAAAGTTCAAACAACTCCCAAGCCATTGTTTTATAAGGGCTTTTAAAAGTTGGCACATCAAGTGCACTATACTAAGTAAGTAAGCGAGACACACACCCATAAAAATAAAAAAGTGCGTCACGCAAGCGTTAAAAGAGATACACCCATAAAAATAATAAAGTATCCTTTTATCGCTAGCCATAATAATTAAAATAACAGGCTAAACAGAATTCGTGTTCTGAGTGTGTAGTGACCCAATATTAAAATAACAACAAGGGCACACCAGATACTCAAAACACAATTCGACAACCATAACAAAAATAATAAAGCACTCGAAACCATCCAGGGCACAACAAACAACAATAATAAAGTTGCCCTAGACATTTTCTTTCCTTTTAAGCCTTCCCCGTAAACCAATAAGCCAACACCTCTAAATTCAACTTACCAACACCATTTACACAAACCAACATTCAGCCTGATGTTAACGCCTTGCACTATATTGCCTTATAACGCCCAGCCCTCAATTACCCCATTAAACCTGATTATTTAAATACTCATTCCGTTACTTCGACTATATGGACCAGTACTTTATTAATGCTCACCCCGTAACTATGACTATATAGACCAGTATTTTGTTAATGCAAAGCTCAGCTGCGCCATATTTGTTACCTGCTGTTACCTATGTGCCCAAATAGCCCAGAGCAAACACTCAATTAGGTAACACCCTCACGACAACCTGTATTTTAAAAAGTTCAAACTCGGCTACAGGCCACGATATCATTAACATTTAAAAAGTTGGCACAGCAAATGCTTACTATATAAGTATATGAGTTATTTAACTCAGCGAGACTGGCACTAATAAAAATAATAAGCCGCTTTCGCACACAGTATTGGCAACACACTAATAAAAATAAAAAAGTGTTAAAAATATTGTGAGCCAAAATAATTAAAATAACAGGCTAACCAGAATTCGTGTTCTGAGTGTGTAGTGACCCACCTTAAAATAATAATAAGGGCACACCAGATACTCAAAACACAATTCGACTTTAACAATAATAATAAAAACAGCACTCGAATCGTTCTTGGGCAGCAACTAATAAAAATAAAAAATGCTGCCCTGGAAACTTTCATACCCCTCTAGTTCCACACTCACATTATTAAGCAAAACACCACTTTTCTTGTATTTCCATGTTACTGCTGTACACTACTATTCGCTTGAACCCTACGAAATTCAACGCTGCAAGGTCAATCCTAATCTATGGTTAATCAGGTCAGCTACGGAATTAACCCAATTGAAAACATAAGTTTTCTGCAATCTGCACACTGAACCCCTAACTAATCATGCTAAAACGTTTTATATCCAAATTTAAAAAAAGCCCCGATGCCTCTAACCATCAGGCTGACATCATTGCGCACCAAGACCACGCCATTAATCCGGACCGTGTTAGCGAAAATGCTGTAAAAGTTCTTGAACGCCTTCAAAGGGCCAACTATGGCGCCTATTTAGTCGGTGGCGGCGTACGCGACATACTATTAGGTCAAAGCCCTAAAGATTTTGACATTGTCACCGATGCTACCCCAGAGGAAGTGCACGGATTATTTCGTAACTCCCGCCTAATTGGTCGCCGCTTTCGCTTAGTGCATGTGGTTTACGGCCGCGATGTCATTGAAGTTGCGACTATGCGCGGCAATCACGACAACGCCAAAGGCAAACACCAGTCTAAAAAAAGCGATTCAGGCATGCTACTACGTGACAACGTATACGGCACCATAGACGAAGACGCTATTCGCCGTGATTTCACTATTAATGCTCTGTATTACGACATTAGCGACCGTACGGTTCATAGTTATGCCGGCGGCATGCAAGATCTAAAGAAGCGTCGTTTACGCTTAATTGGTGATCCAGCCACACGCTACCGTGAAGACCCTGTACGCATGTTGCGTGCAATACGTTTTGCCGCCAAATTAGACTTCAGCATTGAAGCTAAAACGGCAGCTCCCATTAAAGAATTGGCGCCATTGCTGCTGGATATTCCGGCGGCACGACTGTTTGAAGAAGTACTTAAGTTATTCATGGCGGGCTACGCGCATAAAACGTTTGCCTTATTAGAGAAGTACAACCTGTTTGCTCAGTTGTTTCCTCACAGCCAACAGTGCATCAATGAAAATGATCACTATCGCAACCTAGTGAACTTTGCGCTTATCAACAGTGATAAACGAGTGGCTCAAGGCAAGAGCCTAACACCTGCATTCTTGTACTCTGTCTTTTTATGGCCTTGCCTTCTAGAGACCGCTCGCACCTTACGCAAACAAGGGGTACCTGATGTGCCTGCGATGCATCAAGCGGCCACTGAAGTCATTGGCAATCAGCAAGCACATACCTCTATTCCTAAGCGTTTTACCATCCCCATGAAAGAAATTTGGGAATTGCAGCGTCGCCTAGAGCGTCGCCAGCCTAGACAACTAGACAGCATCATTGGCCACAGCCGTTTCCGTGCCGCCTATGACTTTGTATTGTTGCGCGAACAGAATGGCGAGAAGCTTGATAACGCAGGCCTTTGGTGGACCGATTATCAAGAACAGCACCCTGAGGCCCTTTACCAAAAGCCTGAAAGACCTCGCTACAACCGTAATCGTTCGCGCAATCGCTCTGACGATGGCCCGCACCGCATTAGTAAAGGACGTTCAGGTTCTGGCTCCTCAGATAGCGGTCGTGACGGCCCACACCGTGTGAGCAAGCCCGCTGATGATGGCCCGCACCGTGTATCTAAGCGCTCTAGAAAACCCCACAGAGACTAATCATGGGGTTTTGGATTCAGGCCTTCGTTGGCCTTGGTAGTAATTTGCACGAGCCTTTACAGCAAGTGCAGGAGGCCATCCAAGAGCTGAAAGGCCACCGAAAGCTGCGCAATATTCAAGTAAGTGATATTTACGCCAGTAAACCTGTGGGCCCACAGGATCAACCCGACTTTATTAATGCCGTAGCCAGCCTGGAAACCCAGCTTGGCCCTCATGATTTATTAGACCTTTTGCAATCGATGGAACAGCTGCATGGTCGGCTAAGGAAACGTCACTGGGGAGAGCGCACCCTAGATCTAGACTTACTCACCTACGGCCATGCTGAAATACGCACCCCCAGGTTAACCGTCCCTCACCCTTTGTTATTTGAACGCTCTTTTGTACTGTATCCCTTCAATGATCTGGCCCCTGATTTCATCTTCAACAACGGCCTAACCCTGAGTCATTACCTGCAAAAGGTAGCATTTGACTTAAAGACTGTAAAAAAAGGCAATTGACTTACTCTGTCTAGAACTGGACTATAGCCAGCACATTAAATGAATCATGGTTATTTTATAAACAAATAATCATTTTATGACATGATAAGTGGATGTTTTATGAGCAAGACCACCATTAATACCCTGCACCAATGCAAACAGAACCAGCATAAGTTCAGCGTAGTGACCGCCTATGATGCCACTTTCGCGCACTTAGCAAGCACCGCTGGCATTGATGTATTGTTGGTAGGCGACTCTCTGGGCATGGTTTTACAGGGCAAAGACAGCACCGTACCCGTTACCTTAGAGCACATGTGTTACCACACAGACGCCGTTAAACAAGGTAACCAAGGGGCGCTTATCATGAGCGACCTGCCTTTTATGTCATACAGCACACCCGAACAAGCCATCGACAGTGCCGCGGCGCTGATGCAGGCTGGTGCTGAAATGGTTAAGCTGGAAGGCGGCGCTTGGCTGGTAGAGACCGTTAAAATGCTCAGTGAACGCGGCATTCCCGTGTGCAGTCATTTAGGTCTCACCCCGCAGTACGTTCATAAATTTGGCGGCTACAAGGTTCAAGGTCGAGATGATGCGGCCGCCAAGCAAATGCTGGACGACGCCCGCGCCATGGAACAAGCGGGAGCCGATTTAATATTGCTAGAATGTGTTCCCAGCACGCTAGCCAAACAATTAACCGCGAGTGTTTCCATTCCCGTTATCGGCATTGGCGCAGGTAACGATACCGACGCCCAAGTATTGGTGTGTTATGACATGCTGGGCATGAATCCTGGGCACATTCCTAAGTTTGTGAAAAACTATATGATTGACGGGCGTACCATTGCTCAGGCCTTTGAAGCCTATGACCAAGAAGTGAAATCGGGTGTTTTTCCTGCAGCCGAACACGGATTCAAAGCGTAAACACCAAAGCGCCATTAGCAATTTTTGATACTCAAATATTGATCGATACCTGAACACAGGCACCAGAAGTATGAAAACGGTAGAAACCTTAGCGGCATTACGAGCCGAAATAAAAGCCGCCAAGGATGCCGGTAAACGTGTGGGCTTTGTGCCGACGATGGGCAACTTACATGAAGGGCACATGATCTTAGTGGATCAAGCTCACCGAGAATGCGACTTTGTAGTCGCCAGCATCTTTGTAAATCCATTACAGTTTAATGATATTGATGATCTAGGCCGCTACCCGCGCACCCTTACGGCCGACCAACAACACCTTGTTGATCGTGACTGCGACCTACTGTTTTATCCATCTGTGGATGAAATGTACCCAGATGGCCAAGACAATCAAAGCAAGGTATCGGTTCCGGTCGTCAGCGAAGGTTTGTGTGGCGCTAGCCGCCCGGGTCACTTTGATGGCGTCAGCACAGTGGTAAGTAAGTTATTTAACATGGTGATGCCTGACGCCAGTTTCTTTGGTGAGAAGGACTATCAGCAATTAGCGGTTATTCGCAAAATGACCCATGACTTAAACATGGATATCGACATAGTGGGCGTGACCACGTGCCGCGAAGATAACGGTTTAGCCATGAGCTCACGTAATAATTTTTTAAGTACCACTGAGCGCGAACAAGCGGGACATATCTGGATAGAGTTGAATAAAGTTATTGATGCCCTAAAGACAGGCAATAAAAACTTCTTTGACCTTACCCAGCAAGGCAAGATCAATTTGATTAAACAAGGCTTCAAGCCTGACTATTTCGAAATCCGCCAATCCCGAACCTTAAAACCGGCACTGGAAAGTGATGAGCAAGTTGTAGTGCTGGTCGCCGCCTTATTAGGCAAAGCCAGGCTCATTGACAATATTCGTGTGGATTTAAGCGCGTAACACTGTTCAATTAACAAACAAATTTATGGGTCTGTGGCGTTGAATAGCCAATTAGATTGGGGCATACTTCAATCGCTTCACAGCCCCATGTAAAATAAAGTGAAAGGTCGTATTTATGATGTCTATCATGCTTAAAGCCAAGCTTCACCAAGCCCGTGTTACCCATGCCGTGCTTGAATATGAAGGTTCATGCGCCATCGACGGTAACCTGCTCGATATGGCCGGTATTCGTGAAAACGAACAAGTACAAATTTATAATATTGAAAATGGCCAACGTTTTACTACGTACGCCATTCGCGGCGAAGAAGGCAGCGGTATTATTTCGATCAATGGCGCCGCTGCGCACTTAGCCGAAGTAGGCCAGCGCGTGATCATTTGTGCTTATGCAAGTTACAGTGAAGCCGAACTTGAAGACTTTAAACCTCGCCTTATCTATATGAATCAAGATAATAGCGTCAGCCACACGTCAAACAACATTCCGGTTCAGGTGGCTTAAGCCAACCCCAGACCATGAATGAAATACAGGGCAGCCTGCCCTGTATTATTTAACCCCCCCTCCGTAACTCTCTTTATAAAACAATTCAGCTCTTTATCAACATTTTTCAGCAATTTTCAGCTCTTTATAAATAGGGCATATATCAGGCCTTATTATACTTTTTAGTATTAATTACCCCAGATACTTGAAGCTTGCCGCACTGTTGTCTAAACCATACTTAGGTAAACGGATTTTCTAAGTTGCAGGGACGATATGATCAACATCTCTAGGCTTTCGCTAAAATACAAAATTCTCAGCATTGCTCTCATCGGGGCAATAGGCTTTGTAAGCTATTTGGCGTTTAACTTTAAGACCGCCAGTAGTAACGACCAGCGCCTCACCAAAATACAAGAAGTCAATTTTCCTATACTAGATATCACCGGTAAAATCTGGCTAGAGCTGTTTTCGGCACGCACCGCCATGCAAACGGCCATTGGTGATGGCGACAGTGACTACATTGAAGAAGCTCAAGCTCACCAAAAAAATGTCTCTCAATATTTGTCCGATATTGCTCAATTAGAGCCCGATTATGAGACCCACGTAAATCAATTAAAACGTGGCCTAGCACGCTATATGAGCAGTGCCGAAACGTTAACCCTGGGCATGATTGAAGGCAGCATAGAACTGTCGCAGATGGGTAAAATGGCTCAGCAGATGCACGGCCATTACAAAGAATTTACGGTGGCATTAAAGGATTTTAGAGAAAAAGCGTTGACCGACTTTGCCGGCCGCTTAAATCAAGCCAAACAAGAAAGCCAAACCGCATTGACCACCGGCGTTATTTTAGGTATTTCGGTCGTTGCAATATTAATCGCGGTGGCCTGGTGGATATCTAACATTATCACCACTAATTTATTGCGCATTATTAAAGAACTAGAGGGCATGGCTACCGGTAAAGGCGATTTAACAATACGCTTACATACTCATTCAAAAGACGAAATAGGCACCCTAGTCGATAAATTTAATGCGTTTGTAACCCACTTACAGTTAATGATTAAAGTATTGGCGAACCTTTCTAATGGTGTCACCCAGGGCACTGATGATGTGAAAGGCATCGTCAAACATACTCAAGCAGGTATTATTGAACAGCAACATGAAATTCAAATGGTCGCCACCGCCGTGACCGAAATGGCGCAGACCTCACAAGAGGTTTCAAAAAATGCAGGGGAAGCTTCTAAGGCAACTGACTTAGCCGACAGCGAATCGCAAAACGGCCAAAAGGTGGTGGAAGACAATATCGGCGCCATAACGGCCCTAGCGCAAGAAATTGAAGAGGCACGTAATGTCATTCAAACGTTATCGGATCAAGTTCAAAAGATTGCCAGTGCTTCACATGATATTCGTAGCATTGCAGATCAAACCAATTTACTTGCATTAAATGCCGCCATTGAAGCTGCGCGTGCTGGAGAACAAGGCCGAGGATTTGCAGTTGTGGCCGATGAAGTACGAACGCTGGCTGGGCGTACCGGACAAAGTACCAACGAAATTGAAGAAATAATTAAGAGCCTATTAACGGGCGCGCAAAAAGCAGTTGATGTAATGGATAACTCAAAAGATCGCGCCTACAAATCAGTAGAGCAATCAAAAACCACCGGTGAGTCCTTGCAAAATATATTGAGCTCTATTCACACGATTAACCAAATGAATTTATTAGTGGCAAATTCAGCGCAGGAACAAAGTACCGTGGCTGAGGAGGTGAGTAAAAATATTGTTCGCATTAATGAATTTTCTGAGCAAACCGTCGCCGATGCGCAAACCACTGCGAGTTCTACCGTAAGCCTTTCCGGTCAGGCTGAGCAATTAAAAGCTATCGTGAATGAATTCAAGGTATAATCATTCCTTTGCTTTGACCAAAACCAAGCTTAGGGTAATGAGTTATGCCACACCAAACCGGCGCCGAAAACGTACACGCCATTCAATATCATCAACACACTTTAATTTTGTTAGATCAGCGAAAACTCCCACACGAAGAAACCTATTTACATTTTAAAAATGCTAGCGGAATCGCGACTGCCATTACTGACATGGTGGTGCGGGGTGCGCCCGCCATTGGCATTAGCGCTGCATTTGGCATTGCCCTTGAGGCACGTCTACAAATTAATTTACCCGCATTAAACTTAAGAGACGCCTTTACCGTGTTGGCGGCATCACGTCCTACTGCGGTTAATTTATTTTGGGCGCTAAAGAAAATGAAAGAAGCCATGAACGACTGTGCATCGTTAAACATGTCTGAACAAGTGGCATTTTTAGAGGAAACCGCCCACACAATTTTAAACGACGATATAAAAAACAATCATATCATGGGGGACCTAGGTGCCAGTTTAATAGACTCAGGCAGTCAGGTGTATACCCACTGCAACGCCGGCGCTTTGGCGACTGGCGGATATGGCACGGCTCTAGGTGTTATTCGCAGTGCCCATGCACAAAAAAAAATCACCCACGTTTACGCTGGAGAAACGCGGCCCTGGTTACAAGGCGCGCGGCTAACCGCCTGGGAATTAATGGCCGACAACATTCCTGTCACGTTAAGCTGCGAAGGGGCGGCTGGGCAACTATTAAGACAGGGCAGTGTTAAGTGGATTATTGTGGGTGCCGACCGAGTGAGCAGCAACGGTGATGTGGCCAACAAAATTGGCACCTATAATTTGGCCGTGTTAGCTAAGTATCACGATGTAAAAGTTATGGTAGTCGCCCCCAGCAGCACCTTTGATTTATCAATTGAAAGCGGCGACCTAATCCCTATTGAAGCCCGTGACGAACATGAAGTCACTCATATTCAGGGCATTCAAATGGCCCCTAAGGCATGCCCTGCCATCAACCCTTCATTTGATATAACGCCCAGAGAATTGATCGCTGCTATTGTGTGTGAGCAGGGCATTATTCTTGAACCTAACAAAGAAAAGATTATGGCCATGTTAGGTAACACTGAAAAAGAGAGCCGTTGATGAGCCGCCACTTATTAATTACCACTGGAGAGATAAAGTGAAAGTAATAATTTTCGCGGGCTTATTTGTATTTTGCCAACTTGGATTTTCTGCTGACATCATTAGCAATGAAGAATTGAAAAATACTCAACTGCCCATTATTCATGAAGAAGTTGATGACGCCACCGCTCTCGCAAATGCAATGAAGCGCAAAGATATTATTGAAGACAAGGCCGGCAATCTACCATTTGTATTACTGCCCCATAGACCTAACTATGTAATGCCCTTTGCCTATACCGACAGACCGTACGAAGACCCATATGCTGAAGTACTTCAAGATAAATGGACAGGATTTAAAAAAGTAGAAAGCATTTTTCAAATCAGCGTTAAGTATCAAATAGCCCAATTGGATGAAGCCAATAAATATCGAGTTTTTGTAGCCTACACCAATAAGTCATATTGGCAGGTTTATAACGAGGATCTTTCACGGCCCTTTAGAGAAACCAACCACGAACCGGAACTCATTTTACAAATTTCACCTAACTGGAAATTTATCAACCGTGTAACACTTGCGCTTAACCATCAAAGCAATGGCCAATACCAAGGGTTTTCAAGAAGCTGGAACCGAATTATCGCTGGGCTTTACCATGTGGAAGGGGATTCTGTTTATGGCATTCAGCCTTGGTGGCGCATGCCTGAAGATCAAAGCGACGACCCTGATGACCCAAAGGATGACGACAACCCGGATATATATAACTACCTAGGTTACGCCAACTTCATTTGGTATAAACGTTTTGGCACACAATCCGCCATGCTCACTTTTGGTAATAATTTCGATATAGATAGCAACAAAGGTTGGGGGAATATTGAATGGAACTTCCCTTTAACCGCTCGTTTAAGAGGGTTTGTACAGTGGCATGAAGGCTACGGCCATAGTTTAATTGAGTACAACCATTATCAGCGTCGTATCGGTATTGGCATTAAAATCACCGATTATTTATAAACATTATTAATCCATAAACCTATCTTATTGAACAGCCTGTTTAATGTAAATTAGCCGGTTGTTCATCATTTCAAGCCTTATAAAATTCCCAAAAAATCGCTATAATGCGTGCGAAATTTAATGAATCCAACAGATCTATTTACTTTTTTTATAGCTACTATAAAAAAAGTAAATGCGGAGTGTTTATGAAAGACGTAGTTATTGTTGCAGCAGGCCGCAGTGCCGTAGGCGCATTTCAAGGAGACCTTTCTCCATTAAGTGCTGTAGAGATTGGCGCTCAAGTCATCAAAGGTGTTATTGAACGCGCCGGAGTTGATGCGGACAAAATTGACGAAGTGATATTTGGTCACGTTTTAACAGCCGGGGCAGGCCAAAACCCTGCGCGTCAGTCTGCTATTCACGCAGGGCTTTCGCAGCACACACCCGCACTTACTATTAATAAGGTCTGCGGTTCAGCACTTAAAGCGGTTCATCTAGCAGCGCAAGCCATTGCCTGTGGCGATGCCGACCTAGTGATCGCCGGTGGCCAAGAAAGCATGTCCAACTCTGCGCACGTAATGCCCAATTCGCGTACCGGCCAACGCATGGGCCCCATCACTATGGTCGATACTATGATCAAAGATGGTTTATGGGATGCATTTAATGATTACCATATGGGCATCACGGCAGAAAACCTGGCCGAGAAGTATAACATTAGCCGTGAAGCTCAAGATGCGTTTGCTGCGGCCTCTCAAGCCAAGGCCGTGGCCGCTCAAGCAGCCGGTAAATTTGATGACGAAATTATTGATATCGTTATTCCCCAGCGCAAAGGCGAGCCCGTTATCGTAAATAAAGACGAGTGCCCACGTGCAGGCGTAACCGTTGAAAAATTAGCGGGTATGCGTGCCGCCTTTAAAAAAGACGGCACCGTTACGGCGGCCAATGCATCGTCGCTAAATGATGGCGCTGCTGCCATCATGCTGGCAAGCCGCGAAAAAGCGCAAGAGCTTGGCCTTACTATACTGGCCACTATTAAAGGTTATGCGAATGCGGGCGTTGACCCTGCGATTATGGGCATTGGTCCGGTTACTGCCACTAAACGCTGTTTAGAAAAAGCCGGCTGGAGCTTAAGCGATCTTGACTTAATCGAAGCCAACGAAGCATTCGCCGTCCAGTCTTTATCAGTAGGTAAGGAATTGCAATGGGATGCGGATAAAGTAAACGTGAATGGCGGCGCCATTGCATTGG
>JAPYOO010000676.1 GCA_029938135.1 Bermanella sp. | reverse complement strand
CCTGCACTGGCTTCTACTAATTGCTCTAAGCCGTTGTCTAGGGCCTGAGATGCTTTCTCTAACGCCTCTATGTGACGGCGTCTGGCTATAAAGCCGCCTTCACTGGTGGCGTTGTAACCCATTACTGTTTTTAAGTGTTCACGTAAGTCCTGCATGCCAATGCCGTCTTTAGCGGTTAGTCGTACCACTGGTGAGGGCTGGCTAACGTCTGCATTTTCTTGAATGCAGGCATCGGTTATACCTGAGGTTTCACCGGTTAAATCTACTTTGTTACGAATAACCGTTATGCGTTCAGGGTGTGGTAATTTATCCACAAACTCAGCCCAAATATCATGAGGGTCAAGCGCAGTCGTTTCGGTGCTATCAACCACTAACAATACACGGTCCGCTTGTGCTATTTCATTCCATGCGCGCTCGATACCAATACGCTCGACTTCTCCTGGTGCATCACGCAGGCCGGCGGTATCAATAATATGCAGCGGCATGCCGTCGATGTGGATATGCTCGCGTAATACGTCACGAGTGGTGCCAGCAATGTGCGTTACAATTGCGGTTTCGCGCCCAGCCAATGCATTTAATAAACTGGACTTACCGGCATTGGGACGACCCGCGATTACAACGTTCATGCCTTCTCGTAACAAGCTGCCTTGATTTGCTTCTACCATCACTTGTTTAAGGTTTTGCATAACAAGGCGTAAGTCGCTTTCAACTTTGCCGTCGCTTAAAAAATCTATTTCCTCTTCTGGGAAATCAATGGCGGCTTCCACATAGATGCGCAGGTCAATTAAACTATCCACAAGCGTGCGAACCCGTTTACTAAACGCGCCTTGTAATGAACGCACCGCACAACGCGCCGCTTGTTCGCTGGCGGAGTCAATTAGGTCAGCAATGGCTTCGGCTTGTGTTAAATCCATTTTATCATTTAAAAAAGCCCGCTCACTGAACTCGCCCGGTCTTGCGGTGCGGGCACCTAGCTGGATCACGCGCTTTAAAATGAAATCTAAAACAACCGGTCCACCGTGACCTTGTAGTTCAAATACGTCTTCACC
>JAPYOO010000228.1 GCA_029938135.1 Bermanella sp. | reverse complement strand
AATGCAAAGGGCTTAAACTGGGCGTTGGCAGGGGCCAGCATTAACGCTAGCCCCACAAGGGCTACTGAGAAAAATAGAATGCGATACATAGTGTCTCCGTTATAAGTCGCTTACTAGAGTAGGCTAAAAAACACGCAAAAAGTTCAATGTGGGCATAACTACATGTAAATCGCTTATGTAGGAGGGCACCCCGTGCCCGAAAGGGGTGTGCAAAAGATCGTTCACGGGCAAGTTATTGCGGCAATTAGCATTCATGTAAATAGTTATATCAACGAATAAGGCGATGAAATTCTATACTGCTTAACATTAATAGCTTTTTAAGAGCATTGTAAACGTTAAAGAAAAGCGACAGCGAGACGGCTTATTAAAGAAACAACAGGCAATAAAAAACCCGCGCTTCCTAAGAAGGGCGGGTTATGTGCGACTCTAAATAAAGGGTTTAGATAATGCCTTTATCTTGAATCTCCGCAATGGCTGCGTCAATGCTGGTACTATCAGCATCAATCACAAGGCCACATTGCTCGCCAGCTTCAAACGTACACAGCGCAATTAAGCCTGCTTGTTGAATGATGTTGGCAATAGTTTGCGCATCGTTGTCACCAACGTCATCTTTGCTTACTAACGCAGCGGCTTTACCCAAAGCGAATAACTTACGGTCAACGGCGCCGGCTAAGACATGTTTGTTGCTGCCCGTGAAGAAGATAGACGCGGCTTTTTGATCAAAGCGGTTAGCTTTTTCTTGAGCCGACACAGCGGTTAATTGCTCGCTGTCTTTGCTTTGCGCGGCGCCTACAATCATACCTGCCGCAACAGTTACGTTAGTTAAACGGTCAATAACAATGAACGCACCCGTGGCACGGTTGCGTTTATACGGGTCAAAGGCAATGGCCTTGTTCAACGTAATTTCACACAAACCAATTTCGTTCAGTAGCAACTCATCGGCATCAAAGTGCTCAAGCGTGTTCACGTCTACACGGTGATGAACCGCAGAGATTGAACCTGTGTTAGGTGTCGATGAAAACTTCATGTCGTAAGCCTTACCCGGCTTCATGGCGTCTTCACTCATCCATACAATGTCGGCATTCAAAATGCTGGCCGTGCTTGGAATGTCGTTAGATTTAACGATCATATCGCCGCGGCTAACATCAATTTCGTCTTCTAGGGTTAGCGTTACCGCTTGACCAATAAAGGCTTCTTGCTGATTGCCTTCATACGTCACAATAGATTTAACGTTTGAGCTTTTACCTGATGGCAATGTTGTAATTTTATCGCCTGGGCGAATGCTACCCGATGCAACCGTACCGCAGAATCCACGGAAATCTAGGTTAGGGCGGTTTACGTATTGAACAGGGAAACGGAAATCAGTGACGTTTTGGTCGTGACTAATTTTCACAGACTCAAGCATTTCCATTAACGTCTCACCTTTATACCAAGGAGAGCGCTCAGAACGGTTAACCACGTTGTCGCCATCAAGCGCTGACAAAGGCACAAACTGAATGTCAGGAATGCCCAAGTCGGTCGCAAATTCGCTGTAGTCGGCTTTGATCTGTTCAAACTTCTCTTCAGAGAAGTCCAACAAATCCATTTTGTTAACCGCAATCACTACGTGCTTAATGCCCAACAAAGAAGCAATAAAGCTGTGACGTTTAGTTTGAGTTTGCACGCCGTAGCGGGCATCAATCAAAATAATAGCCAAGTCACAGTTAGATGCGCCGGTGGCCATGTTACGAGTGTATTGCTCGTGCCCTGGTGTGTCGGCAATGATGAATTTGCGTTTCTCGGTAGAGAAATAACGGTACGCCACATCAATGGTAATACCTTGTTCGCGCTCGGCGGCTAAACCGTCAACCAATAGGGCTAAATCAAGTTTTTCCCCAGTGGTGCCGTGTTTAGCTGTATCCGCTTCAATGGCGGCCAACTGGTCTTCAAAGATCATCTTGGAATCGTAAAGTAGGCGACCAATCAATGTGCTCTTGCCGTCATCTACGTTGCCGCAGGTTAAAAAGCGTAGCATTTCTTTGTTTTCGTGTTGCTTAAGATAAGCAAGAATATCTTCTGAGATTAACTCTGACTGATGTGACATTTAGAAGTAACCCTCTTGCTTTTTCTTTTCCATAGAGCTGGATGAATCGTGGTCAATGGCACGACCTTGACGCTCAGATGTAGTTGTTAACAACATTTCTTGAATAATTTCTGGCAGGGTAGTCGCTTCACTTTCTACGGCCCCTGTTAGCGGATAACAGCCAAGTGTTCTAAAGCGCACCATTTTTTCCATGGGCACTTCGCCTTCTTTAAGTGGCATACGCTCATCGTCTACCATGATTAACATACCGTCACGGTCAACCACTGGGCGCTTGGCAGCAAGGTACAAATCAGGAATTTCGATGTTTTCCATGTAGATGTACTGCCAAATATCCAGCTCGGTCCAGTTAGACAATGGGAATACACGAATGCTTTCCCCTTGGTTTACTTTACCGTTATAGATGTTCCACAATTCAGGACGCTGGTTTTTAGGGTCCCAACGGTGGTTTTGATCGCGAAAAGAATACACACGCTCTTTAGCACGAGATTTCTCTTCATCACGACGGGCACCACCAAAGGCGGCATCAAATTTGTATTTGTTTAAAGCTTGTTTTAGACCTTGAGTCTTCATGATGTCGGTATGTTTACCTGAACCATGAGTAAAAGGGCCTACACCCTGCTCAATTCCTTCAGGGTTCGTATGAACCAACAATTCCATGCCCGATTCTTTGGCCATTTTATCGCGAAATTCAATCATCTCTTTGAATTTCCACATAGTATCTACGTGCATCAAAGGAAAAGGCGGAATGCCTGGGGCAAAGGCCTTGCGGGCTAAGTGCAGCATAACTGAGCTGTCTTTCCCCACAGAGTAAAGCATTACAGGATTATCAAATTCTGCAGCAACTTCACGAATGATATGAATACTTTCAGCTTCAAGCTGTTTTAAGTGTGTAAGGTTATAATCCGGCATGAAAACCCTGTGTGATCAAAAAATCTACAGCTGTTAATAGTGGCGCTACTATACCAGTGTAAAGGGGGTATAAAAAGGGGGCGTGTTATATCAAAAGCAGATATAGATATAGCGATTCATATAAAAAAGTTGTTAACCTTAAGGCTGGTGACTTGCAGGCTCGGTTTCTGGCACATCTTTAGGGGTTATTTCAGCGTCGGGTGCATCAATGGGTTTGTCGCCGCGAGTAGATTCCAATAGGTTTTTTAAGTCAGCTAAAGGCTGCTCGGTAAAGTGGTCGGCCCCTTTGGCTAAGTGCTCGTACAAGGCTTTGTAGTTATTGGTTAAGTTGGCAGTAAGATCAGCGGTGTGGTGAAAATGCTGCTGAATAGCGTCTTTAAGGTGCAGTTGCTCGCCTTTTAGCTTATCCACTTCACGCTCTAACTTAGAGACATGGGTGCCACGGCTTAAAACATAGCGTTGCAGTAATACCCCAAACCCAAGGCCCACAGCAAAAATAAAGAGGCTAGAAATCAGTTGAGCATACATGGCAATTACCTGCTTTGTTACAATAACAACACTCACGCAGTGTAGCGAATTAGCGGGTGGCTTAATAGTATACAGGGGGGTAAACACACTGTTTTATTTTTAAGGGGTAAGCTGGCGGGTTTACTCATGGGCTTTGTAATAATGCAGGCTGGGAAATCATTTAAGGTGACTAAATTGGAAAAAATACAGATAAAAGGTGAAACCGGTAACCTGCAGGGCGCGTGGCATGCAGTAGCAGACAGCACGGATGTTTTAATTATATGCCATCCGCACCCTTTATATGACGGCACTATGGATAACAAAGTGGTGACCACCTTAGCCCGCACCTATTTAGACTTAAGTGTAAATGTTTTACGCTTTAACTTTAGGGGGGTAGGCCAAAGTGAGGGCCAATACGGCGATATCAGCGGCGAAGTGCAAGATTGTAAAAGCGCACTTAAATGGCTACTTGAGCATCACGATATAAAGCGCCTGTTTTTAGCGGGCTTTAGCTTTGGCGCGTATGTGGCCGCTAAAGTGGCCTTTGACTTTAACGTCGATTTTAAGGCCGAAGCGACAGGCGCTCATTTAAAAGAGTATTCAGGCGTGAAGCTAGAGCATCTATTGTTAGTGGCCCCTTCGGTTATTAACTCGCCTTTTGAGCGCGCTACCCCTTTAGTGTGCCCCACTACGGTGGTGATGGGTGGCCAAGATGAAATAGTGCCGTATCAAGAGGTGAGTGATTGGAGCGATGCCTTGTATCCGCCTGCGCAGTTTATTGACATGCCCGACGCCAGCCACTTTTTTCACGGCCAGCTAGTGGTATTAAAGCGTGAAATTAAAGCCTGCTTAGCGCCCCATATACCCGCTGAATAGTCGCCATAATTTGCCAAAAGCGACTGTAATCTGTACATTGCGCCACCAATTGTATCTATCTTCTATACTCCAAGTATATTGCAGCAGCTGAGCGCCATGACACCACTAGAGCTTTATAAAAAAGATTTGTTGCGGGATGACTTCTCCTACGACGCCGATCAAGAAAAAGCAGTAATGCATCTGCAGCGCTTGTACGATGAATTGGTGGCCGCGTATGAAGGCAATAAGACCCGCTCTGGGTTTAGTAAATTGTTGTCACGCAACACTAAGAAAAAAGAGCCTATTCAAGGTATTTATTTTTGGGGTGGTGTGGGCCGCGGTAAAACCTACCTTGTAGATACGTTTTACGATGCGCTACCGTTTGAGCGTAAAATGCGTACACACTTTCACCGTTTTATGCAGCGTGTACACAAAGACTTAAATGCCCTAGCGGGACAAAAAAATCCGCTAGTGCTTATTGCTGACAAAATTTCCGAAGAAGCCGTTGTTATTTGTTTTGACGAATTTTTTGTAGTGGATATAGGCGACGCCATGATTTTAGGCGGCCTAATGCAAGAGTTGTTTGCTCGCGGCGTAACGCTGGTAAGTACTTCTAATATTATCCCTGATGGTTTGTATGAAAACGGCCTACAGCGCGATCGCTTTATGCCGGCTATTAAGCTGTTAAACAAATATACCGATGTAATCAACGTAGACAGCGGTGTAGATTATCGCCTACGCACCCTAGAGCAAGCCGAGCTGTATCACTACCCATTAGACAGTACCGCGCAATCTAGCCTTAAAAAAAGCTTCGATAGCTTAATCCCAGATGCTGAACACGTAGAAGAAAATACTAATGTAGAAATACTAGGGCGTGATATTCCCGCCTTGGCCGTGTGTGATGATATTGCGTGGTTTGATTTTTACGATCTATGCGACGGCCCACGCTCGCAAAACGATTACATTGAACTGGGGCGCCTGTTTCATGCGGTGCTTATTAGTAATGT
>JAPYOO010000675.1 GCA_029938135.1 Bermanella sp. | reverse complement strand
CATCCTCTTCGGACAACCAGTTGGCCGCCAACTCACCGTTTAACTGATAGAAACCTTCACCCTGACCACCGGATTCACCCACAGTATCAACAGCATTTTTAGGTTTGGCGGGTTCTGAATTACAAACTGCATCCACCGCACTGGCTGAACACATGGGCAGTACCAAAGAGGCGCTGGCTGAAATTCCGTCCAGTAAACGATATACGCCTAATAGCGAAACATCGGTGCCGCCTTCAGACTTAAGCTCTCCTTGTAAACTTGGAGCCTGAGTACCTGAAATTTCACTGTCTTCTTTGTCAAAGCGATAACCGTAACTGAGGCCCACGCTTAGGTCGTCGTTCACGCCATATAAGTAATTGATGACCGTGCTGAAGCTATAACCATTGTTTTTAGAACCCACGATGCCGCGCTGAGAGTTTTCTTTCTCTTCTATAGTGGCCACACCTATGTATTCACCTGAATAGTGCCAGTCACCCATGCCCATGTTTGAGGATACAAATTGCTGACCCTTGGCCAGAGTATCACCGGGGAAATTTAAGGCGGCTGCACTTGCAGGATTACAGGCAAGATACAGAGATATTAATAAGCTAGTACGTAACCACATGGATGAGCCTTGAGAACTTTATTATTTTAATGGGCGAGATGGTGGAAGACTGAAGTTTTGCGCCTGTTTTGTCAATGCAAGACTGTGGGACGGGGGTGCTGATTTTGGGCCTACATTAGAGGATTTACATATTAGATTGAAGGTAGATGCTGGTTGCTTTTGTTGTGTGAGGCATAGGGATACGGGGGTTATTTATTAGGCAGAGCATTGTGTAGTTTCCGTGAACTAAAAACCGGACCGCCTATTCTAAATCAAATTACACGATACCATTTCAAGGCTAGCCCTTTCTAAATCTGAAAAACGCCGCTCTTTGCCATCCATGGCACCGCGGCATACCGTACATCCTGACCATATACGCTCTTTGCCATCCATGGCACCGCGCCATACCGCCCATCGGTAATTGCTCCTGCATTACTCTAATACATCACATCCATGTGATTATCCCT
>JAPYOO010000674.1 GCA_029938135.1 Bermanella sp. | reverse complement strand
GGGGTATTAACAAACTGGCTGCAAGACGATGCTTTAATTGCACAAAAAGGCCAGCAGGCAAAACAGGTAGTGGATGCAAACCGAGGGGCAAAACAAAAGGTATTTAATTTAATCGCTCAGCAGTTAAGCGCATAACCTGAATGAAAAGGCGTTAATATCCTTTTACGTCGTAATCAATGTTGAAGTCTATATTTTCTATGCGGCTCACGGCCGTTTTAATGGTGCCGTCATCATACAGTTCCATCCAGCGGTATCCCGGTGCTTTATTATCCACGCCAAAATCAGTTGAATTAGGGGTGAACTGTACACACGTAGAGGGTGTAGAAATAAAGCGCACGCCGTCAATTAAGCGGTCGGTGTCTTGATGCACGTGGCCCCATAACACCACTTTTATATTGCTGTGCTGTTTGATGATCTTAAGCAGCTCATCGTTATTTTTAATCTTCTGGTTATCCAGCCATTCGCAGCCCATGGGAATAGGCTGATGATGCATAACTAACATAGTATGGCTGGTGGAGTCGGCGGCCAGTGCATTTTTAACAATATCTATTTGTGATGGCTCAAGGTTACCAAAGACGCTGCCAGGTACTTGGCTATCTAACATGATAATTTGCCATTTACCGGTTTTAATAACCGGGCACATTTCTTTGTTTTCAGGTGCAATGGACAGCATGTTGGCGCGGTTGTCGTGATTGCCGGGCACCCAGTATTGAGGTTTACCGTCTTGTTCAATTTGGCTTTTAAGTCTTTTATAAGAAGCCACGCTGCCGTCCTGACTTAAATCTCCCGTGCATAGGAAAAAATCAAAGTCAGTTACTTCTTGGTGCATTTGATCCAAAACAGCGTCTAAGCCACTTTGTGTATCCATGCCCAATAGCTTGCCCTGTTGGTCTTCAAACAGGTGGCAATCCGTTATTTGTATAAACTTCTGCATTACAATTTTATTCCAAACTCATCCTTGAGCGAAGTGATCGCCAATTAACATGGCACTATATAGTTACAAGCTTAGTCACTTCTAGGGCTGGAGTCACATTTTTACGGATGCGGGTG
>JAPYOO010000673.1 GCA_029938135.1 Bermanella sp. | reverse complement strand
ATGAATAAAAAACTAAAAACGGCATTTAAATCCGAAATGACGTTAGCGAGAAAGCACTACCTGCAAGCCAATTATGATCAGTGTTTTAAACATTTAGAGCGTGCCCATATTTTAGGGCAACGAAATTACATTCCCCATGTTATTAACCATTTTTGGATGCTGAAGGTGGCGCTAAAAATATCAGATTGGCGAGAAGCCATGGGGCAATTTACCCGCATGGTAATGAGTGTTGGCTCCTTAATAGGCACGGTGCCTCTGGGTAATAGCGGGCGTGCACGTATAAGCCCAATTAAACCAATGCCGATTCCATCGGACTTGCAAAAATATTTTAATTCATGAACCTTTTTACAGGACTATTTTTGAAGGATTGGGTTAAGTGGCTGATGGGTGTGTTGCTTATATTGGCGACGTCACTGACATACTTTTTTATGGTATTTACGAACAACAAAAAAGCCATTGAATTACAGTGGTCTAACAGGGTCGTACATCAAATTCCAGCGTTTGGTAGCACCCAAAGCCTTTCAATATTGCCGTTAGTGAATTGGCACACTAAGGACAAATTATTAATGGGGGAGGCGGGGGTTTCTTATTTAATTAAAACGGATCAGCATACGATATTATTTGACGTGGGTTTTAATCAACGTCAAACATCGCCGTCACCGTTAGAGCACAACATGCAACAACTAAGCGTTGATATAAAAGACATAGATACCATATTTTTAAGCCATGCTCACTTAGATCATAACGGTGGCCAATCTTGGGTTAATCAACAAACGTTTTCCATGGGGCTACAGCAAGCTGATTTGTCCCATGCCAATATTTATGCACCAGTACCTACTTATTACCCAGGGTCGCACGTTAATATTATCCCCAACGCCACGGTGATTGGTGAGGGGGTTGCAAGCTTAGGGGCCATTTCAAGGCAGCTATTGATGGGTAAAATTCAAGAGCAGGCATTGGTTATTAAATTAGCCGGCAAAGGTTTAGTGGTGATTGTAGGATGTGGTCATCAAAGTGTGCCCAATATCTTAGATCAGGTTAAGCGCGTATT
>JAPYOO010000227.1 GCA_029938135.1 Bermanella sp. | reverse complement strand
GTCACCGAACGCGCCATGCGCCGTGTGGGTTTAAAAGTGTTTGAGCATTTACATTCACTTGATTTGGCCTTTCATTTAGAGCGCCGCACTGGAGGACTTTCTCGCGATATAGAGCGCGGCACCAGCGGCATTAGTTTCTTAATGCGCTTTCTTATTTTTAATATCCTCCCTACGTTTATCGAACTGTTTTTAGTCATGGGCATTTTATGGCAACAGTACAGTATTGATTTCGCGATCATCGTTTTATTGTCAGTGGTGTCTTATGTGTGGTTTTCCAAAACCACCACCGATTGGCGCAGTCAATTTATACGCGAGGCGAATGTGGCCGACAGTCGTAGCAGTACCCGCGCCATTGATAGTTTAATCAATTTTGAAACCGTAAAGTACTTCACCAACGAACGTCATGAGGCAAAGCTGTATGACGAGGAGTTGTCTAAGTGGGAAAAAGCCAAACGTAAAAATCGGCTTACTTTATTTGCGCTAAATACTGGGCAGGCATTAATTATATCGGTATCCATGACCGCCATGCTTCTGTTAGCGGCGAGTAATGTGGCCAAGGGTGACATGAGTTTAGGGGACTTTGTATTGGTTAATGCCTTTATGATGCAGATATTCATGCCATTGAATTTTTTGGGCTTTGTTTATCGAGAAATAAAAAGCTCAATGATTAATATCGAGCGTATGTTTGAATTGTTAAGCGTAAAAGCTCGAGTTCATGATGAACCAAAGGCCCCTGAGCTTAAGGTGAATCTGGGCAAAATTGAATTTAAAGATGTGGCTTTTTCGTATGATAAAGAGCGACCTATATTAAAAGGCTTAAGCTTTGTATTACAGCCAGGTGAAAAGCTTGCGTTAGTAGGGGGGAGTGGTGCAGGTAAGTCCACGATTGCTAAATTGTTGTTTCGTTTTTACGAAGTAAATGCAGGTCAAATTTTTATTGATGATCAGGATATAAGCCAGGTATCGCAACTAAGCTTGCGCCAAGTCATCGGCGTGGTTCCACAAGATACCGTATTGTTTAATCATTCTATACTTGAAAACGTACGTTACGGGCGCCCCGAAGCCAGTGATGACGAAGTAAAAGAAGCCATAAAACTGGCCCATTTAAAAACCTTTATCGAGCAGTTGCCTAAAGGTTATGAAACCCAAGTGGGTGAACGCGGCCTTAAACTCTCAGGAGGAGAAAAACAACGGGTGGCCATAGCCAGAACCATTTTAAAGCAACCG
The DNA here is from genome assembly GCA_029938135.1 of Bermanella sp. Taxonomy (GTDB): domain Bacteria; phylum Pseudomonadota; class Gammaproteobacteria; order Pseudomonadales; family Oceanobacteraceae; genus Bermanella. The sequence goes on along the minus strand of JAPYOO010000227.1, from coordinate 4,165 downwards.
GCCATTTTAGTGTTTGATGAAGCCACTAGTTCATTGGACTCTATATCGGAGCGCGCGGTATTGCAGGCAATAGAAGAGGTGTCCCGCAATAAAAGCAGTGTGGTGATTGCGCATCGACTTTCTACCGTTATCAATGCTGATCGTATATTGGTCATAGATAATGGCCAGGTCGTAGAGCAAGGAGATCATGAGAGCCTGCTTAAACGTGCTGGTCAATATGCTCATTTGTGGCACCTTCAACAAAGCAAAAAAGATCAAGAATGAAATTATTATTAATTGATGCCATGAATCTTATTCGACGTATTTATGCTGCCCAAGTATCACGCTCTGATGATGTGATTGAGCAGACCTTATTACTAAGCCAAAATGCCATTTTAAAAAACATCGAGGTGAGCAAGGCAAGTCATGTGGCGGTTGTGTTTGATGGTAAGGGGCCTACTTGGCGGCATGAAATGTATCCGGATTATAAAGCGCATCGTTTACCCATGCCGGAAGACTTGGCCACAGCTTTAGGGCAGTTTAGTGAGCGCTTTGAAAAGTTGGGTATAGCCTGCTTGTTGATGGAAGAGTATGAGGCGGATGACTTAATAGCGACGCTGGCGGTTAAAGCTGGCGAGAAAGGCGTAGATGTAATGATTGTCTCCACGGACAAGGGCTTTATGCAGATAGCGAGTAGCAAGATCAGTTTGTATCATTACTTTGATAAGCGCCTTTTAAGTCTGGATGATGTAGAGCAAACCTTAGGTCTTGAAAGTCATCAGTTAGTGGATTTTTTAAGTTTAGTGGGGGATACCACCAACCATGTGCCGGGTGTGCCGGGAATTGGACCCAAAACGGCAGGCACGCTCATTGAAGCCTATGGAGATCTAGATAACATTATTATCCATAGTGAGGAAATAGCGGGGCGAGCGGGGCGAGCGTTGATTGAGCATTACCGAGTGGCCTTATTGGCCAGAAAGTTGGTAAGTTTAAAATTAGATTGCCATCTAGACGTGAATTTACAGGGGTTACGATATCCAAATATACCTCTAACTCGCTAAATCAGGCGCTGCCCCCCTTGTTGATATTGCAAGTGGTGGGGGCAACAGGGATAATTCCCTCACGATACAATGTGTAATTAGCTTAGTGGTTGGGAGTTTATATGGGATGGATTAAGTCTTTTATCAGTTTGGCCCTGATGTTGGCGTTTGTGGGCGTGGGTCTAGTATTAGTTTTAAGTAACCCTCAACTAGTGAGCCTAGATGTGGTGGTTTGGAGTAGTACTGAATATCCTTTAGGGTTGTTATTGGCGGCCGCGCTTTTTGTCGGGTGTTTACTGGGAATGTTTGGCAATAGTTTGTGGGTGTGGCAGCTAAAACGACAGCGCAATAGATTGCAAAAACAGTTAGATGGCGCAGTAAAGCGCTTCGATCAGCTACAGTAATGTCGACACCTGATTTACAAATGTTATCTCTTTTGGTGGTAGCCGTAGCCTGTGGCTGGCTGTTGGGGCGCTATGAGGGGCGTAAAAAAAATAGCGGTACGCCGTTTCCAAGCATGGATATGTTTGCCAGCGAAGGGCCTTCGGACACTATGTTGGCCATATTGGATTTAGCTAAAGGACAAGAGGCCGTTGAGTTGCAGTTAAACTTGGGTGCCTTTTATCGTCGTCGTGGTGAGTTAGATAAAGCCATATCAATACACCAAAGCCTTTTTGCCCGCCCCGACTTAGATAAAGCAACCTCTGCTCAAGTGCAATTGGCGCTGGCCTCAGATTTCTTGAATGCAGGTTTGTTTGATCGTGCCGAGCGCCTATTGCTGGAATTATTAAAAAGTCACTCAACGCTAAAAATTAAAGTCCTGAATAAATTGGTTACCCTGTATGAAGAAGAGCAGGATTGGCAAAAAATACTCGATCTAGCTTTAGATACAAGAGCGTTAAAAGGGCATAAGTCAGTGGGTTATGCTTGTTGTGAGTTGGCTGAGCTGGCTATAAAAGAAAATCGCTGGCGTGAGGCGGGCAACTTAATTACACGTGCATTGAAATGGGATAATAAATGCGTAAGAGCACTTATCCTTGAGGCACGCATGGCCGAGGCGGAAGGGCTGCCACAAAAAGAGCTGTCGTCATTAAAAGAGGCATTAGTTTACGAGCCAGGCCTGTTGAATCAAGTGCTACCTCAACTTAATAGTCTATTTGTTTCTAGGCATCGCCCCCAAGAATTAGAAAAAATACTTGAGCAACTTTGGTACGACGCGCCCATGCCGTTAACGTTGCACAGTTATGCAAAACATTTGGCCGAGCATAGTAGTCATGATGACGCGATTTCTCAATTAACGCACTCCATCGCTCAAGTGCCCACTATGGAAGGGTTTCGGTTGTTGTTGGATGAACTTATTCAAAAAAATCAGCCTTTACCCATTAGCTTTTTACACTCACTCAAAAACATCCTAGAGCAATTAGGGGCGGGTACCGATGACTATCATTGCCGTCAGTGTGGATTTGAGGCAGACAAACACTACTGGCGCTGTCCCAGCTGTAAGCAGTGGGAAAGTTTTACGCCCAACCTGGCCGTTAAATCAAAGGCCCAGCTTAAAGAAAATGTAAGGATTAATTATGCGAAATAACCCGATTGTTGTGGCGTTGGACTTTGACAATAAAAAACAAACATTAGAGTTGGTTGAGCGCCTAGATCCTAAGCGCTGTCGTTTAAAGGTGGGTAAAGAGCTTTTTACCAGCGAAGGGCCGCAGCTAGTCGAAGCGTTGCAAAACAAAGATTTTGATGTTTTTTTAGATTTAAAATTTCACGATATTCCAAATACCACCGCCAAAGCGGTTGCTACGGCCGCAAAGATGGGGGTGTGGATGGTGAATGTACATGCCAGTGGAGGTCAGCGCATGATGGAGGCGGCACAAGAGGCTTTGGTTGGTTTTCAGCAGAAACCGTTATTGATTGCGGTAACGGTGTTAACCAGTATGGAGCAGAGTGACTTGGCCGGTATAGGGTTAGATATAGCGCCTCAGCTGCAGGTTGAGCGTTTAGCTAGGCTTGCTCAAAATAGCGGTTTGGACGGTGTGGTCTGTTCGGCACAAGAGGCGGTGAGTTTAAAAGCATTGTGCGGTAAAGACTTTAATTTGGTGACCCCCGGTATTCGTCCCAGCTTTGCCGTGCAAGGGGATCAACGCCGTATTATGACCCCAAGCCAAGCCATTGAGGCGGGTGTTGACTATATGGTGATTGGTAGGCCCATTACCCAGGCCAAAGACCCTATAGAGGCGTTAACGCTTATAGAGCAAGAGATTTCAGCTCTTAGTTAATGCCTACATAACTAATGGTTGAATGCCTACAGCCCAGCCTAGGGCTCCTTGTTATGGTCGTTATCCATAACCAAGGAAGATATTATGTTGAAACTAAAAATGACGGCTTTTGCTCTTAGTGTGTTGATGAGCGCTGGCAGTTTAGCGCAGCAGCCAGAGGTTGTTGCTGCTGAAAAAGTTCAGGCGAAGATGCCAGTAAAAGAAGTGATGGCGACAGATGCTGTAGATATTAATACAGCAGACGCCAAGCAACTAACCCAGCTTAATAATATTGGCTTAAAGAAGGCTCAGCAGATCGTTGAGTACCGGGACCTTCATGGAAAATTTACCAGTATTGATGAATTGAAAAATGTGAAAGGCATTGGTGACGCTACTATTGAAAAAAATCGCACACGTATAATAGTAGCGGTGAGTGAGTAGTGACTCTCAGCTCACTAATTCGTAAATAAAACTTGGCTTAGTGCTGAGTTTTATTTTCAGGGCGAATGGTCAGGGTTCTTGTTCCAGGCAAAGCCTAAGTGCTTAATCTATGTAAGTTCTAGCGCGGTGGCAGGGGTGTATTGTGCTCTCGACAATAGCTTCTAAATACGGCCCTGCGTTATCCTAATAAGTTACACCCACGTAAGTAAGAGTGTATGTGTTATTTCCTTCGCAGTTTCATTCATTCCTTAATAAAGACCGCCAACTCACCATTTAAGCTCACACACATCAGTCCGTTCAAAAACTATACAGGCGCAGCTAAGTGCTTGGGTTGTATGAAAAAAACTTCATTTAAACATTTGACACTGGTCTTAATATCTATAAAATGCGGCTCTCGCTTGAGGCAAGGGTGATTAGCTCAGCTGGGAGAGCACCTCCCTTACAAGG
>JAPYOO010000226.1 GCA_029938135.1 Bermanella sp. | reverse complement strand
TATACCGCCAGTGTTAAATCAGCGGATGCCTCGGGTAATGAGTCATTACTTAATACGGTTGATTTTACTACCTTGTTAGAAGTCGATTCGACCTTGCCAGTGTTTACTTTTGCCCCTGTGTTATCGCAGGTGGGCGCGGTCAAAGCGATTATTGATTTCACTACCGATGAGCCTGTAACGGCTTTGGTTGAAGTAAAACAAGGCGGTGTTGTGGTCTCAAGTGAGGCGGTGAATACGCTGCTTACATCACATCAAATTCACTTGCCTAATTTGTCACCACTGTCGAGTTACCAAGTGGTAGTTTCTGTGACTGATGCGAACGATAATGGTCCGGTCGTCAGTGTACCTTTATCTTTGGTCACTAAAGAGAATACCGATAGACGGGCACCGATGTATGTGTCTCAACCGGTGGTTCGAAATATCGGCAATAATTCAGCGACTATTTATTGGCAAACGGATGAGCCTGCGATTAGCGCGATTAGCTATAACTTAAAAGCGGGGGGTAATCATATCCCGCTGCGCAGTGATGATTTTGCTAGAACGCATGTGCAAACGTTAACGGGACTCGAGCCTAATAAAGAATATGAGTTTACGGTATCTGTGACCGATGCGTTTGATAATGGCCCAAGGCTTTCACGCAAACAACGCTTCTTCACTCGCGTGCAAGCGGATGTGGATGCACCGCTGTTAGTCTCTGATATTGCAGTTATCCAACTAGGCGATAATACCGCAACACTTGTCTGGACAACGGATGAGCCAGCCAATGCGGAGGTACGCTTTGGCGAAACGACCGAGGCGCTTACCCAAAACTTTGTGTTGACTGAGCCGAACATGAGTCAACAAGCGGTGCTGTCAAACCTCAAAGCTGACACCACGTACTTTTATGAGTTAGTGACCTCAGACAGTGCCGGTAATAGCACCACGGTTGATACGTTAAGCTTTACCACGCAATCGGCGGGCAGTAGTGCGCCACTGGCGTATGTTGATTTACCACGGGTATTGCAAGTCAAAGGCGGCAGTTTAACGGTTGGACTACGGACCAATAAAGCCGCGCATGGCGAAGTCCTTTGCTTTAGCGATAATGGTGAGGTGTATGATGCGCGAAGTATTGTGGAAAATAAACATCAGCAACTCATTGTGACGGGCTTAACCCCTGGGCATTATTATCAATGTCGAGTGAGTAGTACCTCATCAACGGGCGGTCAAGTAGGGAGCGCCCTTGGCGGTGATACCTTTGAGGTCGGCTTTATCCGTACCCTTGAGGCGCGCGATGAAACCAATCCACGCATAACGGTTAATCCGGTGGTGAGTTATCTATCTGATACGGCGGCTTTAATCGAGTGGGAAACCGATGAGTTAACGCAAACGGTCGTCAATGTTAAAGAAGCGACGTTGGCAACCTATCAATCGGTTACCACCAAAGGGACACGCATAAAACACAGTCAAGTCATCAAACCTTTAAAAGCCAGTACGGCGTATCATTATCGTCTTATATTGCAAGATGAAAGTGGTAACGTGCTGACAACGGGTAATTATAGTTTTACTACCAGCGATGCGGCAGACACATTGGCGCCAGAATTTACCGTCACCCCACAAATAACCGCGATTTATGGCGGACAAGTAACCTTAAGTTTTGGTGCTAATGAGCCAGTGACAGCTTTCGTGGGATACACCAAAAATGGTGGTGCGCGCGTACGCACCCTGGGTGATGATAATACTTACCGTAGCCAGCATGACATGGTCTTAAACTTTGCGCCCAATAATGATTATCAGCTAATCGTTAAGCTGCGTGATATTGCCGGTAATAAATTCGATGCCAGCGACGTGGTTAAATTACTGTTAAAAACAGACAGCGATGGTGATGGTTTAACGGATGCGTTTGAGCAAGCTTATGGCGGCGACACCACGAGTATGGAAGCGGATGGCGACGAAGATGGCGATGGTGTTTCTAACCTTGAAGAGCAAGCGTTAGGGTTAAATCCAAGCAACAGTGACAGTGATGGTGATGGTGTTAATGATGGTGATGACGCTTTTCCAAACGACCCAGGCGAGCAAGATGACAGCGATGGTGATGGTATAGGGGATAATAAAGATAACCTGAACAACTTATTGAGTAAGGTGTACACCTATGATGAGATGTTACCGCGTTTACCCAGTGATATTTACTTTAACAATGTCGTGGGTATGGGCGCGGATAGTCGCGGCCGTATCGCTATTGTTGAATATCACGGTAGCGAGGATGTGCGTTTTAATCGTTATAACGCCAGTAGTAATGGCCGCTTAATTCGCCCGAGCAACCTAGGTCAACGTGTCGGTGGGTGGCAGCGTGTTGCAGGAGTGCAACATCATGAAAGCAAATGGCATGTCGTCGCTTTTCATAGCAGCGCATCAGAAAATGCGTGGTATTGGCATCAAATAGCAAGTAATGGTCGCTACCTTAAAGCGATTAAACTCAATGGTATTCCCTCCGATAATAAAGACGTGATTGCGGGTGTGCAAATAACCAGTGATGGTTTGTCGGTGTTAACACAAGTCTCGGGTGCGGTTAGTTTAAGTGAGCTCAATGAGCTTGGCCAATTAACCAATAACTATAATTTACTTGATGTTGACGTCTCGACTAATTTGCACTTTGCCCAAAATGAAACCGGCACCTTGAGTGTTATCGGCGCTGATGGCGGCGATTGTGGTACCTTATGGCTTTATGATGATTTAGCTGCTGCGCCAAGTTCAACGCGTACGGTCAGTGATTATCAGCAAAATGGTTGTGCGGTATTGCAAGGTATTGAGCTACTTGATAATGAGCATATTGTGATTGATGCGCAAACCGAGCTGTATCAAATTGATGCAAGTGGTGGTTTAGTATATCAAACCATCACCAATCAAACGGGTAGTGACGCGCGCTTTATGACCAGTGTGAAAGGTCGACATTACCTTGCGGGTAACGGTTTGTTACGTAAATTTGATAAACACTTAAATCAAGTGGCTAATTATTCTGCCTTTAGTGCGAATAACGCATCATTCATAGATGAAAACTTTGCCGTGCATGGTGATGTCTTTGCTACTAACACCAACCAAGTGTGGACGGTAGAAAGTAATACCGGTCGCGTGCAGTTATTTGACTTTGAATCCCAAGGCGGTAGTCGATTTAAGCGCAGCTTTACCTTGGCCGATACCAGTAACCGCTTGATTGCTTATCAAGACATGGTCATGGGTAAAGAGAGTGCGTCAAACGAGGCGAAACTTTTTGTCCTTGAAAATACTGATAGTCAAGTATTACTACATCGCTTTACCTTACAAGGCGGCTGGGGTGGTGCGACATCACTGCCAAGTGGTTTTGCGCGCACAATGCATTATCAAGGCGATTATCTTTATATTTTAAACCGCGACAACGCAGCTGATACGTCGTCAAGTCTCTACCGTGTTTGGCAGTTCGATGTTAATACGAATACGGTGACGGCAACGTGGGATTTAAGCGCGGTGACGGAGAAAGGACTAGATATTACCGGCGATGGCACTGACTTGTTTATCTTGCATGAAGGGGTGGCCGAGTCGGCTAACCTAGCACTATTACGTCTTGACGAAAATGGCGTGGTGGATAGTGAAGTAGCCCTTGCGCGCTTATCGGCAACCTCGGATGTGGCTGACAAGGCGAGAATGAGCTTTGGTGAGCAACGTCTGGTCATTAGCTACGGTCCAGAGATTCATCTACACCAAACAGATGTTGATTTTACCTTTGCACAGGTCTTTGATGAAATTGGTTTTGGGCAAGGGCAAAATGCGCTCAATTCTAATGTGACCGCTGAATTCACCCCACAAGGTAAATTAGTGTGGACTGATACGGCGCACGGGCGTTTACAGGTGTTAAAACCAAGTTTTATCGATATTAATGCCAAGGCGATTATTGTTGCTGGTGGTGGTGATTATGAAGGGAATAATTTATGGGATGCGACCTTGGAGCATGCTAATAACGCTTATCGCACTTTAAGGCGACAGGGGTTTGCAAAAAATGAGATTTATTACTTATCGAATGAGGCTATCGACTTTGATGGTAATAACATCAATGACGAGCTGTTCTTGGTTGCCAATAAAGTGAATTTACAAACGGCGATTGAGTGGGCTAGTGATGCAGATTCATTAATATTTTATATGGTCGACCACGGTAATGTCGACAGCTTTAGAGTGCAAGAAAAAGAAGTGATGTCGTCAAGTGAACTCGCTACTTGGCTTGATAGCTATAGTGGGCGATTATCACTGGTGTATGATGCCTGTAAATCAGGTAGCTTTATTGATGAATTACAAGGTGAAGGGCGCACTATTATTACCAGTGCTAACAGCACCCAAGACGCCTTGTTTTTACAAGATGGCGCTATCTCTTTCTCTGGACTGTTTTGGCAACACGTTGATAACGGTGAGGACATGTTTAATGCGTTCACGCAAAGCAGTAGCTTCTTCTCAAGTAATCGACTTAATCAGACGCCGCAGTTAAGTGTTTCGGGTGTTAGTGATAAAAACGCCTTGAAAGGGCGTTATATCGGGCAAGGCAATAAACATAGCGGAACCGTGTTAAGTATACAGTCTAGCGCTTCAGTTATTGAAGGGGATGACTTAGTCATCACGGCGAATTTAGCCGCGAATGGCCGACATGAGTTGCAACGTATTTGGGCGTTTATTGTACCAAAAGGCGCGGCAACCACGGATATTGAAACAAGCCCTATCGTTGACGTACCAACGGTGGAGTTAACGCTTAATGCACAAGGTAGTTACAGTGGGCAACTTGATGCAGGACTACTGCAAGGTAGTCAATATATTTCCGTTATCGCGCAAGATAAAAAAGGCAATAAAACATTGCCGTCTTTGCGCTCGGTCAGTTTAGGGACAGGTAAAGATAAGCGCGCTATATTGATTGGCGCCTATAAAAACGGCTATCAACTCGATCGCGTTAATCCAGAGGTGGAAAAAGCCTACCATGCGTTATTAAAGCAAGGGTATGGCGAGGCACAAATAAAAGTACTTGCTGAAGGAATAGCGCAAGCAGATGATATCGCTACCCTTGACGCCCTTGATACCGCCATCAATACCTGGGCGAAAGAAACACAAGGTGACTTGTTTGTTTATTTTGCAGGGGATATGGATGCCAATAACATCCGCCTTAAAGGGGATAATGTCGCCCCTTCTACTTTGGTGTCGTGGTTAGATGCTGCGATGGCTCTGCGAGAAGGGCAGTTAACCGTATTGCTTGATGGTGATGCGGCCGGTGCCTTTGCGTCTAAACTCAATGGTTTTACACGAGAGCCGATTATTATTGCGAGCACGAGTGAAACGCAAAAAGCGCATTGGTTAGCGCGGGAGTACATTAGTTTTTCTAACCTGTTCTTTAGTCAGGTTGCTCAAGGGCAAACGACAAG
>JAPYOO010000672.1 GCA_029938135.1 Bermanella sp. | reverse complement strand
GGTCATCTGGATTTACACAGTGGTGCATCAAAAATTGATTTTAAACAGTTGGCCGAATTAGCTGAAGGTGCTGGTGCCGATTTACCTTTATTGGAAAAAATAATGGTATCCAATACCAGCATCGAAGCCCTAAAACATTGCCAGCAACAGGGTATAGACTTGGCTGGATTAGTGTGTGAAAACGCTTTAAAGGTCGCACGAAAAATAGTGCCCATGAGTGTTGAGTTAGAAGTTTGGGCAGTGGATAGAAAGGGCAAGATAGTCGCCAGCGCATTAGAGAAACAAGGCGATGGCTTAGCCTGATTATGACATTACTATTGCTGGGCGGAACCAGTGAAGCGAAACAACTGGCTAACTCGCTGCATCATCAGGGCATTAGGCTCATATACAGCATAGCCGGTTTAGTGAGAACGCCGACACTTGACTGTGAAGTGTTGATTGGTGGCTTTAGTCAACTTGGTGGTTTGGATTGTTTTATTAAAGAAAATAACATAAGCGCCATATTGGATGTGACCCATCCCTATGCACAAAAAATGAGTCAACAAGCAGTGATCAGTGCCAACAATATGAGTATGCCTTGTTGGCGATTATATCGACCGCCATGGCAAGTTGAAACGGGCGACGACTGGCACATGTTTGAAAGTTGGCAAACACTGCTGGTGGCCATAAAAGACAAAAAATCGGTTTTTTTTAGCGCCGGGCAACTGCCAGAGTATGTTATTGATGTGTTGAATCAATATGCTAAAGACGGGCAAAAACAACTGTTACGCACTGCCGTCAGTTCAACCGTTTCTTTGCCTGACAATATGAAATGGATAAAAGGCATTGGACCGTTTGAACAGCAAGCTGAAACGAATTTGTTGATCACTGAAAAAGTGGATTGCCTGGTTAGTAAAAATAGCGGTGGGAGCAGTACCCAGCAAAAGATAATAGCAGCTCGTGAATTGGGCCTGCCTGTGTATATGTTGCAACGTCCGGTACTAGAGCACTGCAGCCAAGAATTTAATGAAATAAAATCCTGTGAGGCATTTGTCTCTCACTGGTTTAATAATAAAG
>JAPYOO010000671.1 GCA_029938135.1 Bermanella sp. | reverse complement strand
GCATTGTTGACGTAACAAACTAAAAAACTTAATGACTTCTTAGAGCGAAATGGCAGACGCTAATTTTCAGCTTAACTCAATTGACATCCTACCAGTTGACGATATTGATAGGAGCGCTTACAATTCCTTTTGTTTTTTTGTCTCATAACCTTGGGAATATTGTTATGTTATCCATATAAGGGGGATTTAAGTTGTATCACATAAAAAAACAACATGGCTTTACCTTAATTGAGCTGGTTCTCGTTATTGTTATTTTGGGCATTTTAGCTGCTACAGCAGCACCTAAGTTTATAGACATCAGTTCTGACGCTTCGAAATCGGTGCTTCAGGGTGTAAAAGGCGCATTGCAATCCGGCATCCAAATGGCCCGAGGGAAGGCGATTATCGACGGTGTAAATTTGGAAGCAACGCTCTTTGGGAGTGCGCTGTCCATCGATGTAAACGGGCAGGAAGTCTTTTTGCACCTAGGGTATGTTGCGCCATATGCTGTTAATATAAATAAGGTTATTGAAATTGATGCAACCACGGCAAGACCGAGCACTAATACAGATATTAATACTGATTTCTTGATACTTTCCAATGCCAGTTTGACGCACGTCTATATATATCCGTCCGACAAAATTGGGTCAGCCACTGACGCAGCTCCTGACGGGGGCCAACAGTGTTATGTTCTGTATCATTTAGAAGACAGAACACCGAGTGTCACCACAGTAACCTCGGGTTGTTAGTAAAAGGACCACTAATCGTTAACGTGAGTCGACTATCACCAGTAAGGCAGGAAAAGCACGGGCACAAAAGCACCAGGCGATGACCTTGGCGCAAAGACTTAAACGGGTTTTTAGGATAGAAGTAGAAACCTGTGAACAATACTTTAATAACTGAGGCTGAATGGCCGCAAATGGCACCCAACGGTCTGACAGCGTTTGCAAAGGACGCAATAATTAACGTCTTGCAGAGAAAGTAACCCTGTAACATTCGAATAACTGCTGTGGTGGCTTAGTTCTCTGTCATGACCAAGATAGATTGAACACTCTAAACAGCTTAAATATCTATTGATG
>JAPYOO010000225.1 GCA_029938135.1 Bermanella sp. | reverse complement strand
TGATAAAACGTTTCGGCGCTTAAATTTTCGCTTAAGCCTAAGTTGGCGTAGGCCATGTTAACCGGTAACAACGCTTCTTTTAATTCAGAACCTGGGCGACGAAACGCGTTTACATCAATAGGGTTAATGGCATTAATGCCCCCTTGAATAAACGTGCTTTCACCCCAGCTTACCACTTGTTTACCCAAGCGCACATCAATGGGCATATCCATTACGTCAAATTCGCCATAAATAAAGGCATCTAACAACGCCACACCCGAGGCTTTAGATAAGTCGTTAAAGTTTGAGTCGTCTAATTTTTGATCGGCATCGCTATAATTTAAATCGCTGCCACTGTTTGCACCCACAGTAGAGGTAGGATTGTGACCGTATCGAACACTGTTATTGGCTAATGCGGAGTCATACCAATATTTACCGCGCACAAAACCACCAAAGTTTTGATATTTTATTTGTAAGTCATGATTACCTTTAAATATTTGAGAAAAGGTATCGCCGTTGTTGTAGTTATTGTTGCTGTCATCACTGTTGCTAGATTCTCCACTTGTATTTGTTAACAAGCTTGCATCTTGCCCTTCTACTCGCCAGCTAGAACCTAGTGACAGCTGTGAATCAAAACTGCCCTCTATGGCCCCAAGGTTAAATTCAAGCCCTTGAGCTTGTGCCGCCATTATTAGTGGAATAGCCAGTGCTAAAACTTTTTTAGCACCTAGTACTTTATTATTTTTTGTCATTATGAATATGCCGTGTTGTCATTATTATTTTTTTATATATTCGCTCACCACTGAGATTACTACCCATACAACCCAGCTCTGGCGAATGTATACATCTTAGTCTTGGCCTGTTTTATAAACTTGGCCAGTTAGGACAAAACAATAACCCTGGGTACAAAACTAGCACGAGCGTACTTTTGAGCCGATTGCCCGACAGTTTTGCTATATTTCCTATAAAGAGCCCTAAACAAGCGCCCCTAAGTTATGATTTAAGCCGTTTTGTGCTAATTTATAGCCTGTGATTGCACCCCTGATTTCTAATAATAATTTGAGCACACACCATTGGATGAGACCCTATTACCCAAGACCACCACTAGCTTAGGCAGCTGGGCATGGTTGGTGGCCCAGGCTATTGATAGCTATGGACTTGATAGTCAAAAAATATTTCTGGATGCGGGCATTGATCTGCAGGAAGTGAAAAAACCTAACGCCCGTATTCCCACCACCTTAATGGTTCAAGTATGGCAACAGGCTGTGATTAAAAGCGGTGACCCGTATATTGCTTTACGGGTGGCCAAGTTTTTTCAGCCCAGCGCGTTTAGTGCCCTAGGCATGGCGTTAGCGGCTAGCCGCCATGTGCATGATGCGTTACATCGAGCCTCACGTTATTCTCAAATTGTCAGCGACGGCTCCCTCAGTGCCATTGAAGAAACCGATACATGTGCCGCGCTTGTTGTGACGGCACGCGCTCCCTTAACGGCCCCCACTAATCCGTTAGGCATTGAGGCGCTGTTTAGTTCCATGTTTAATGTATTAAACACGATCTCGGGGGGCACACTTAAAGCCCGTGAGCTACATTACCAACATCACTTTGATGGGGACCTAAAACCGTATGAAGATTTTTTTGGATGTAAGGTTTTCTTTTCATCCAGTGTTAACAAATTAGTCTTTGATAAAGCCGATATTTTTGAAGAGCAACCCTTTGCCAACTCGGTTCTCACTTGTACGTTAGATGAATGGATTGAAGAGCATTTAAGTAAATTTAAAGAAAATTTGTTGTCTACCCGAGTGAAAAAATTCATTTTAAAGAATTTAGCTTACGGAGAAGTAGATCAAATACATGTGGCCAAAGAAATGGCTTTAAGCCCGCGCATGTTACAGCGCCGCCTAAAAGAGGAAGGCACTAGCTACACAGAGTTACTGGATGATTGTCGTCATAAATTGGCGGTTAAACTTATTAGCCATAATAAACTGGCGTTATCAGAAGTGACCTATATTTTAGGTTTTAGCGATCAGAGTAATTTTTCGCGTGCGTTTAAACGCTGGACTGGCACTTCGCCCCATCAATACCGAGACAGCTAATTACCAATCCCTTATGAGTTCATCATCTTAATAATGGCTTCATCGGCGATAAACACGCTATCACAGGCTTGATCGGCCTCTTCTTGCTCGCCAAACACGGCACTGTGATGCAGGTCATCACACGCAAAGGCGTCACACTGCCACGGACCACTTACATCCGGATTACGGGTTTTGGCCGATCCAAGATTAGCAAAGACTTCGGCCGCCTTGTTTGGCTCTTGTGACTCTTCTGGCATGTCCTCACCCATTTTCTAATCCTCTAGCCTAAACTTATCTCTGTTCCCTTAAGTTAACATTTACACCCGATAACAACCATAAGCGGTGGTTACGCGCTACTGGCAATTATCTGAATGTATTGCTTATATTTTAAACACAACAGCCAGAAACATCTCCTTCATTGGGGATACAACAGTCCGCCGCTTCGTCATCACTTGCCTGATCTTTATTTAAAGGGATACAACATGCAGATGACTCATCTTCCGAGTCCGCTTTAGTGTCCTCACCAAAAACCGGTATCTCATTCAAAGTATGAAATGATTCCCAGGCAATGCCTTGTGGATCCATTGCCCAATGTTTATTTGAGTGTGCATAACAACACGATGCCCCCTCTTGCTTAGAGGATGTGATTTCGGCCTCATCGAGTCGTTGTGCGATTTCGGCTAATTCACTTTCGGATTCTACCTGTAAACCTAAATGGTTAATGCCACTGGCATGGCCACGATTAGAAATGGCAAAATTCACTGCTGGATCCTTTAGATCCCATTTTGCGTAATCTTCGCGTTCTACCGAGGGCGATGCGCCAAATATGATGGAATAAAATCCAATGCTTTCTGTTAACTCATTAACGGCAATGTGTATGTGCATACGTTTCATAAAAGAGTACCCAGTATAAATAGTTGTGATCACCGCAATAAACGGTGCATTCACCTATAAAGACGCAGCGGCCACAAAAAGGATGCAAGTATTTTAAAACGGCATCGTTGAACAAAGATTAACGATTTAACGGCCGCCTGCTACCCCGTGTACTAGCCCATATCACGCCTCCCCTAATAAACAACACACGCAGTCCAATAGCCCATATGGGCAGCCTGAATGTTGCATTATCGATTCTTTTGCACTACTGTTAAGCTACTTAATAGTTAAGTAGCTTAACGATGTGAGCAAAAACTCCCATCTAGGCCGCTAAATGCGGGTTTTAAGCCCAAATGTGGCTAGAAATATAAACGTGGTATGGGATACCTATGAATCAATTAGAGCTTATAACAGCCGTATTTCGTGAATATGGCATCGTGCAAGAGCGAGTAGACGCCATCTTTAAAAAGCACCTACCCGCAGACTTACCGACTGCGCAATTTAAGCTGTTGAATCATTTAATTTATACCACCAATAAAAATGAAACGGCCAGTGATATTGCACAAAACTCACATGTGAGTTTGTCGGCGATGAGCCAGGTCATTAAACATTTAAGGATGAAAGGGTACGTTGAGTTACAGGCACAAGAAGACGATATTCGTAAAAAGATGATACTCATCACCGAATTGGGCCGAAAAGCCCACACTGAAGCGCTGTTAGGGATCGATATTGATATTCAGGGTTTTAGCGAAAAATTTAGTCTGACGGATTTAAAGTCGCTGTACAAATTAAGCCACCAATTTCGCTGTGAATTTGAAGGTCATTACAAAATTTAGGGAGCAACGTTATGAATGAAAATATAAATAACCCAACGGCTACCGACACGCCGCTTAACCAACCTAATGTGGCTAAGCTTCAAAAGGGCAATAAACGCTCTTGGGTTAGCATTAACCTAATGGCCGCCTTAATTGGCATGGTAATTACAGGCGTAGTGTCTTATGCGTTTGCCTATACTGAAACGGTTGCGGGCATTCATACATGGTTTGGATTTGCCTTTATTGCACTGATGGTTTTTCACCTAAGAAATAATATTAAAACCTTGTTTACCTATATTAAGAAAGGCAAGGGCAAACAGTTAACGGCGTTAAGCGTTGTGAGTAGTTTGGTGATTGTACTGGGGGTGATGCTGGAGCTTGCGCCGTTTAAAAATGTATTAGAAATTGGCCAAAATTTACGTAAATCAATATTAGTAGAAGAAGGCTCCTTTCAAACCCTCACCACTAACGTGGGTACACAGGGCAAGTCTATTGCCATTGAGCTGCGTAAAGGTGCCCATTATGAATCAGCCCCACAACCGCTATTTTTAGGTTTAACCTATACCAGTGTGCCGCAAGTAGCATTTTGGATAGAGGACTTAAATGGACAATATATTTCGACCATTTATGTGACGCAAAAAATAACCAACGCCAGCTTTGTATCAACCGACGATATTTTTGGTACCGTCAGCCGACCAGAGAGCCTGCCATTTTGGGCACACCGCCGTGGCGTGCAGTACGGTGATGGCATAGTGATGCCAGATGGTAACAATACCGACCTAGATGGCATGACAGGCGCCACGCCGCTAGGTAATTATGATGTGCGCAGCCAACTTACCACAGAGCTTCGCCAGTTTAAGGTGATGATGGAAATTAATCGCTCTTATGATTTTAACGAGTATTATCACGCCGATCGATTTCCACAAGATCCTATTTACAGTGGATCTGGATCATCGGGTCAGCCTTCAGTTATTTATTCAGCGTTAATTAATTTAGACGACCAACAGCATTCGTATTTTTTAAATCCCATTGGCCATGGTCATCATTCAGGTGCTAACGGTACCCTGTATGAGGATATGCAGGGCATTGATACGGCATTGCAGTTAGTTAAAAGAGTGGTGGTAGATATTTAAACGACCTTTAATTAAAAGTCTAGGGTACCGCTAATATTTTAATTATAAGTAACGTATTTGATAATCAAGCATAGCCCGCCCAGCTATTGGTTAATCTTTTATCCTGTCTTTGGCACCCTGTAGTAAACGCTTAGTTTCAACAATGGCTCTTGTATGAGTACCTACGCCCGCTTTACCGCCACCGTCAAATAAGGATACTGTAAATGAATAGAGCTTGCCTTTCATGCCCGTGTATTCAGCCACCACTTTAACTATTTCGTTATTGGGCGTTGCTGCAAGGTGGTTTACATTGACATTCACCCCTACTGAAAGCTCTCCTGCTGAAAGCTTGGGTTTCATTAACCTAGCAGCCGCTAATTCCATTAACGCGATCATACGAGACGTAGCAAGCACGTCAGGGAAGTTATCATTTTCATCGATTGATAGCGTTTTCGCCAAGTCATTAACCGTGACCTGATATTCAATCTCAATTAAATCTCCAATTTCCATATTTAAGCCTTAGTTGTTTAGAACAGGCTTAATAATAATTACTTTTGGATAAATAGCTTATACATCTGGGACATACTGAGTATTTTTAAAA
>JAPYOO010000670.1 GCA_029938135.1 Bermanella sp. | reverse complement strand
ATCAGCAATACCAAAAGTGATTCTAACGGTGAATGTTATCGCACCAGTATGTTTGCGCAGGGCACCGTTATATGGAATACCGACACCACGCCATCGTCTGGGGGAGGCGCCAGTGCTTACCCCGATAATATCCCGTATTTAACGGTGCCCCATACCGAAATTATCGCCATGGCCACCGCTAACGCACCCATGCCACGCACGATCTCTCATGAGTTTTTGCATGCCCAGCAGTATGGCATTCCCCGCGTGAATGATGATGGCTGGTGGTGGTATGTAGAAAGCTACGCCATGTTTTTTGCCAATGAAATGCGCGGCAATACCGAATACCTAGCGGGCTATCATTTCTTGCGCCACTGGAGCATAGACTCTTCTATGACCCGCTATAACACATGGCCATTTTGGTCATTTTTGGCGCAGCGTTACGGCTATGAATTTACCGCCGACATGCTACAGCGATCAGTGAATGCAGGTGAGTCTACCCTAGACTTTATAAAGCGCATTGCCCCCTTTGATTGCGAGCCAACCGATACTGTGTGTAGGGAGCAGGGCATGGCCAACCTATACTCCGACTTTGCCAATAGCCTAGTAAATTACAGCGCGTATACCACTGTATTAGGTGTAAATGTACGCGCCGCCGCATTAGACACCCCATGGGGAGACCCCCGCATAAGCGACCGCTTAGAAAAAACGGCTAACAACCAATACCGAATTCCACACAGCCTAGCGCCACAACGGTTTAGCCAAAATATTATTCGTTTAATCACCGACCCAGATCAAGACTGGTTGTCCATAACACTTAAAGGCTGGCACATTCCCGAATACAAAGCGCAATGGCATGCCACCTTAGTGGCCACACTAGATGAAACAACAACGCCGCCGCAAGAAGCTTTCAGCGCCACCTTTAAAAGCGGCACGCTGCACATTAACCTAGCCGACTGGGAAGCCCAGTTGGGCACCACCATTAAGCGCTTAGATTTAGTGGTGGCCGCGGTTCCCATAGATTGGCAAAAAACCGCAACCTTGCCCGAGTTTAATGGGCCTTTTCGTTCACAAGCCCTAAACCG
>JAPYOO010000669.1 GCA_029938135.1 Bermanella sp. | reverse complement strand
TTTAAACCGTACTGAGCGCTTAACTGCGTTTTGTTCCAGCGCATGTTTACGTGGGTGTTGTTAATAAATCGGCCACTGGTTAAGTCTGAATCGCTGCTGGTTTGGTTTTCTTCAATGTATTTGCTTTGGTTTAACCAGGCTAAGCCATAGCTTAGCGGGCGTAGGCCAATATCAAATTCAATTTGTTTAAAATCGGTGCTGCTGGTGGCTTGTTCATCGCTGCGATATTCAAAGTTCACTCCAATAGCAAAACCCTGAGACACCGGATGGAATAAACCAGTAAGGGCATTCCATTTATGGCCTGAATCACTTTCACGGTATTCCACACGGTTAGTCCATTGCCATTGTGGGCTACGGTATCCTAGGCCGGTGGAAAACGCATAAAAATCATCCGAGGTTGAAACCAGAGCGCTTTGCTCCAATATAGTGTTTTCTAAATCCTGCGCCTGATCAAAACCAAAACTCACTTGCCAGTGTTCGTCCAGGTTAATTTCCTGGTTTAAACCGTGCACTGCAAATAAGCGAGTGCCATCCTTATTGTCTTGTTGCTCAACGCTGTTACTTAACTGCATGCCTTGCCATGGTGTGGCGCGTAAACCCAGTACGCTACGCTGTGGAGCGTCACCGCTTAGGCCGGTCTCATAAACGGCAAACAGAGTTACCTGTTCGTTAATGCGGTAGTCACTGCCTACACGCACTAAGTCATATATGTCATCGTTTTGTTGCAAATTAAACTCTGCATCTGTGTTCAAGAGAACCGAGCCATTAAACAATGTGAACGAATGGCCGGCCAATATTTGCTGAATAGAATCGCTGTCACCTAAGGCGCTTCGGGTTTGACTAGTGCGGGTACCCACATGGTAGCGGCCTAGGTTATATTCCTGATTGTATTTGGCTTCCAGCATGCTTTGACGCTGGCTGCTGCCCAAAGTATTTTGATCACTGAACAAGGCATTGATGTATTCGGCCGAGGTAAAGTAAAAAGTCCCTTCAACTCCCAGTTTTTCGGTATTGCCTTCGCTGTCGTTCAGCTGGTCTAAACCAAAACCCGCTTCTTCGCTGCGG
>JAPYOO010000224.1 GCA_029938135.1 Bermanella sp. | reverse complement strand
TATTCTCTCTAACGTTTTTTAAAAGGTGAATAAAAAATAATTGTACCTGTTTTGTTAAACATGTACGAGGCCACCCCCGTGGCCGATCTTTATAGTGTGCAGATCTTGTATGTTACGCGCATTTTCGGGCAGGGGTTGCCCTCCTACAGTCACATGCAGTAATGATTAATCATCTGTTTAAGGTAGCTCACCATAGGGTCTATTTGATCCAGCGCCATGAATTCATCGGGTTGATGGGCCTGATCAATGCTGCCTGCGCCCATCACAATAGTGTCTATATTTTGTGCGCTAAAAAACGGCGCTTCAGTGGCAAACGCCACGGCCTCGGCTCCGTACCCCGATAGCGCTTCGGCAAGCTTTACCAATTCGCTATTTTTGTCGGTGGCAAAGGCGTCTATGCCATCAAACAAGCTAATGCCTTCAATTTTAGTGCCGGTTTTTTTGGCCACTTTTTGCAAACGCTTATTAATGCCTTGACGCAATTGACTCATTTGCATGCCAGGAATAAAACGCAAATCGTAATGGAGTTCGCACTGCCCACAAATACGGTTAGGGTTATCGCCGCCGTGAATGCAGCCCAAATTTAACGTGGGCGTGGGTACGCTAAACCCTGAATGGCTATATTGGGTTTGCAGCTCACCGCGATATTCTATTAGCTCGCTAATAACACTGTGCATGGCTTCCATAGCATTGTTACCTAATTCGGGGTTAGAACTATGGCCTGCCTGGCCGGTAATCTTAACCGATTCCATCATAATGCCCTTGTGCATATGGATGGGTTTTAATCCGGTGGGTTCGCCAATAATAGCGGCACGCGCTTTGGGTAACCCTAGGGTTGCTAGCGCACGGGCACCGGCCATGGACGTTTCTTCATCACTGGTGGCCAAGATAAAAATAGGCGCTTTAAGTTGTTTTTTGTTAATGCTGGCCACGGCCGTTAACACTAAGGAAAAAAAGCCCTTCATGTCGCAACTGCCCAACCCATAAAGGCGATCATTTTTTTCGGTGAGGGTAAATGGGTCACTGTTCCAACGGTTTTCATTACAGGGAACCGTGTCAGTGTGGCCAGATAAAATCAGCCCACCAGGGCCAGTTCCCAAGGAGGCTAGTAGGTTGAATTTTTTGCGTTCTTTATCCACACACTGAATATCAATTTTAAATCCAAGTGTCTCACACCAATCGGCTAACTGATGTATTACTGCCTCATTGCTTAAATCGTATTCTGCCAAGGTACTGCTAATACTGGGCAGTGAAATTAAGGTGCTCATTTGCTGTTTAATGCTGGGTAGCGTGGCCATATTCAGCTTCTTGTTAGACTCATTATTTTTATAGGGCGTGGTAAAAGGCGATCTATAGGGTGCCCTATAGATACTAATGAGTATAGAGCTTTGCGGGTTCCTGTGAAATACGAAAAGGTAAGGGTGTAATCTTTCAAAATAGGCGGGGTTTTTGGCTTAGAGTGTGTGGGATTGAGTTAATAGGTGAATGTGGGTGCTCCATACGCGCCACCATATTCAACGCTACAACCTGAATCACACGCTAACTCATTGATAAAGGGTAATAAATAGTAAAAAAGTGGCTTGTATCACCTCTTGGCTACTGAGTGCCACACGGCTTTCTGCTAAGCTATAGGCAATATTAATGAAAGTGAAATCTTCAATGCCCAACGAAGTTGAACTAAAACTCACCCTGCCAAGTTTTGCTGTGCAGGACTTTGTGCAAGATAGCCAATTGAGCGAGCATCAGGGCGAGCCGTTAGAGCTGGATAATCAATATTTTGATACTTCAGATTTGCTGCTTAACCAGTCGCATGCTGCTTTGCGTGTTCGTAAATCTCAGCATGGATATGTGCAAACCTTAAAAAATAAAGGCACGGCCTTGGCCGGCTTGCACGTGCGTGGTGAATGGGAATACCCCATCCCAAGTGCCAATATCGATTGGTCATTATTTCCTGACGATGTACAAATAAACAAAGACATGCAAAAGGCGATTGAGCCTTTATTTAAAACCGATTTTACGCGTCACGTATGGAATGTTGCCTTTGGTGAAAGCCAAATAGAGTTGGTGATGGACCAAGGGACCATCAGTACTAGCAAAAGCAATTCGCCTCTTTGCGAGATTGAGCTTGAACTAAAAAGCGGCGATGCTAGCGACTTATTCACCCTAGCCTTGCAGTTGTCTAAGCGTTACCCGCTAGTACCGTGTGATATTAGCAAAGCTGAACGCGGTTATAACTTAATGTATCCCGCTATTAGTTTCTTCACCCCCACTGACTTTGCGTTGCAAATGCAAAATGAAAAAGACTTTTCATTAAATGTGTTTTTGCAAGAAACCTTACAACGCATTAGCCGTCGCTGGGACAATGTGGGCAGCACTGAAAATTGGTGGTCATTGTTGGTTCTATCACGTCAAGTGCAGGCCATGGCGTGGATGCTTAATCAATTACCCATGGTACCCGAAACTATTCAAAACGGCTGGCAGGCACTGTCACTAGAATTGGTAAGCTTATTAGAGCCCGCCAGTTTGGTAATTGCTTTGCATGTAGATGACCACAGTAATAGCCGTGGTTTAAGCCAACGTCTTATGAAAATGCAAGACGGCGAAATGACCGAGCGCCTTAAAACGTTTATTGATAATAATAAGCTTGGTCAAAACATGTTGGAGCTGGGGCAGTTTTTGTACGGATACTCGCAAACGGTCTCTTTTAACGAATACCTTGCCAGCTCATTGCATAACCTTGAAGTGAGCCAGTGGCAGCAAAGTAACGACACCCAAATGCAAATGCTGCAGGGCATGGCGTATTTATTTAAACGCTTAGATAAGAAAGCCTACCAAACGTTAAATCGCTTTATTAATCAGTGTTTAGTCGTGGCGGCCATGACAAAAGCCGAGAAAACAATGGCTTCTATGCAGGACGAAGGCAGCCGCGCCAAATTGGCCAGCTGGGTACGACGCCTAACGGTAGAAACTCGCAGCTTGCACGATTTACGAGCCAGCTTGCTGAACGCCTTAAAATAATAAAAACATATTTGGAACGAACACCTCATGGCCCAAGTGCAAGACTTAAAAACCTCTTTGCAGTCACTGACTCTTCAGCTTAGTAAGCTGGGCCATCTGAAAAAAGACCAGTTAAGTGAGATTAATCAAGCCGGACTTAATGGCAAACACCATCCGGTGGCCGCCATTGCGTCTCATCAGTTTACCAGTGACAAAGACAGCGACATAAAACTGGATGAAACCTTCTTAATGACCTGGCTTGCCGGTGAAGCTAAGCTTGATTATTTCATCATTGATCCTTTAAAAATTAAAGCCAGTGAAGTCACCCCGACTATGTCGTTTGCGTTTGCCAAGCGCCATGGTCTGCTGCCGGTGGGCATTAACAATGACACCGTAACCGTGGCCACCGCAGAGCCTTTTGACCGTCGCTGGATTGAGGATATTGAGCATATTAACCGTCGCAGCGTACAGCTGGTCGTGGCCAAACCCAGCGACATTGAACGTTACCAAGTAGAATTTTTTACGCTGGCAGCCTCAGTAACCGGTGCTAACGCTCAACATCAAAGACACGGCAGTAATCTTGAATCGTTAGTGGAGCTGGGCAGTAAAGGCAGCAGCGATGCTAATGATGAGCACATTGTAAATATAGTAGATTGGTTGTTTCAGTATTCGTTTGAACAGCGTGCCAGTGATATTCACATTGAGCCGCGCCGCGACGTGGCCAAAGTGCGTTTTCGTATCGATGGGGTTTTGCACCCTGTGTATGAATTTCCGGCCACGGTGGCTAAAGCGGTTACCAGTCGAATTAAGTCCCTGGGTCGTATGAACATTGCCGAAAAACGCAAACCCCAAGACAGCCGCATTAAAACACGCGCCCCCAACGGCGATGAAGTAGAGCTACGTTTAAGTACGATGCCCACCGCGTTTGGTGAAAAATTGGTGATGCGTGTATTTGATCCCAACGTGTTACTGCGTAACTTCAGCGAGTTGGGGTTCAGCAAAGAAGACTTTGCTTTATGGGATGCCATGACCCACCAAAATGCCGGCATAGTTTTACTGACTGGGCCAACTGGTTCGGGTAAAACCACCACGCTTTATAGCACCATCAAACAACTGGCCACCGAAGAAGTTAACGTGTGCACTGTGGAAGACCCCATAGAAATGGTAGAACCGGCGTTTAATCAAATGCAGGTAAACCCCGCCATAGACTTGGATTTTTCCACCAGTATTCGAGCCTTAATGCGCCAAGACCCCGACATCATTATGGTGGGCGAAATTCGAGACTCCGAGACCGCCGACATGGCCGTGCAAGCCGCCCTTACCGGACATTTAGTATTGTCTACCTTGCACACCAACGACGCGCCCAGTGCCATCGCCCGTTTATTGCACATAGGCGTGCCGCATTACCTTATAAAAAGTGCTTTAGTGGGGGTAATGGCGCAGCGCTTAGTGCGTACTTTGTGCCCTCATTGTAAGCAAAAAGAACCCTGTGACAGCGGTTTATGGCAAACATTGGTTCAACCTTGGAGTGCGAAAGCGCCAGAGTTCACCTATCATGCAGTAGGGTGTCTAGAATGTCGCAATACCGGCTTCATGGGCCGTGCGGGGCTCTATGAAGTCATGCCCATGAGTGATACATTGGCCGAGCATATCCAAGCTGATTGCGATGTGGGTAAGTTAAGACGCCAAGCCATGAAAGAAGGCATGCGCAGTTTACGATTAAGCGGAGCACAAAAAGTGGCCGCTGGCATCACTACTATTAAAGAAGTACTCCGGGTTAGTCCCGTAGAGTTATAAAGAGAGCAGTATGGATTTTCCAGCCATCATCGACCTAGAGGCATCGGGATTTGGGCGCGGCAGCTACCCCATTGAGGTGGGTGTACGTTTGTCTGATGGCTCAGTACATTCTTTGTTAATTAAACCGACTCAAGGGTGGGATCATTGGGATGAAAGTGCCCAAGCCATTCATGGCATTAGCCGCGAACATTTAAATGAACATGGTAAAAGCGTGGCTGAAGTGGCGCTGTTTTTAAATGAATTGTGTCACGGGCAAACGCTTTACAGTGATGCATGGAGTTTTGATAGTTCTTGGTTAGGACGTCTATATGATGAAGCCCAGATCGTTCAGCGATTTAAAGTTGATACCCTAATGCGCTTATTAAACGAAGACGAACTGGCCCGCTGGAGCGATACCAAAGACGCCACCGCCAAAGAGCTCGCGTTAGCGGTACACCGCGCTGCTAATGATGTGCAAGTGTTAAGCGAAACCTTCAAAAAAGTAAAAGCCGGTTAGTAGGAACTGCTTAAAGATAAAATGTCGGGCAGGGGCTGCCCTCGTACAATTCGAAATTTAAACAAGGCCGCACCTGTACGAGCTCACCCCGTGAGCGATCTTTTAAGTATCATCCGTTAGATCTTCAATTTAAGCGCTTTGGTTAAAATCTTATCTAATTGATTGGCAAAA
>JAPYOO010000668.1 GCA_029938135.1 Bermanella sp. | reverse complement strand
GCGACTCGCAAAAATTTAGAAATTGATATTAACCTTAACGGCGACAACGATTTCACCCTAGCCTGGGTACTGGATCGTACCGCTACTGCTATGGGCAGCCGATTATTGCGCCGCTGGTTAAACCGCCCGCTGCGTGATCAAGCGGTTTTGAACGAGCGCCAACTTAGCATTGCCGCCATGATTCAAAGTTACGGTTATGAAAATATCCACAACGTACTTAAACAGATTGGTGATATAGAGCGTATTTTAAGCCGAGTAGCTTTACGCTCGGCGCGCCCTCGTGATTTAGCCCGTTTGCGTGATGCGTTGGCCGTTTTACCGTCGTTGCAAAACGCGATTCAGGAAGTAGATGCGGCGTCTGTTGCTACCCTAGGTCAGGCCATTAGCACTTATCCACAACTGGTAGAACATTTACAAAAAGCCATTATTGATAACCCACCTGTGGTGCTGCGAGACGGCGGCGTTATTAATGAAGGCTTTGATGAAGAGCTAGATGAACTTCGCGGCATTAGTGAAAACGCAG
Source organism: Bermanella sp. (assembly GCA_029938135.1). Lineage (GTDB taxonomy): Bacteria > Pseudomonadota > Gammaproteobacteria > Pseudomonadales > Oceanobacteraceae > Bermanella. The sequence goes on along the minus strand of JAPYOO010000668.1, from coordinate 543 downwards.
GTCAATACTTAATAGATATTGAAACCCGCGAGCGTGAAGCCACCGGCATTAGCACTTTAAAAGTGGGTTATAACCGCGTACATGGTTACTTTATTGAAATCAGTAAGGGGCAAGCTGACAAAGCGCCGGTTGAATATGTACGCCGCCAAACGCTAAAAAATGCCGAGCGCTTTATTACACCAGAGCTTAAAGAATTTGAAGACAAGGCACTGTCTAGTAAAAGCCGCGCTCTCTCTCGCGAAAAAGCCTTGTACGAAGAAGTTGTTGAAGGCTTAGCGCAACAAATTAGTGACTTGCAGCAAACGGCTGCCGGTATTAGCGAGTTAGATGTGCTATCTAACTTGGCCGAGCGAGCCGTGACACAAAATTATGTACGCCCAGTATTCACTCAAGAAAGTGGCTTAAACATCACTCAAGGTCGCCACCCTGTTGTGGAAGCCATGATTGATGACCCATTTGTAGCCAACGATGTGAGTTTTGATGAGCAACGTAAAATGCTTATTATTACCGGCCCGAACATGGGCGGTAAATCGACGTACATGC
>JAPYOO010000667.1 GCA_029938135.1 Bermanella sp. | reverse complement strand
TTTTTAGCCCAGCAAGGTCGAATTGGCTTCTCGGTAGGGCAATTGGGTAATTCCTATACCAGCAGCGTGAGTGCGGGCTACCGTATTTTAAGTTATGCCGGTATTGAAATGGAGTACGGCCAAATATTCAGAGACCTAGAAGATGGCACTAGCTATGGCGTCAGCATTATCTTTGAGCCCATTAAAAGCTGGTCATTTACCCCATTTATCAGTAAAGGGTTGGCTTGGCAGGACTGGAAGAAAAAAACAGTCTCTTCCGTGGGCAGCAATACCTTTCACAGTAATAGCGAATTTACCGGGGCTGGCATCAACTACTACATAGGACTCAACTTTGTAGTACGAGGTGAATTTCGCCAAGTGTTATTAACCGAAAACAACGTATCGACGAGTAATTCAGAATGGCGATTAGGCTTCAGCAGTTTCTTTTAAGTGTGTATGTGGCGGCAGTATCTGTAACCGCCACCGCACAAAACGATGACAACCATAAAGACGATGGCAATGTTGTCATCACTCCTATTGTGGTAGTGGAGCCTGAGCGTGCCCAACGTGAGAGTTATGAGGCCAAAATTGATTCCGAATTTTTTGAAATGGGGTTTTATGCCGGCATAATATCCATAGAAGACTATGGCAGCTCTACTGTTAAAGGCCTTAAAGTCTCGTTTCATGCCACCGAAGATTTTTTCCTGCAAGCAAATGTAGGCAACGCTGAAGCAGGACTCACGTCTAATGAAAGTTCTGGCGGATCGTTACCGGCATTTCTTGACCGCTCATACGATTACTACAATTTATTGGTGGGTTATAATATATTTCCAGGTGAAACCTTTGTCACTCAAGACCTCACCTTTAATTCAGCATTTTATCTTGTAGCCGGTATAGGCAATACCGCTATTGCCAAAGATGAACACTTCACCACGACTTTTGGCAGTGGCTACCGCATCATTCTGAATGACTGGCTCACTGCCAACATGGATTTTCGTGACCACAGCTTTAAGCATTCACTTATTAATGCCAAAACTAAACGCACCCATAACCTAGAGTTCAGTACGGGATTAACGGCGTTTTTCTAAAA
>JAPYOO010000223.1 GCA_029938135.1 Bermanella sp. | reverse complement strand
GGCTTCATTCATTGGCGGCCCCTCATCTCATGCAAATATACGTACTTATCGCCTGTGATAACTTAGAAGAAAAACAAGAGAAAAAGCTGAAGGAGAACTTGCCGGACATGTTATTGGCCATGCAAGCCTACGCAGAGTCACTGCCAATAGCCAAAGTGGTACTTATTAATAAATGCGACGACCTAGACGTTGAAGACTGGCAACTAGGAATAGAGCAATCGGTTAAAAAGAACAAACAACTAAAAGAGCCGCTTAATTTCTTTAATGATCTGGCCAAAAAGTTTGGCATAGACATGGAAATAGGCTCAGTTGTTAAAGGAAAACGTAAACCCGTCAGTTATTTTGGGGCTAACGAAGGGAAAGGCGATTCATTTATGATTAGCCAGTACTTAGATTTATAGCGGCGTTAAATTATCCACAGGTATTTAATTCAAGCATGGATTTAGCGCCTGTGGGTAACCCTTAGTATCACACTACCTGCTCTACCCTCACGTTTTCGCCCCATAAACTTTTCATTTGTCGCTCAGCTAATGCACGCTCCCCGCTACTAAAAAATGCACTGGAGCCTAATTCACGTTTGTTTGAGAGCAAGCCCTTAGCGACCAAGCGCCTAGCTACCTCTTGGGCCACTGGGGCAGCCGTATTGATGATTTCAATATTAGGCCCCGCTGCCTGTTGAATCAGTGGGGCTAAAAACGCGTAATGGGTACAGCCTAATACTATTTTGTCGGCCCCTTTGTTAATAAGTGGCTGTACATATTGCTCTACTAACGCTTGGGTGTTGCCGTCATTTAGCAATAAAGCTTCTACTTGCTCAACTAATCCTGGGCACGCCTGCACTTCTACTTTTACATTTTTTGAGTATTGAGTGGCAAGGGCCGTAAAGGCGGGGCTTTTTAAGGTTTGTGTGGTGGCTAAAATACCCACTACTTTGGATACGCTATTGGCCACCGCCGTTTTAACCCCAGGCTCCACCCCCACGATGGGAAGACTAAATTGTTTACGTAATTCTTTAATGCACGACACGGTAGCAGTATTGCAAGCCACCACGATTAACCTGGCACCTTGATCAATTAAAAACTGCACAATAATACACGCACGTTCATTAATAAATGATGCCGACTTTTCTCCATAAGGGGCATGCAGCGAATCCGCCATGTACAATAAATTTTCATGGGGTAGCAGCTCGCGTATTTTTTTCGCAACCGACAAGCCACCCACTCCAGAATCAAACACACCTATGGCCATAACAACTTCTAATTTCGCTTTATATATACGATCACATTGTAATGCTTAGCAATACGCTTTCACAGCCCCGTGATCACTGGTCGTTTGCATTAGGTAATAAAGGTATTTTCTTAACCCCAGTGTCTTCAATAGAACCCAAGTAAAGGTGACCTTGATATTCTGTTGCACTGGTAAGCATAAAGGCATTTACCCCCGTTGGGTCTTGTATACTGCTAACAATACTTCCTTGTGCATCCAGCATCACAACAAACCCATATTTAGCAGGCTTAGGGGTCGGTAATAAGCTTGTTGGTAGGCGTAATAATATTTTTCTGAGGAACGGATTCGTTTGTAAATTTTCAACATCTGGATTACGTGGTGCCGACAATGCTAACCAGTAGGCATCTTTACTATATTGGCTTTTACGAATGTTATTTGGAAAACCTGGCAAGTTCTTCATAAATACTGAAAAGTCACCTTTATTGTGCCCACCGATACCAATACGCAAAATACGATACGTCATCATTTCACTCACTAAAACCGATGACTGATCATGGCTGATGGTAATACCATTTGGAAAAAATAGATTAGAACGAATAATTTCTACTGTATTGGTTTTTGGGAAGTAAGCCATTAACTTACCCAATGGCCGGCCATCCAAAAATGACTTTAAAACATAGTCCTCCTGAATACCGTATACGCTGGAAGAATCTACAAAATAAACCACATCATTTTTATCAATGGCAAGATCATCTATAAATTTATAAGCTACGCCGTCAATTCCTGATGATAACAGTGATATATTTTTATTAACATCCACCGATAAAAGGCCTTTTATAGCATCGGCTACAACTAGCTCCCCTTTACTGTTAAAGGCTAATCCTAAGGGGCGACCACCTGTATTCACCCAGTTTTCCGCCTGCTGTAAATGATTATTGGTTCGTACTATCCAGCCGTTAGCCAGCCCAGTGTACATTCTGCCCTGATGGTCAAAAGCCACATCTTCAGGTCCAAAACCTGTTTTTATATTTAGCATTTTCTTTGTTATTGGTTGAGGTTTCAAAACTCCTACCAAATCTGGTGCTTTTAGTGGTACAAATTTGGGTGGATTAAAGCCCACAGGCCACAATAAAAGGTAGCCAATAACGAGTGCCATTGTAATGGACAGAATATTAGTGATTGTGCTTTTAAACATTAGTCATTTCCAAATAAATCGATGTTAATAGAACGGGTAATTTTCACATATGTCTAAGAATAGGTTTAGTAAACTCATTCTGACATAGATATACACAGGACAAAAAATCCAATTACATGTGCTTGCTAGCTACATGTAGAGAGAATCCAACCTGTGACTAAATGTGAGAAGTATTATTAATTTAATTGAAAATTGAATAGTTAAAGACAGGAATTTGAAAGTAAGGCCAATCATTGCACCTAATGTCAGTCTGTGTTTTGGTAGGAATTGAAACTGGTATTATTTGAGCAGCAGAAACAGTATTTTGTAATTCATGGAAATGACGTACACCATAGAGCTGTTGTGACACAAGGTCTAAGCATTGACAGTGACTAAAGGATTTATTTTCTTTTTTTAGGCGCTTTGCCAGGGATTTAATGTGGCGAATGCTTGACTGATTCATAACTATTTCCGTTGTTTTTGCATCTCGATGGCCCACTCCGGAGATTGCCGGATAAAATAAATAAGTTATGTTCAAACACAATACTGTGATGATACGTGGAATGCACTGAGTGCTTTGCCAATGTGGGCGGCCGGTATTTACCTAATACACGAGGGCACCTTAAGTGGTTAGCAGGATTAGATCAAGTTTTATCTAATAGCGACTTAATCTCCTACGCCGTGACAGCCAACAACAATATTGCTAAATTGACCTTACAATTATATTGGTGCTCACATGATTCGTCTTTACCGCTGTATTTTACTCGTTACCATCACATTTTTTCTGCAGGGCTGTGACCAACTCACCCTGAATCCGGTGCCCGCCAATGGCACTATATTAGCTTTTGGTGACAGTTTAACCTTCGGCGTGGGCGTTGAAGAGTCAGACAACTACCCTTCAATACTGGCCACCCTTACTCAAAGAGAAGTGGTTAATGCGGGTATCTCTGGCGAGATCACCCAAGACGGTTTAATGCGTTTTGAGCAGGAGCTGGATGAAGTACAACCTCATTTGGTTATTTTGTTAGAAGGCGGTAACGATATTTTACGTGGTCACAATTTAAAGAATACTAAGAAAAATTTAGCCGCCATGATAGAGCTTGCCCATCAGCGTGATATTCAAGTGCTATTAATTGGTGTGCCTGAGAAAAAGTTATTTTCTAAGGTCGCCAAGATTTACCCCCAATTGGCCAAAGAATATGACCTAGTATTAGCCGACTCGTTAATTTCATCGTTGTTGCGCAGCCCAGAATATAAATCGGATCCTATACACTTTAATGAACAAGGTTATAAAAAAATGGCACATGCTATATATGAGTTATTAATTGAATATAAGGCCATTTTGTAATGATAAATATTCTTGTGACGATAGAGGTGAAAGATTTTAATTTACTCGCTTCCTTTGAAAAAAAGGCGCTGAAAATAATGAAATTACATGGTGGCCATATCCTTCGTGCATTTGAAACACACAGAAATGACGATGGTTCAGGCCAAGAAATTCATATATTAGAATTCCCCAATGATAGTGCTTTTTTAGATTATCGCGCGAATCCTCAACTTTTAGAGCATGCAGGTCTTAGAGATAAGGCTATTAAATCTATCAACGTTGAAAAATCTATTGAACATAAAAATTATGACTAAATATGTGTACCTATATTCTTAGTAGCGCACTCAATACTCACTTTAACTCTTTGTCACTAGATCCTGTCTATATAGAAACTAATAACCATTTTTAATAGGATTCACCTTAATGGACGTTAAACAATTAAATGAAATATGTGTCAACAACTTACCCGGGTACATGGGTATTGAAGTGAGTCATTGTGATGAGGGGGCCGTCACCGCACACATTGATGTTTTACCACACCACTTAGCGCCCAATGGATATTTACACGCAGGCACAGCGGTTACCTTAGCCGATACCTGTTGTGGCAATGGTTGCCTAGCCAACTTGCCTGAAGGAGCCCTAGGCTTCACCACCATTGAGCTTAAGTCTAATCATTTAGGCACCGCCCGTGAAGGTCGAATTGAATGTACGGCTACAGTGGTGCATATGGGCCGCACGACCCAAGTATGGGACGCTGAGGTTCGTAATATACAAACCGGTAAAATAATTTCGTTATTTCGTTGCACACAAATGATTTTGTACCCTAAAAGCTAAAATAAGTGTATGCATAAATAGCGAAAGGTCCCACCAGACATTACATTGTAGTGACTGATAAAAGCCTATAGTCTGTTGACCATAAAAGTATGAACCTGCTATCAACAATGTAGTGCACTAAGGAGAGTCAGTTGAATTTTGTAGAATACGGAATACCAACAGGAAAATTAGTTATATACTTTCACGGCGCCCCCGGAGCTCCAGAGGAAGCCGCGGTGTTTGACCAATACGCCAAAGAGTGTGGTTTAAAACTCATCTGTTTCGATCGTTTTTCTGCTGAAGCCTCACTACAAAACCAAGATTATTATCAGTATTTAGCCAAAACTATTATTGATGAAGCCAAAGGCAAGCCGATTGATTTAATCGGTTTTTCTATTGGTTGTCAGGCCGCCATAGAAACCAGTCAGTACCTTAAAAATCAAGTACAAAGCCTGCACCTTATATCCGCTGCTGCACCACTGGATGGGGCAGACTTTCTGAACGATATGGCGGGGAAGATGGTCTTTACCCTCGCTAAAAATTATCCAACGGCCTTTAAATATTTGTCCTATTGGCAAGCACTCATGGCAAAAATTGCACCCAGTGCGTTATTTAAAATGCTGTTTGCCAGCGCCGCTGGACAAGACCAAACATTATCCCAAACGGACGATTTTAAGCATTACATCACCCCCGTTTTAACCCACTGCTTTACAAAAAATGTGCAGGGCTACATTAGGGAAATTAGCCATTATGTCAGGCCATGGAAGGCGGAGATTGTTAACTGCACCATTAAAACTCACATATGGCACGGTACCCATGACAATTGGTCACCGGTGAGTATGGGGCATTACCTTAACAAAAATATGCCCCTCGCCACTCAACTTGAGCTTTTACCCCAGTTGTCTCATTACTCTTGCCTGTATGCGGCTGCACCCAAGATATGTGCATTATTGG
>JAPYOO010000666.1 GCA_029938135.1 Bermanella sp. | reverse complement strand
TAATGCGCAAACCCTAGGTGAATCAACTTACTTAATACTGGGTCGGATTCATTGTCACCAATATCCGCAAAGTCAGTATTCAAATACTGATCTCGTACAGTAAAAAAATCATTAACTGCATTAAAATTATATTCAACTGACTGTAATACCCATTCTTTACTCAATTTAGCGGAACTCACACGGTAACGACTCACTAATTTTTTATTGGGCAACCAGCTCAGTTGGTGAATAACCCCGTTTTCTTCCAATTGATAATATTCTACTAAATCACAAAGCTCACCCTGGCTGCCTTCCAAGTTCATCTTGTTGATTAGCTTATGGCTAACCAATTGAAATTTTTTCTGCCAATGATTATTCGTGCTTTTTTGTGGGCTTTGGGTTTCAAACTCAATGGCTCGTAAGTCTTGGTCAAAAAATTGAGTACGGGTTAAACGACCGTTTTTAGATCGTGTCCACTGTTGAGTTACATTTTTATGCGGGTACTGGTGAGCCACTTTTTGTGCGGTGCGCCATAATGTAAATAACTGCTGCTTTTTTTCACCTACATGGGTGTGAGTATCGATAGTGTATTGTGCCTTCACGTTTTGTTCTGTGGGCTGACAAATATTGGGGAAAGAAGCGTCTGCTTGCATAGATAAAAACATAAGCATAACAATCAATAGAATAAGAGGTCTCATACATTCTCCTGCCTAATTTATTAGTGAATAGTGTTAGCAAAGAATAATTAATAACCCCACCACACAATAGTCGTTTATGTGGAGGGGAAAGTAATGTTATTTACAGTTGTGTCGCGATTACGTTGTCGGCTTTTTGTGTAAGGTTGCCTGCATAATCCATGATATGGAATATGATGTTTTGCTCGTTAGTGCCGGTGACTAAGTGTGAGCCAGGGCCCGTGGCATAAATAGCCACGTCTTCTCCCGCGTGGGTTTCTGCACTGGTAGGTACATGGCTTTCTTGATGAAAGCCCGCTTGGGTTGTATCAATGTCGGTTAGGTCAACACGTTCGCTAACGATGGGCGCGTCATAAGCGACGTCACTGTTTGTTGTCTCGCCAAAGTCTTTAAAGCC
>JAPYOO010000665.1 GCA_029938135.1 Bermanella sp. | reverse complement strand
CCGTTTTAGCAGGCATCGAGCAGCATTTTGGCGAAGATGCGCTAGAAATAGATCGCACAGATGGCATTAGCATTACCTATGATGAATGGCGCTTTAACTTACGCTCATCTAATACCGAGCCTGTGGTGCGCTTAAATGTTGAATCAAAAGCCGATAAAGCCTTAATGCAGGCCAAAACCGAAGAAATATTAACGCTTATGAAAAGCTTTGATGCTTAATTCGCAATAGGCCAGACAGCACTCAAGCATTCGCATATAATGCGAGGTTGTATTTATAGAATGTTTGAGGTGTTGTCATGATTGAGCAAGTGGCCCTGCAGGGCAGTAATGGTCAAATTGATGTAGCGAATAATAAGCCATTTACCTTGTTTGGCGGCATTAATGTGCTTGAAAGCCGTGACCTTGCCATGAAAACCTGTGAAGAATATGTACGGGTTACCCAAAAGCTGGGCATTCCTTATGTATTTAAAGCCTCGTTTGATAAAGCCAATCGTTCGTCTATTAACTCGTACCGTGGTCCGGGTTTGGATGAAGGTTTAAAGATTTTTCAAGAAATCAAAGACACCTTTGGTGTGCCCATTATCACTGATGTGCACGAGCCTCACCAAGCAGCACCGGTGGCGGAAGTGGTTGATGTTATTCAGTTGCCGGCCTTTTTGGCTCGCCAAACGGATTTAGTAGTGGCCATGGCCAAAACAGGCGCCGCTATTAACATTAAAAAGCCGCAGTTTTTAGCCCCCCGTGAAATGCTACATATCATGACTAAATTTAAAGAAGCGGGTAACGAGCGCATTATGCTGTGTGAGCGTGGATCTAGCTTTGGTTACAATAACCTAGTAGTAGACATGCTGGGCATGGATGACATGAAGCCCATGGCCCCGGTTATTTTTGATGCAACCCATGCGCTGCAGCGCCCAGGTGGCAGAACTGACAGTGCTGGTGGCCGCCGAGCGCAAGCATTTCAGTTGGCTCGCTCAGGTATGGCGTTGGGTATTGCGGGTTTGTTTATTGAAGCTCACCCAAACCCCAATGAAGCTAAGTGTGATGGCCCCTGTGCACTGCCACTAGACAAG
>JAPYOO010000222.1 GCA_029938135.1 Bermanella sp. | reverse complement strand
CCCACACTCCCCAATGCAAATCTTGCTGACGGCAATATCTTCAGTCGGCTGGCCAACTATAGATAAAGCAAATTGACTTAGACTCACTTGGTAGCGCCCCAATTCTTTTATTTCCAGAGTATAGGTTAACCATTCCCCACTGGTGCCGGGCATTACATTACCTAAAAAGAAACCGCCTGGCGTCGCCTTCAGGCTTTTACGCTGAGTACTGGTTCCCAATACAAATGAATTGCTGCCTTCGGTACGGTAGGTCACGTGGATTTTAGTGGGGCCATCTACATATTCATTGCGGATAAGAGATGGTTGTTCGGACAAATCAGTATTGCTGTATAATGTGCCGCCGCCGTGTCTGTTATTTCTTGATTTACTATGGTGGCCGTGGCTACCAGAACTCTTCCAGCCGCTCACTCGCCAGGTGGCGCTGTTGTCCCCTGATATTTTTCGATCCTGGTACCCGTCCAGAGATACAAAAATTCCCGCGTCTAAACCCTGGGCACTAAAGCTTAATTCCTCCAGATAATTAAGTGCTTCAGGTACTCGAGTATGTAAGGTTAGGGAACAAGTTTCCGACGGCAATAAAATGCCGCAATCATTATTTTTGACGGTCATGGCTTGCCTGTCTCTCATGTTAAAATTCTCAAGATCAAAACGTTGAGATTCTGATTTATTTACAAAGGTAATGTTTAACTCATGGTGGCTATGTCTTTTAAAAGTTCCAAACTCATAGGCACTCACCACATCCAGGCCCTGATGTTTTAAGGCTTGTAAGTTTGCCCACTGAATCAAACTGCTGCTGGCGGTAAAGACATGACCTGTATAGGTATGCAGGTTAGTACTTAAAGGGCAAAACAAGCTGGGCTTAAAACCCATTAACACCTGCCGGCCATCACTTGTGGTAGCGAATAGTGGGGCCCCAGTGGCTTTTGTATCCCAGGAACATGGGCGCGATGGTGAAGGCGAAAAACACAAACTGCGTCTGTATTTATCATTTCCATATATAAAGCAGTCGTCTGATACTTGATGGTTTTGCCGCGTCACTACGGGTGAGTTTTCAATATATTTTCCGATCAAGGTGAAGGAAGTATTAACATCTTGTAGTAGCTGATTGGTGAGCGCTTCATCCGCCAATGTAATGGCCACGGCCTCTTCGGGCACAGAGCTAAGCGTAAATATTTGCTCATTGCCGGTAACCGGATGAATATCCCGCTTGGATATAAATACATCCCGTACTAATGGTATGGGAGCAGAATCACCACCGGGCAATAAAAACACCGCTTGGGTGGGATCACCATTTAGTGGAAAGCTTATCCCTATCTCTTGTGCCGCTTGTATCGTGGAGGCTTGTACAGGTGACCCCTGAACTATCGACATGGCAGCAGACATTTGCTCTGCCACCTGAGAATTTTGTGCACTCGCCAAGTTACCCATAACTGGCGTGACCACTATGGGCGGAAACGGCTCCAGCGGCGGCAACACGATAGCAGATTGTTTGCAATTGGCATGGGTGAGTATATGTGAGTCTCCAATGTAGGTGCCATTGCAAATATGATTGCCGGCATCATCCTGCAGTGATACTAAAAAGCTCACGGGCTCTGTTAAACCATCTTCGGCATGTGTTAAAAGTGGGTTGATCAAAAGCAAGCTTGCCGCCACGCCGCTGACAATCCAATGGGGGTATTTCATAACAAGTCCTTAGTATGCAAAAAACGATTTCACGAAATTGCGAAACCGGCTCAACAACATGCAAGGGAAATGACAAAGCCCTTGGTCACTATGGATTTATTAGGAATATGGCCAGCGGGACGGTGATGATTTTTAAATATACTCTGAAAGTACTGCTTTAATTTTTAATGCGGAGTTGAAATGGCTGTGGGCTCAGGTCTTGCCTTTTTCCTTAAACGCATAAAACAAGATCCATCTTGATCGGTAAACACTCGCGTCTTCAAAGTTTTTTGGCAGGCTGTCCATATCTAATGATAAAGCTGCCCAAGCCGACAGTCATACTTAAAAGCCCAAACCTTTTAGGCGTAACTGTTATTACAGCCGATGATACTCACCTGAGTTTAGATAGCCCCTGCCAAAGTTAATGCCTCCATTAAATTTCCCCCAATTAAATCCTAATTTTTTTTGTCGCGCTGACCTTAGTAACTATAGTTAATATTTGTAGCCACCCTTGAAACAGGCCTAGGGCATAATGAAAAAGTACCAAAGCATTGCTTATTGCTCATGCTCAGAAAACCACGCCTTAAGCCAATCGCTTAATGACGGGCTTACATCTTTGGATTTTGAGGTTCGTCCCTGGCAGGCACAAGCAGAAATTAGCTCGCTGCAAGTGGGAAATGTCTTTATCTTTATGGCACAGGGCACTTGGAAAAAATCGGAAAAGAAAAAAATTCATAGCCTAATCTTCGAACAAAAAAGTTGTTACATCGCCGCCAGCCAGATTGATTCACAACAAGATGAAAACCTAAAGATAACCATGCAAGCCTTCAGCGATGACCTACCCGTCATTTATCCGCCCTATGATGCTGAGAACCTCGCTCGTCAATTGGGCATAGTCAAGCTGGTGCGTTCAAACCGATTATTGTTAGTGGATGACAGCCCTTCAGCGCTGGCCGTTATCAATCACTTTGTGACAGATCTGGGATATCAATGTTATGCCACGGTTTCTGCCAAGGAAGCACTTGAAAAGGTTCGAGGCGGGGGCGTTGATACGTTACTCACCGACTACCAAATGGATGAAATGAGTGGCGTCCAGCTTATCGAGCAAGCCAGAAAAATTAACCCCGATATTAAGAGTATTCTCATCACAGGAAATAGTGTCAAGGCCACACTGCTAGACGCCATCAGGGTCCACGTGGATACCTTCCTGGAAAAACCCGTGAACACCAACGTGTTAAGGTCAAGCCTTGCCCGGCTGGATCACATCATTAACATGGGCAGAGAAAACAAACGCCTGCTAGAGGAACTTACCGAAAATAATATTCGCATGAAAGAGGGGCGGGATATCCTAAATGCCACCCTCGAAAGCCTAAACGAGGCGGTATTATCGCTGGATGATAATTTCATTATTATTTCGGCAAACAGTGCACTGACTCGGTTAACCCAGCATACCGTGGAGTCCCTGATCGGCAAGGCATTTTCATGTTTATTTCCGGACCATGTTTGGCCCGTCCTGCTGCAACAATGCAGCGAAGTACAAAGCAGTGTCAGCATGGAAGGCAGCGTCATTCGCATTGATGGCAATGTTTTTCCGGCCAACGTCACCTTTAGACGCAGTACCGACACATTTCAGCGTGCCTATATACTGGTCATTCAGGACATCAGCCCACAGAAGAGAATGGAAAGCCATTTGTTGTCCCGCAATGAAGAATTAGAAATCAAGGTGGCAGAGCGAACCAAACAAATAGAAAAAGCAAAAGAAGAGGCCGAGCGGGCAAATAGAACAAAATCTGAATTTTTGGCCAATATGTCCCATGAACTTCGCACCCCAATGCACGCCATCATGAGTTTTAACGCCTTAATTGATAAAGACCTAGAAAAATTTCAGGCGCCCATCAGCCTGCAAGAAAAGGTAAAGGGTTTTACCTATAGAATATCCCAAAGCAGCAAACGCCTGTTAAAGCTTATCAACAATCTTTTAGATATTTCCAAGCTGGAAAGCGGACACGTTGAGCTACAAAAAGACACTCTTGACGTTCTGGCGTTAATTAACAACGTGGGGACAGAGTTTTCGCCTTTATTGGCAGAAAAATCCCTAAATTTGAATATTGACTGCCAAGCAGACAAGCCAATCGCCTATGTAGATGGCGAAAAGATGACCCAAGTTATTTACAACTTGTTATCGAATGCCTGCAAGTTTTCACCGCAAAACTCCACCATAGACATAACCCTTAGATCTACCCGGGTAAACGTAGAAGCACGTAGCACCAACAAATATTGGGTACCATCACTGGAAGTGAGTGTGTGTGATCGTGGGGTGGGTATTCCTGAAGGTGAAATAGTCAGTATCTTTGATAAGTTTATTCAAAGCTCAAAAACCAAGACCGCTGCCGGTGGCACCGGCTTGGGCCTGGCCATCTGCAAACAAATAATAGGTGTGCATCGCGGTGAGATCATTGCCAAAAACAATACCAATAATGGTGCCTGTTTTATCTTTAATATCCCGGTTGGTTCAATAGATTGGAGCAATCAAAATAACAACCTCGGAGAGAACCATGAGCGATAAACTAACCATACTGGCCATGGACGATGAACCCTGGAATTTAGAAATTATTCAGCATCATTTAGACGATGATTACCAATTACTCCAGGCCAACAATGGCAATGAGGGCCTCACCATGTTGGAACAACACGACAACATCGCCATGGTACTGCTGGATGTGGGCATGCCTGGCATGGACGGCTATGAAGTGTGTAAAAAAATACGTGAAAATCGTGAATGGACTCACATTCCAGTGGTATTTATTTCTGCCCGGGGTTCGGTGGATGACCGATTAAACGGTTATAAATCTGGGGGGGATGACTACCTGGTTAAACCGTTTGAATCTGCCGAGCTACTGGTAAAAATTCAATTACTAGAAAAATACATGAAAGAAAAAAAAGGTTTACAAGATAATTATCAAATGGCCTCAGGTGTGGCCATGGATGCCATGACCAGCGCCCAGGAAATTGGCCAGGCACTGCAGTATTCAAAGGCCACTTACTCGGTTAAGACACCATCTGAATTAATGGATTTGTTTGTTGATTGCCTCAAGGGTTTTGGCTTAAATGCCCTTATTCGTTTGAAGACTGGCGACACTTACCAATGGCACCAATGTGTGGGCCAACCGTCACCATTGGAAAAAGAACTAGTAGATATATTATCCAAGAAAGATCGTATCTTTAGTTTTGAACACAGAACCCAGTTTAATTTTGATCGCATTAATTTATTGGTGAAAAATATGCCCATAGAGGATGAAAACAAACACGGCCGCTATAAAGACCTGATGCCATTTTTCCTGGAGGCCACCAATGCCTGCATGGAATCCATTGAAGATAATCAAACCATTTCTACCCTCAGTGGTCTTAAAACATCTATTACCATCATCAATAGCGCCATGGATGAAGAGCGCACTCTCATCAACGAAAGTCAGGAAATATTAAATAGCATATTAAAGGGCTTAAATCGTACATTGGAACATGAGCTCCCCCTAATGGGTTTGGAGGAAGACCAAGAGGCTTTCTTAATCTCATTGATCGAAGGCAGAATAGCAAAAGCCTCAAAAGCGGCCAACATCAGTAAAAAATCAGATGATTTATTTACCCGGGTAAATAATACCTTGACCGATATGATGGAGAAATATTCCTGACAAGTCCCAAAAAGCATGCGGGGGCCATATTCAATCAGTAAGTGCACTACAGGCTTCCCTGAAGACTTCGTAAGGTGTTCGATAATTTAAACATTTTCTGGGTCGATTGTTTAATAGTTTTTCTACACGATTTATTTAGCTGGGTGTGACTTTCGAGAAAT
>JAPYOO010000221.1 GCA_029938135.1 Bermanella sp. | reverse complement strand
ACACGGGGGGAAAACAAACTGTCGCTATAATCATTTTTATCCAAGCGTGCCGACACAAATGCAGTGGTGCCAGTCAATATCTGGTATTCCATTTCTGCCATCAACGAGTAGGTATCTGCGGACCAGCCATCGGTAAACTTCACCACATCGGCATCCTTGATGGTGCCATTTGATCCGTCTCCCCTGTAGACGGAATCTTCAGTGATAAAATTACGTTTGCTGGTACCGGCCCGAAAGGTATTGGACGACTCACCCCAAGGCTTAGCTAGGTAGTCATGGGCATATTCGAACCCAGCGGTAACCGATAAAATTTGTGACCATTGGTAGCTGTACAGTGATCGTAAAAACCATTCATTTTCCGAGTAATTTTTTTTGCGATTAAGTTCATCATTGTGATCCAGCGAAGTTTGCTTGGCATTGGTGGTGTAATAATTTTCGGAATCAAAACTTAATATGCTATTTAGTTGTGCCTGGGATCCAAATTGATGTTCATTTTCCAGAGTCGCCAGAAAGTGTTGATCACTAAATTCATGGGTGGCATTCGCGCCGTCCAGGTATTCCTTCTCGGTCACGGTACTGACAATACCCGATGAGCTATAACGACTCAGGAAGTGCCAGTCCCCAAAAAATGACACATCCACAGACATCTTAACTTGGGGTTCATCATCCGCATCCCCGTAAAAATTAGCTACTGGGTTAGCATCCGAGCCACTGAATGCATTGCTGTCCCCCTTGTAACCATGCTCACCGTTGCTGCCGAGTTGGTAAATCTTTACATTCTCATAGCCCTGAGTACGTATCAAACTTAAGTGACTCAGCCACTGCACATCCGCCCCTATCTTGCCATAATCGAGGTAGATCCCTTTACTCTGGTAATTATGGTTGTATCGCACCCCGACCTTCAAACCCTCTACGGAACCGGCCTTCTGGGTGATTAAATTTATGACCCCGGATATGGCACCCGGGCCATGGGTAACCGACCCAGGCCCGCTCACTACTTCTATACGTTCAAAATCTGTCATGTCCCAGTTATTGAGTTCGGCAACCGACCCCTGATCCGACTTCTGATTGATGGGCCGACCGTTAATCAACAAGATAGTATTATAATTTCTCTGCCCTATGCCACGAATGCGAATATTACCGCCATTGGCGGGGTCATCAAAAAAGATCAAACCCGGCACATAAATTTCCAATAAATCCCGCACATTTCTGGCTGGACTGCGCTCTATTTGCTCTCGAGTAATGACCACTACGGAAGCCGGGGTATCGGATAAAGGCATGGAAGACAAGGTCGCACTGCTGACATTAAGGTCCAACAAGTCCTCCAGCGACATCTCATAGACCGGGCTAAAATTTTGAGCGGCATTTAGGGAAGAGCAACACAATAGAAGAAAAATACAATTTAGACTGCTCAGAGCACGCGACACAACGGCCTCCATTAAGGTGAATAATCGCCCTATATCAATTGATATTCTGCCTATCCAGTATAGCTCACGGCATTTCAGATAGGAGCGCTATCCAACACCAGCGATAATATATGGTTCTATAAAATATTGAATTTTAGATCGTTACCTTCTATCAGACTGTTCTTACCTTCAATTGGCTATCCTTTAAAAGCCTCTATACTAAAAGCAGATAACAAATCGGGTTTTAATCAATCAGTAAATACAGGAGGCGTGACGTTGGCAATCAAACGCGCCTTGCATGGTAAATCGCTTTTCATGCTGTTCATTTTATCAATGACGTCGGCCTTGCCGATCGCTTATGCTCAGCAATTCACCCCCCTGCAAACCAAGATCGCACTCATCTATAACATTATTAAGTACATTCATTGGCCCCAGGGCAGTGTCGGCCCCAGTTATGTACTGGGTGTTTACGGTGAACACGACGAACTGTACCGGGAATTAAAATCGGTAGCACACACATTTACGGTACATGGCAAGCCTTTAGAAATTAAAAAGCTCAACTCGCTCTACCAAAGTAAAGGCATTCAAGTACTGGTATTGCCAAAATCCGAAAACATTCATCTGCAACGAATCGCATCCGAACTCATCAAAACCGGCATTTTAATTATCAGTGACAACGCATTCACCAAGAGCGCCATGATGATTAATATTCACTACCCTATGAAAGGCCGCATCGCCTTCGAGATTAATCGCAGTAATATTATTTATGAAGGGTTGAGTATCACCAAAAAAATTCTGTTACTGGGCGGCACCGAAATAGATGTGGCGACCATTTACAAAGATACCGAACTGGCCTTACAAAAGACCAAACATAAATATGAAGAACAACGACAAGTAATGGCCCGTCAAAAACTGGATATAAATCAACAACAACAGAAAATTGTATTGCAGGGCCAGAAAATTCAAAGTGCTGGCAAAGAGCTGTTACACACTAGCTCACTCTTGAATGAAAAAGAGCAAAAACTTCAGCTTAAAGAGTCTTTATTACAGGAAAAAATAAACCAACTGATATTACAAAACCAAAAAATAGTAAAAAAGGAACTGGCGCTAAATAGTTTGGAAAAAAACATTACAAAAAACCTGAAAATACTCAATGTACAAAAAAACAAATTAGAGAACCAGGATAAACAATTGCATGATCAGCACAGCCTAATCTCTAGCCAAACCCGCACCGTGCGTCAGCAAGGCTCACAAATAGAAGGGCAGCAGCAGCTACTATGGGGCGCAGCCATTACGCTGGTGACCATCAGCTTACTAATTATTTCTTTGTATCGTCAATTTCGACTCAAGCAAAAAACCAACTCACAATTGGCATACAAAAATAATGAACTTCAGGAAACCATGGACACCCTAAAGCGCACTCAGGATCAACTCATACTCAGCGAGAAGATGGCCGCATTGGGGCAATTGGTGGCCAGTGTGGCCCACGAGGTAAACACTCCGCTGGGCGCCATTCAGTCATCATCCAATACCATTTTGGACGATTTGAATTTCACCCTGGCATCTCTGCCCCATTTCTTTGACCAGCTTGAAGGGGGCCTGCGCCAACTGTTTATAAAAATGATTGAGTGCTCATTGAAAAACACCGACAACCTTAGCTCCCGAGAAGAGCGTAGCAGCCGCAGAATCATTGCAGAAGAACTATCAAGCAGACTGCCAGATCGTGCCGAGGAGCTGGCTGATGTGTTAGTAGACATGAAGATTTACAGGCATATCGAGCCCTGGATGCCGTTGCTGTTGCATGTCAACAGCGAATCTATTTTGCAATTTGCCTATAAACTTTCGCGCATCGAACGTAATGCCCGCATCATCAATATTGCCACCCGCAAGGCATCCAAGGTGGTACTAGCACTGAAAACCTATTCCCACTCAGATCAATCCAAACAATTTAGTCAAGTAGACATTAAAGCCGGCATCGATACTGTGTTAACGCTATACCATAACCAAATAAAACACGGGGTTGATGTAACCCTTAGGTATATGCAAAACCCGAATATTTGGGGCAGTACTGAGGAGCTAAGTCAGGTATGGACTAATATTATACATAACGCCTTGCAAGCTATGGTAAATAAGGGCCAGCTTAAAATAAGCGTGAGACAAAGTGGGCAATCTGTATTCATAGAATTTGAAGATGATGGTCCTGGCATTCCTGAAGACGTACAGCCAAGAGTATTTGAAGCCTTCTTCACCACTAAGGCTTCGGGGGAAGGCACGGGGATTGGGCTGGACATCTCACGTAAAATTGTAGAGAAACATCAAGGTAAACTGTCTTTCATCAGCGAACCTGGTTGCACAATATTTACCGTACAACTGCCAGTGAGCCAGGGCAGTGTTGCCTCATGACGGCAAGACAACCATAAAATCGAGGTGAAACAATGAAACCAGCGATATTGTGCGTGGATGATGAACCTATGATATTGGAGGTACTAAAGCATCAGTTAAAGGATCACTTTGGCAGCAGCATGGCTTATGAAATGGCACAGTCTGGTGAGGAAGGACTGGACGTAATAGAAGACCTCACCCAACAAGGGGTTAAAATTTTGGTGATCGTTTCGGACTGGATGATGCCCGGCATGAATGGCGGGGAGTTTTTAGAAAAGGTATACCAAAAAATGCCAGATACCGGTTTGATCATACTCACCGGCCATGCTGAAGAGACCATATTGAAAAAGACCCTAAACCAAATTCCGATTAAACAATGCATGAGTAAACCCTGGACCGGGGAGATGTTAATTGCTGCCGTCAAATCAGCCCTGCACAAGCCCTAACTGGCCAATGCCGATGAAGCCCACGATAATTTGTGTCGATGACGAGCCCATCGTTCTCAAGAGCTTAAAGGCAGAGCTCAAAGAGATGTTACAGAATACCTACTCCATCGAAACGGCAGAAAGTGGTGAGGAAGCCATTGACTTATTGCAAGATATTCAAAAAAATAACGGCACCGTAGAGCTTGTTATTAGCGACTTTGTGATGCCACAGATGAATGGCCAACAACTATTGTCACGTATACACGATATTTCACCCATGACCGAAAAAGTCATGCTGTCTGGTCGTGCCAACAACGAAGGCCTTATTCAAACCATTAATAGTATTCGTTTGTTTCGCTTCATAGATAAACCCTGGGACAAGAAATTTCTTCAAGCCACCGTGAACGAAGCCATTCATAGCTATCGCCAAGAATCGCAACTGCAGCACCAGCACAAATTGCTATTGAAAAACAATCAACAACTCAGCGGGCTGATTCAGGGAAAAGAACAACTGGCAAACGAATTAAAAGAGCTCAATCAAAAACTGGAAGAACGTGTGATACAACGCACCAAGGAATTGGTGGAGTCTGAAAAAATGGCCTCGCTGGGAGGGATGGTGGCCGGCGTTGCTCATGAAATAAACACCCCCATAGGTATTTGCGTGACGTCGGCATCTTACCTGCAGGAAGAAGCGGTTAAAATTAACAGCCTGTATGAGCAGGGGGCACTATTAAAAAAAGATTTTAAACGTTTTATTGAGAGTACATGCAAAGCTGCAAAAATTATGTTGAAAGCCACCGGTCAGGCCTCCCACCTAATAGACAGTTTTAAACGGGTGGCCGTGGATATGAACAGCGAAGAATTGCGCGAATTTAATTTGCATGAATACATCCATCTAGTGCTGGCCAACTTGCAACCGGACTTAGTAAAAACCAGCAATAAGATAAATATCACGGGATGCGAGAATTTAATCATAGAGAGTTATCCGGGCGTCATTTCACAGATATTCACGAGCCTGCTCATTAATTCTCAGGATCACGCCTTTGATGATCACGGCTGCATTGAAATTTGTATACGTTACGAGGACCAAAGTGTAAAAGTGAGTTATCGCGATGACGGCAAGGGCATGGAGACAGATACCTTGGAAAATATTTTTGAGCCTTTTTTTACCACCCGTCGCCACTCGGACCACCTGGGTTTGGGATTGCATATACTGTACAACCAAATAACACAAAACTTAGGCGGCACCATTGACTGCCAGAGCACACTAAATAAAGGCACCCTGTTTGAATTAACCTTCCCCATAGGGTTGGATAAAACC
>JAPYOO010000664.1 GCA_029938135.1 Bermanella sp. | reverse complement strand
TCGTACCCAGTTAGTGGTGGTACAGTTCTAATAGGCATGGTTATTCCCCTGTCCAAAGTTGTTTGAGTACCTTGTGATTGAATGAGGATGGATGCAGCCAAAGCCCCTCGCCATCGTCATAAAATCTGATGCGGTCACTTTCAAAATCAATATGATATGAATACGTTGCTTGCATAAAATCCGTGTAACGTACTCCCACCTCGTCCCAATCCCTGTGCCGACCATCCAGCACGAATTGGCCCTCTTTGTCCCCTGTCTCTGCGCACGTGTTAAAAGCTTTAAAAGTTAACTGTACGGGTTTTGTTGTCTTAGTCATGTTGTTCCCCTAACTGGATTTACGTGTTAGCCACTGCGATAGCCTCTGCGAAGCCTCTAGGCGTTGCGCTGCGTATGTTTTTGGTTTTCATTGACTTGCCCCCTAGCTTCCTGTGCTGGGTACTGGAGCCAAAACTATCGCAGTCCACGGCATCTTTAGCTGGCATCCTGAAACCACCACCCGTCCATAGACAAGTGAGTTTTGAGTAAGCATCATTTGCGGCTATGTAGTCAGGGTACAAAGGATGTGCCGCGTCATTGGCTGTAATGTATCCCCCGAATTCAAAGGGATGAAAACGGTGGTCAGGCTTGCGCCATAACGTGGACAATCTAGATACAGGGTTTTCTATGAAATAAGGCACGCCCCATCCTTCAAATAACTCAGCACACCATTTTGCATAACGTGCAGCATTGAGCTGGAAATCTGGGTCAACTTTTGCTTTCCTTGCAAAATGCGCAGCGCCTGAAACTGCCAAGTCAGTACAGACAGGAAAGCCCATGGCAAAGACCACATTTTCCAGTTCAAAGGCGCGGTAGATATCGGTCACCATTTCCATGTCATGCAAGTCAGCCTCCCAATATGTGATAGACCCTCCACCCTCGAAATTCTCAACCCTTATGCCATCGTGTTGGATATCGTAGGCGTAGCATTGATACCCACGTTTAGCCCACGGAATTAGCGCGGTCCCTGTGAATTCGTAAAGGCTTATTACTACCTTGTCGTTATTGTTGTTGTTAGTCATTTATTAATACCTCTATTCAG
>JAPYOO010000028.1 GCA_029938135.1 Bermanella sp. | reverse complement strand
CAGGCTACATAGACACCCCTATTAATCAGGGTGCGGTAAGCAGGCCATTTTTAATCGATTTGGAAAAAGGCGGTGCGTTGCTAGTGTCTTTAATAGAGAAAAAGGTCAAGCGGTCTACTGTGCCTTCTTGGCCTTGGGGCATAGTAGCCCGACTGTTTGCTTGTTTACCCACTGGCCTGTTAGTGCGTGCATTAGGGTAGAGAGAAGGGCTCTTATAAGAATGGAATCAGGAATCAAAATGAACAGATAGTTTTGCTTCCTGATTCAGCGCCATTTATTAGAGACACAGAATTAGAATAGCGCCTTAGCGGCACCTTCCTTAAAGGCTCCCCTAGAAGGTATTGCAACAGCCCAATCATGTAGCGGGATTACACTTGCCCATAGCGTACATTTTGACCAAGCCATCGCTGAATAAGTGGCTCAGATATGTGCGGTGCTTCATGCTCACACATATTCGCCCACAGCTTTATGTCATCTAATAAATACGCGTCTCGTTGTAAATCGGCAATGCGCATTTGCATTAAACCGGTTTGGCGGGTGCCCAGTACTTCACCTGGGCCACGGATTTCTAAATCTATTTCGGCAATTTTAAAACCGTCAGAGGTGTCACGCATGGCTTGAATACGCTTTTTTCCCTGCTGGCCTAGCGGGGCTTGATATAACAAAACACAATGACTTTTTGCAGTGCCCCGGCCAACTCGGCCACGTAGTTGATGTAATTGCGCCAGTCCTAAACGTTCTGGATTTTCAATCACCATTAGGCTTGCGTTAGGCACATCTACGCCCACTTCAATCACGGTAGTCGCCACTAATAATTGTAATTCTCCTGCCTTAAACGCGGCCATAATCTCAGCCTTTTCTTTAGACTTTAGGCGGCCGTGCACTAAGCCAATTTTAAGGTCGGGCAAGGCGGCTTGTAATTCTCGCGCGGTGACTTCGGCGGCTTGCGCTTCTAAAGTTTCGCTTTCTTCAATTAAGGTACATACCCAGTACGCTTGGCTACCTTGTTGGCAGGCATTCAGAATGCGCATCATAATTTCTTCACGGCGAGATTGGTCAATGGCAACAGTATTTACCGGCGTGCGCCCGGGAGGAAGCTCATCAATGACACTGGTATCCAAATCCGCATAGGCACTCATGGCGAGGGTTCTGGGAATGGGGGTGGCGGTCATGATCAATTGATGGGGGCTTAGACTTTTGCCTTTTTCTTTTAGGGCCAAACGTTGATGCACACCAAATTTGTGTTGTTCATCTATGACGGCTAAACCCAGTTTATGAAACTCTACATCGTCTTGAAACAGCGCATGGGTGCCCACCACTAATTGGGCTTCACCACTTTTAATGGCGTTAAGGCTGGCCTCGCGAGCTTTGCCTTTTACCTTGCCAGCCAACCACGCAATGGTTAAACCCAAAGGCTCAAACCAAGTACTGAAATTTTTAAGATGTTGCTCGGCCAGAATTTCGGTGGGGGCCATAATAGCCACTTGAAAACCTTGCTCTAATGCCGTTAACGCGGCCATGGCGGCGACCAACGTTTTACCCGAGCCTACGTCCCCTTGCACTAGACGTAACATGGGATGGCCACTGGCTAGGTCTTGTTGTATTTCTTGACCTACGCGCAGTTGCGCATTGGTTAAAGTAAAGGGCAATTGCGCCAGCATACTTTTTACCAAATGTTTTGATGGTGGCAGTATAGGCGCTTGTTCCCGCTTCACCTCTTGGCGCACGGTTAACAGGCTTAAGTTATGGGCCAGTAACTCTTCCATAATTAAACGTTTTTGCGCGGGGTGTTGATACGCTTCTAATTCATACACATCGGCTTGCTGGGGCGGTAAGTGTAGGTAGAGTAGGGCGCTTTTTAAATCGGGTAGCGCAAAGGGTTTTAACAGGGCCTCTGGAATTAAATCATCCAGCGCGCGGCCCTTCATTAATAATTCAATGACTTGCTCCATTAATTGGCGCCAGCGCACTTGGGTAAGGCCATCGGTGCTGGGATAAATAGGCGTTAAGTTGGCTTCAGTTTTAAAGGGTTTTGATTCATCTACAAATTGGTATTCAGGGTGATACAGCTCAAGACCCGCTTTGCCTCGACGAGCTTCTCCGTAACAGCGAATACGCACACCCTTTTTAAGGTTGTTTTGTTGTGCCGCGTTAAAATGGTAAAAGCGCAATGTAATGGTGCCGCTGCCGTCCGCCACCCTTACCGCTAAGCTGCGACGTTTACCAAACGTCACATCGCTCACCACCACCTCGCCTTCAATCACCACATGAAAGTTAGGGTGTAGGCTAGCAATGGGGCTAATACGGGTGCGATCTAGATAGCGCAGCGGCAAATGAAATAACAAATCCTGAATATGATGAATATCCAGCTTGGCCAGTTTTTCGGCCATCTTTGCGCCTACATTTTTAAGCTCGGTGACGGGGCTTTTTCCCAGTGAGCGCTCTAAAACAACTGACATTGTTCAACCGCTTTGCTGATTAGGTCGATGACCTGTGGCCGTGGAAAGCTGGCACGCCAAGCAATGGCGACGGTGCGTGACGGCGTGGGCTGTTTAAACGGGCGAGTGTGCAACAAGTTTGATGCATATTGGCTGGTGCCCGTGGCGCTTTTTGGCAAAACCGTAATGCCCAGCCCAGAAGCCACCATGTGTCTTAGGGTTTCCAGTGAACTGCCTTGTGTCACCGCCCCTAAGCGGCTGTTAGTGTGTTTTGCTAACGCTGGGCACATTTCTAACACTTGGTCCCTAAAACAGTGGCCGTCGCCTAATAACATTAAATCGCTGTTGGGCAATAAGTTAGGGTCGATGGTTTTATGTTTTAACCAAGGGTGGTCTTGGGGCAATAGTACCTCAAAGGGTTCGTCGTATAAGGGTTTACACACCACATCCGCTTCGGTGAAGGGCAGGGCAATAACAATAATATCAAGTTCACCATCGCGCAGCTTTTTACGCAGGTTACGGGTGTAATCTTCTTCGATGTACAGCGGCATGTCAGGCGCCAGCGTTTGAACTTGCGGAATTAAATGGGGATAAAGATAAGGGCCTATGGTGAAAATAGCGCCTATTTTAAGCGGGCCCTTTAACTGGTTTTTACCGCCTGCCGCGAGCTCTTTTAAACTGCGCGCCCCTTCCAGCACCACCTGTGCCTGACGTACAATCTTCTCTCCCAAGGGCGTGACGTTCACCGAATTTTTAGAGCGTTCAAATAAGCTGATGCCCAGTTCGCTTTCTAGCTTCTTTATGGCCACACTTAACGTAGGCTGGGAGACATTGCACTGTTCTGCCGCGCGTCCAAAATGACGCTGCTGACAGAGGGCTACGATGTACTTAAGTTCTGAAAGAGTCATGGGCTATTAAGATGCTGTTGGTAATAGCCTCTAGCTTAAACCGAGCTTTGAGGTAAATAAAGTAAAGGGCACCTATATTAATTAATTGTGGCCTCTGCGTGACCTGAAGTTTACAGTTACAAGGCGCAGCCTGCCGTAAAATGGTTGTTCCATTTTCAAGGGTTGCAACGCAGTAAATGTGAGCTTCAGGGCACGCCCTTCGGGGCTTTAGGTTTTACCCGTACTCTGCGTTGGGCATTTTTGAAAGGCAATAAGCATTTCTGCAAAAGCCCGCCTTGATTACGAATAAAACCTAAAGCCAGAGGTCACAATTAATTGATATAGGTGCCCTCAGGAGTTGTAATGGCGAAAATTCTTATAGTGGGCAGTGGTGATGTTGGCGGCGGTTTAGCGCTTGATCTTGCCGCCGATAACCATGAAGTTTGGGGCCTGCGACGCAGCGATAAACCTGTGGGTGGGCGTGTTCAAACCATTTCGGCTGACGTGGCCGACATGGAAACCTTAATAGGCAATATTCCAGAAAACCTCGATTATCTTATCTACAGTGTGGCCAGCCCAGACTTCTCTGAGGAAGGTTACGACAAATTTTATGTGTCAGGCATGAGACACATATTGGCCATACTTAAACACATGCATACCACCCCTAAACGAGTGTTTTTTGTCTCCAGTACCAGTGTATACCCTCAGCATGACGGCAGTTGGGTGGATGAAGACGTGCCTGCAGAACCCACCGCCTTTGCTGGCAAAAAAATGCTGGAGGCTGAGGAGCTGCTACATAAAAGTGGTTTTGCCAATACCGTAGTACGCTTCAGTGGTATTTACGGCCCGGGCCGCACACGCCTGATTAATCAAGCACAAGGAGGCGGACACTGTGATCCTACACCCGACGCTTGGACCAATCGTATTCACCGCGATGATTGCATTGGGGTGCTTAAGTTTTTAATTGTTCAGGACTTATTAGGCAGACCACTGGATGACTTGTACTTGGGTACGGATCCGGCGCCCACGCCTTTATTTGAAATTTTAGAGTGGTTAAAAGATCGTATAGGAGACGTGGAACCCGATCACGATGTACCAAATGTGTCTCGCCGGGGCAGCAAGCGTTGTTCTAGTAAACGTTTACTGGATCTTGGTTATACGTTTAAGTATGAAAGTTATCAACAGGGCTACGAGGAAGTATTGGTGGCGATGGAAGCCCTAGATAATTAGGGCTTTATACAGCGTGTTAACGAGTTAGGCGGCCCGCTTAAAGTGAGCGCGCCTAGCGTCTTCTACTGATTAGTCTTCATATTCAATTTTACGTCCACTGTTAGTACACCCTAAGCAGCGAATAAAGGTGGCTCTGGCCGGAGTCATAATTAACGAATCCGCAGCATCCATAGCGTTTCCGCCTAATAAGCTAAAGGGTAACGTCACTATCCAAATAGCGCTGCCGATTACAGTGGCGACCAATGTGATGGGGCGTACGATTAAGCCGTCCAGTGCCATGGCCACAGCCGATGGTGCTTCATAAATTTCTTCAGCTTGGCTTTGCATGGGCAGAGTGAACATTATTAAACTAGCCAATAGCATCAAGCTTTGTTTGAAGTGGCAGAGCATGCGCATGTTGTGTATTCCTTGTAATTCTAACTGTACTTTTTAAGCACTATATCAGTTTTTTGAGTATTCGCCCGGCTACTTTTGGCAAGCTGAGCAATAAAACGTGCTGCGTTGCCCTTGGGTGATTTGTTTAATCGGGCTTTGGCAATGGGGGCATGGATGCCCTTTGCGGCCGTATACGTTTAATTGTTGTGCAAAATAGCCCGGTTTGCCATCGCTGCCCACAAAATCTTTAAGGGTGGTGCCGCCTTCACTGATGGCTTTTTTTAAAACCTGTTTGATAGCAATGACTAGGGCGGCGTATTTCACTTTGCTGATTTTGCCGGCGGCTTTTTGCGGGTTAATACCACTTAAGTATAAACATTCGCTGGCGTAAATGTTGCCTACTCCCACCACAATTTTTTGGTCCATAATAAAGCTTTTAATGTTCACCACACGTTTACGGCTTTTTTTGAACAGGTAGTCGCCATCAACCACATCATCCAAAGGTTCGGGCCCTAAGTTATCCAGTATTGCCAAAGACTCGTCATAGGACATCCATAGGCAGGCGCCAAATCGTCTTGGGTCGGTGAAGCGCAGTAGGTACTGGTTATTGAACCGAATATCAAAGTGTTCATGTTTGGCGGGCGGTTGTGGTTTGCCTTGAATAATACGCAGGCTACCTGACATGCCTAAGTGGATAATAAGCGTGCCCACTAAAGGAATAACGTCTGCTGCGGCTGAAGAGCCTTTAGCGGGTAAAGGGCGCCCTAACTCAATTAAAAGGTACTTAGCGCGGCGTTTGGTGGCCAGTACCGTTAGGCCCTTAACCGTTTGCGGCAGGTGCTCAGGTATGGGCCAGCGCAGTTTAGGCTGGCGAATTTCCATCTTGGTAATGCGTTGTCCGTCTATATGAGGCTCTATGCCGCGGCGGGTGGTTTCGACTTCGGGTAGTTCTGGCATAGGTTTCCGTACAGAGGGGCGGGTGATGCTGCCAGCGTAGGGCTGAATCGCGCAGTTATTGTGTCAGCTTCAATGTGGTAAGCAAGCCCTCTGTGAGTTCTTTGTCGGTTGTTAAGCAGCGGTCACTGAGTTTGTCGTTAAGGGCGCCTTGGATGTTTTGGGCTTAAACCGCTATATGTAAATCGCTGGCGGGTACACAGCAACAAGCCAAGTATTCGCCAGCTGCTAGGGGCGCCTCAGGTTCTATTTGTTGGTTAATTTCACCGCTGTGTAATGTTATTTTGCATTGACCGCACTCACCGCTGCGACATTCACTTTGTATGTTGATGCCTTGATGCTCCAATGCCACCAGTAAATTAGGTTGCTGGTGAAATACAAGCTCATGCTTAGTGCCCACCTTAACTGAATATTGGGCATCGCTAATGGTAACGGCACCCGCCCCAAATCGTTCAAAATGAATGCCGTCCCGTGTAACACCCTGCTGAATCAAGTCTGCGGTTATATCGTCCATCATGGCATTTGGACCACACAGGTAATATTGGCAATCAGATTGCGTAGCGAAATCATGCCCGCCTTGTTTGATGTGCTGTATGATTTTCGGGGCCGATAAGCGGCCCTGCGGGTTAGGTGGGTTAGGCGTATGCGAAGTTTGAGACACTAGCGGAAAAAAATAAAAGTTTGGGCAGGTGAATGCCAGTGCTGAAAACTCATCTAAGTAACACATGTTTGTAACGGACTTAGCGGTATAAAATAAGTGCAGGCTTTTTACTTTAGACCTGCCGCTGTATTGTTGTGCAACAAATTGATGAATCATGGCGCGCAATGGCGTGATGCCAATGCCACCGGCTATCAGCACGGCATGCTCAGTATTTTTAAGGTCAAAAACAAAATGTCCTTTGGGGGGCAGTGCCTGAATGGTGGCGTCGAGTTGTAAGTGTTGATGTAACCAATTTGATACTTCACCGCGTTGTTCTCGTTGAATGCCCAACTCATATACGTCCGGTGTGTTTTGCCAGCGAGCCAAGGAATAACAGCGGCGTGACACTTGCTCCTGACCAGCCTGAGTTTTGGTTAATAGAGTTAAATATTGGCCGGCTTGAAATTTTTCAAGCGGGCGTTTATCAATCGCTTGTAAACGCACACTAAAATGTTGCGCGCTCATATCCTGCCGCGCAACAACTTTAAACGTACGTGGCGTATTGGCCAAGTGCTGCTGTTGGCGCTGTTTATTGAGCCGATAATGGCGTCGAATAATGTCGCCTTGCAACAGCATTAACCAAGTTCCACCCAGCAAGAAAACCAATAACAATAACAGGCTGATCATTCAGGTGTATGCTGCAAAGTTAATTTACGTTTTTGGCTTTTCCACCACATGTAAACTCCCGTGAGTGAAAGCAGAACCAATACTAAGGCCAGTAAATCGGCCCAAATCCATTCATAGTGTTTACCCAATAAGGCCTTGCCGGTGTGTAGGTCATGCATGAATTTATTCAACTGCAAAGGTCGCTTCACATTCAAGGCACTTAATGAATTTGTCAGGCTTGCCGCGGGTTGCCAGCTTCCCCCCTGGTCATGACTAATGAGTATGCTTTGCTCCTTGGTCACTAAATACCAGTTGTTTAAATAAACCTGTAAACCCTGAATGTCGGCATCATGGCGTTGCTGCCAACTGCCGCCATCAACTTCAACCCAAAGGCCCTGTTTACCCGCGGCCAGCACTTGGCCGCCTGCGAGTATTTCAAGGGACCTGACATCCTGCCCTTGCAACGAATCTATGACCGCCCAAGTGTCCCCGTGTCGTTCATATACACCATTTTTAGTGGCCAGTAATAGGCGCCCATCCGGGGTGTGCAGAATGTCCTTTAGTTCAAGGGGGTCGTTGGTATAAGCAATCACAAAATTTCCAAGGGATTTTTCGTGAGACATAAAAAAGGTGCTCATGCCCACAATAAACAACGGAACCACTAAGACAATGCCGATCCAATTATGCAAGGTACGGGAGCCGATGACCGTTTTCATGGGGGCTACCATTTACCAGAAAACGATAAAAAGAACACGCTATCGGACGTTTCTAATTCGGTTTCTGTTTTATCAATGGTGCCATCAGTATTGAAGCCCGTTTTATGTTTGTCTTTATCAACTTCAAGTATGTTTTGTACCGAGAAGCGCAGCTCATAATCTTTGCCCAGGCTTTTTCTTACATACAAATTAAGATTCTGTTCAGATTTTAATATTTCCAAAGTACGTTTGCCGTCTTCCACCTTATCCGTTTCACGTTCCGAAATGGCGTTAAGGTTCATGCCCCACTGGACACCAACTGTCGGTAGCTGATGATCAAAGCCCAAGTTATAAACATAATCGGCTTGCTCTTTAAAAGGCGTCTTTGCACCGGTTTCAATATCAACCACTTCACCATCTAAGAATGTGATGTTGCCTTTTAGCGTCAGGTTATCCAAGCCTATAAAGGCCATATTGCTACTGGCATCTAGCTCAACCCCTTTTAAAGTGGCTTCGCCGACGTTTTCTGGTTTTGATTCAACACGTCCGTTGCTGGTATTGGTGCTTACACGGGTTTCAATCTTGTCGCTGATATCTCGGTAAAAAACATTGATACCAACATTGCCCAAACGATCAGCAAAGTAGTGATCGGCGCCAATATCAATGCCGTTGGCGACTTCCGATACTAGATCGGGGTTACCTGCTTTATCTGGTTTATTGAGATCACCATCATTGGTCTCAACAAATGGCACAATTTCATCGAATTTTGGGCGACGTACCGTACGCGCAATGCTACTACGCACATTGGTTTGCTCGGATATTTTGAACACGTAATGCAACGATGGGCTCCAGAATGCATATTCGTTTTTTTCTTCATCTCCCGCGCCACTGGTGACATCGGTCTCGGTCCATTCCACTCGCATGCCCGGCGTCAATAGGTGGCGCTCACTCAAGCTATACTCATCTAAAATATAGGCATTTATACGTTGTTCGGTGATTTCATACAGGTCTTTCCCTTCCGTTTTATCCGTGGCCGTGCCGTTTTTTATTTCAGTGGATGTTTTGTCTTTAACGCGGTCTTTGTTGGCGACTTCAATGCCCATTTTCAATGCGTGTTGATCACCCATGAATTTTTTACCGCTTAGGCTCAGTAACCATTCTTTATCAGATTTGTCCTCGCGCTCATCTGTCACCTTATCGAGACTATCATCACCCTTAAAAGCCTGCTTTTCCTTGTCTTTATTTTCCTGACTTTCCTGAACATTAAGGCCTAATGTGAATTCATTGCCAGAAGTAAAGACATGTTGCCATTGGGTATTGACTGCCCAATGCAAGCGTTCTTTGTTTTCATCTTCCAATTCTTTACCGTCAGAATCGCCATTTGCTTTAAACTTGCCTTTTTCTTTTATTTTGTCTTCCTTAGATGACAATAATAAAGGCTCTACATTTAAGGTGTCACGCTCAGATAATACCCAGCTAAAACGTGGGGCAAGCTGCACTTCATCAAATTCTTTAACTTCTGTTTCAGTCTCTTTTTTGTCTGCGCTGCCATCTGCCTTGAAACTTTCTTTGGTTTTATCTTTTAATAATTGTCTTTGCTGGGCATTAATATTCAGTAAATAACCAAAATTATCCGCCTGCTCACCATAACTTAAACTAATATTTGGTTTTACCTCTTGGCCCTTAATCTGGCTGCCGCCTGCATTAAAACTAAAGATAGGTTCTTGTGGTATATTTTTTAATATAATATTAATTGTGCCGGCAATGCCTTGTGAATCCATATCCGCACTGGGTGAACGGATCACTTCAATTCGCTCAATTAAATCAACCGGTAGCTGGTCCAATTGAAACTCACGTTTTTCACCGCCCCCTGGTATGCGTCGGCCATTGATTAAAACTTGGCTGTATTCTTTATCTAATCCGCGAACACGCACATCTTTACTTTCACCCGCTGCGCCGCCAAATACCACGCCCGGCAAACGACGTAAAACATCACCTGCAGTACGCTCATTAAAGCGATCGATTTCTGTTTGATCCACTACTATCATACCGTTAGGAGACTGTTGTCTTTCTTGCAAGCTGGTTTGTTCACCAAAACTGGTGATGGTGCTCAGCGACGTGATGGATTCATCTGCCATGGAAGCCGAACAATAACAGCTGGTTAACAGAGTTATGGTGGCTAAAGAAGATTTGTTAGACAGTTTCATATACGACCTTTACGCTATAAAATAATGTGTGCATGACAGAAAAATGATTCACTATTTATGGATTTATTTTTAGTGACTTTTTAATGGCATTTTATTAGTGGGGCATTGCATCCATACGGATGTGTGCCACCTGCAAATTTTTCTGTTTTAAAAAACTCATGATTTCTAGAAAACGTTCTACCGAAGCATTTTTTTCGGTGGCGATAATAATTTCAATATCAGGTTTGTTATGGACGGCGTGACTGAAGGCCTGTTGTGTTTTTTTCCAATCGGTAAAAATCTGCTGGTTGACGGCCCATTGTTGCTTGGCAAATAATGTTAAGTGCACCTGTTTAGGAGTCGTGACGACATCGGCTTGCTCGGCACCTTTGCTGGGCAAGTCTACTTTCAAAGCGTGCAAGGCCGGGTTGGCGGTTAAGATAAAAAACACCAATACAATAAATAAAATATCCAGCATGGGAGTGAGATCAACCGCTAAGGCGTCAAACTCATTGGAGGTATCCGTATTGAGCTGAATCATGACGTTTTAAGCCAGCGTCGCTTTTCTTTTGGGGAGGCGGCCTCTAGGGTGTTATTAACTTTGACCCCGTCCAGTAATAAGTTCACCGCATTTAAGGCGTGTGCCAAAGATGTTAAGCGGTGATTCGCCCAAATGCGTAGGCTGTGCATAGCCACCAATATGGGCAGCGCAATGATCATTCCGGCTGCCGTGGTTAACATGGCTTGTCCTAATCCGTCGGCTAGCAGTGCCGGAGAAACCGCACCGGTATGGCCTGCAATGGCCGTAAATACTTGGATAATACCCAGCACGGTACCCAGTAGGCCCAGCATAGGACTGATCACCGCCAATAGTACAAACCACCCAAAATGCCTAAATAACTGAGCTCGCTCAGCAGCCAGCCAATGATTCATAATCTCTTCACGTAACAGCCTAGGTTCATGTTGATGCTTTAGCAGTAAGTCCACGCCATTAGCTGATCGACTTTTTGGGTGCGATTTTTTTACTAAGTCCATGGCGCGATTTAAAGAGCCAATACCCTCAAGGGTGCCATCGGTACGCCAAAACATGAAAAACATAAGCCGTTCCAGCATCAACATCACAGCGATGAATGAACACATCAGTAATGGGTAAGCGACGGGACCAAAAGCCTCAAAGGTAAACGACATCTTTTAACTGACCTTGTTGCTGGTTAAGACAAATTGCACGGGCACGGCTACCCACGCGCCAGCATCATCAGTGGTGTTCACCCCAGGCATAAAATCCCAGCTGTGAATGGCATTTAAAGCGGCTTTATCAAGAAGTGGAAACCCGGATGACTTTTCCAAGCGCACAGTGATCACATCGCCTTGGGCGTTTAGCTGTGCATGTATCAATACAATGCCCTGCTGACCTCGCAGGCGCGCTTGGCGAGGATAAGCGGGGGCAGGGGGTAAGCTTTTAAATTTAGGCTCTTGCACCAGATTCACATCTTTTTTGGCCACCACCGAGTCTGTGCGTTTGTCTTGGGTTTGAGCGCGGCTTTTGGTTTGGGTGTGTGGTGGTTTAGAGGCCGCTTTAATCTCGGTGATTTTTTTCTGCTGTGTAAAGGGTGCGAGTGACTGTGTCGCAGGTAACGGGTTTTCGGCAAGCAAGACGGCCGGTTGTTTTGCAACCGCCGGCTTGGTCTGGGGGAGTGAGCCTAGGCTGAATGTCATCACGTTTGCAAGTGAGTCGGCATTTGAGCCGGAAGAAGCTTGTGCTGTACTCATAAGCATTCCCACATGCCCAGCAGTAGCCAGTAAGGCTGCGAATATCAAGCGGGCAGTGTGATTCATCATGGGTAGTTATAAATGACTAGTAAGAGGCACTTATAATACAGTAATTACTAACACGAATGCAAATGATTATCATTGTGTATTGTGTATTGTGTGTTGTGTTTTGCGCGCTCTTCACAGATGGGGAGTTAATATTGAGCGGGATGAAAGGTATTGCTCATTTCTCAAATCATAGGCATAAAAAAAGGCCCACTAAAAAGTGGACCTTTTGAAAGCAATAATCAATTACTTGATTTTAGCTTCTTTAAACATAACGTGCTGACGAACCTTAGGATCGAACTTCATCAGTTCCATTTTTTCAGGTTTTGTACGTTTGTTCTTAGTAGTCGTGTAGTAGTAACCAGTACCAGCAGACGAAACTAATTTAATTTTTTCACGAATAGATGCCATGATGGATCTCCTTAAACTTTCTCGCCACGGGCGCGAAGTTCAGCAAGAACTATATCGATACCCTTCTTATCAATAATACGCATACCTTTAGTGGTAAGACGTAAACGTACGAAACGGTTTTCACTTTCAACCCAGAACTTGTGGCTCTGAAGGTTAGGCAAAAAACGACGCTTAGTGCGGTTCTTTGCGTGAGAAACATTGTTACCTGTTACAGGGCGTTTACCCGTAACCTGACAAACTTTAGCCATTGTTATTGCCCCGACTTTAAATAAAGCGAAATCAAAAAAATTCGTTCGGGGCCAGTGTGTATGCTACCTAAAAGCACTAATGCTTGGAGCGTACGGCTACCCGTCTTAAAAGAGCTGCGTTTTATATCAAAAAGCCAGACTCAAAGCAAGACAATTGAGTATTTTTTGAACGCGCAAGGCGATAAAACTCTAATATTATCTAACTTAAGCTCAATACTCTGGGCTCTTCTATACTAATTGAATAAGTCACAATTTAAAGAAATTGCAGCTTAAGCAGTTACAGCGAGCGGCATTATACCTGTCTGGCGCTAATTGTCTTTTGGAAAAAGCCTAGTTTTGAAATAATTATGAAAGGCTTACGGAAAAGGAGAGATTTATCCATAAAATCCAGTGGTTTGCAGGCGGTGCGGACTAGGCCATGAGGGTATTCGATCCCGCGCAGCCCCGGTTTGATGGGGAACAAGCCCAAACGGTGATTAAGCGCTTTACGGTGTATAACGCTCATAGGATTGAGCGCACCCAAAAAGCCCTCACTGAGCGTCAGCAAGTGTTTCTTGAGGTCTTAGCGTTACTGTTTCATGTGAACCATGAAAAGTTGCCTGGTTTTGTGTCGCGCGACTGCCCGTGTGGGGTCGCCCGTTATAATCCCAGTAAAGACAGCTTACGGGCCATTGCTGGCATCAGTACCGGCTTTCAATACCAGCAACGCCGTTCTGGCACGCTAAGCGTGAAGAGCTTATTTTTGATGGGCAGTTGTGGCTCATTGGGCCACAGCGGTGGCAGCGACTTGGACATTTGGCTCTGTCATAACCCCCTCTTAAGCTCTGAAGAACTGGCGGTTTTACAAAGTAAATGTAGCGCCATAGAAGAGTGGGCCGAGAGCATTTCCTTGGAGGTGCACTTTTTTCTGATGGACGCGCAAAAGTTTATGCGCGGCGAGCGTAATGATTTAGACGGCGAAGACTGCGGCAGTGCCCAGCACCAGTTGTTGCTGGATGAGTTTTATCGCACCGCTATTTTGCTGGAAGGTTGTTACCCCTTGTGGTGGATTGTGCCTCCAGAAAATGAAACCCATTATCAAGGCTATATTGAAAACATGGAAAAACAGGGTTTTGCCAATCCTGACGAAGTCATTGATTTTGGCGGGGTGGGCAATATTCCTCCTGGTGAATTTGTAGGGGCGGGCATGTGGCAGTTGTATAAGGCCATTGGCAGCCCCTATAAATCTATTTTAAAGCTGTTCTTAACCGAAGCCTATGCCAGTGATTACCCTAGTGTAAAGCCCCTGAGTGTGGATTTAAAAAATCGCATTTACAATTTGGATACTAAACTTGAAACCCTTGATCCGTATTTACTGCTGTTTGATTACCTAGAGGCTTACTTACGCAAAAGTGAAAATGAAGCAGAAGACGAGAGCCGTTTGGACTTAGTGCGTCGCTGTATATATTTTAAATGTAATGTCCCCATGAGCCAGCCAACGAAGCGTAAACATTGGAAACGAGAGCTATTAAAACCCCTTATTCGTCAGTGGGGATGGGACGAGGGTCAGCTTGCCCACTTAGATAACCGCCCACGCTGGCAAGTGCACACCGTTATTCAAGAGCGTAAGTTATTGGTAAGCGAGCTTATTGATAGCTATAAATTTCTGTCACGTTTTGGCCGCCAGTTTCAGCAGGAGACCCTGTTAAACGCTAAAGACATGACCTTGCTAGGGCATAAACTGTACGCCACGTTTGACAGAAAACCTGGGAAAATAGATCTTATAAACCCCAAGATTAGTCGCGATATTCAGCAAGAAAAACTCACCGTACACCTCAACCGTCAGCATGTGCGTATGCGTATCCCAAAGATGTCATGGAGTTTATTTACCGGCATTGAGCGACCGGGTAGTGCACAGCGACCATTGAAAAAATCTGCCAGTTTAATTGAGCTGCTGGCGTGGTGTCATGTGAATGAGGTAATGGCCAAAGGGACTCAGGTGGTTTTGTACCACGGCCGTGAACAGGGTAATGATTATGAATTAAAAGAAATTATCGCCACCTTTCGTAAGTTGC
Source organism: Bermanella sp. (assembly GCA_029938135.1). GTDB lineage: Bacteria > Pseudomonadota > Gammaproteobacteria > Pseudomonadales > Oceanobacteraceae > Bermanella. Next base: position 15,345 of record JAPYOO010000028.1, on the reverse strand, counting down.
CGGTGGCGGGTGAGGTGGAGGCTAACTTTGAGCACACTCCGGTTCCTAAAGTCATTAATTTGTACATCAATGTGTTTGTGGACCCTTTAAGCCACTTTACCCGCAGGGGAATTCATAAGATTTCCAACCTAACGGATTCGTTAGGTTACAGCGCACTTAAAGAAAACTTAGTGCTCACCATAGATCAATTGGTGTACAACAGCTGGCGCGAGGTTTTGGCGACTCGCTATGAAGGGCAAAATGCCATGTTGCGGGTAATTGAGGATTTTTTAGTGTCGTTCCCACCGGGGGGAGATGCAGCTAGACCCGAAGTTAAAGTGTATTGTTTTTGCGCTACCCGTGCCAAAGCGATCGCCGCGCGAGTAGAGTCGGTGCTGGATGAAATTTATGCGTGTTTTTATCAAAGTAAATTAGGGTTGCGCAGTCGTTATGTTTTGCAGATGGGGCAAGAGTTCCACCTCATTCAGTTTTCGCAGGGCCGCCCTGTGATCCATCACTATGAAAAAGCAGGGCATTTAGTGCGGCAGTTGGCCAAGCCCCAGCCGTATTACAGTCAGTTGGTGTTAGACAGTCACGCGCTACCCGGTACGGTGGTTTCTATGATCTGTAAAAATGCCCGTCCCGGGCGCTTGCAGGTTTATTATTTAAAAGAACTACCTAAAGAAGAGAGTGAGCAAGTTTCGCTACAAAACAGCCACGCACAGATATTTGTGATTGATGAGCGTGGTTCATTGGTGCAATGGCGAACACCTATATATAACGAAGCGTCACTTATCAACCCGCTAAATGTGTTTTTGCGACAGGTCGAGTACCGGCAAAATCGACACCGCTTTGAGGCGTCTGAAGACGTACAGGAACGGGTAATTGAGTACTACCAAATATTGTTGCCCGAGAAAAACAAACCCATGCGTACCCGTGCTATTAGGCCTAAAGAAGGGTTAGGCAAGGGACGATTTTTTGATGTGCATGCGCAAGTGGATTTTGATTCACAAAACAATATCGACTTCACTTTACAGTGCGAGCAGCAGGAGTTTAGTCGCCTTGAACATGGTGATCATGTGTATAAGGAATTGGTGCGCTACCTAGTCTTATTGCGCAAACATCAAAAACCCTACCCCGTATATATTACCGATTTATCCATTAGTGATCGCCTGCATAACCGTAATGCACGTCATGTTGTGCAAACCGCCAGTTACCTCAATTACAAACACAAATTAGAGCGCCAGCTAAATAAAGCCCTATTGGCCCTTTACCCGAACAAATAAACACCTCCTAGCCACTAGACTATCTTTTCAGCACGCCAGTAAACGCCTATAATCGAGCATTATTTGGTTTGAGCGATAAACATGCGCTACTTAATTTTCTTGTCTATTTTTATGGGGGCCATCTTAACGATGGCAGGTTGTGGGCAAAAAGGAGCGCTTTACGTTCCGCAAGAATTGCCACCACAATCACCCCAGCAAGATACGATTAAGCCTTAAGCCAATGGGCAGCTCTATTAAGATGCGCCCAAGTACCTAATTTTAGAGAACACCCCATGACCGATGTATTCCAACACCAAAACGGCGAGTTGTTTGCCGAAAACATGTCAGTAAGCGATTTGGCGGCTCAATACGGCACGCCACTATACGTGTACTCCCGTAAAGCGTTCGAAGCGCATTACTTAGCTTATGCGGACGCTGTAAAAGGCAAAGATGCATTGGTGTGTTACGCCATGAAAGCCAACTCTAACTTGGCAGTGCTTAATGTATTGGCCAAATTGGGTGCGGGTTTTGACATCGTCAGCCAAGGTGAACTTGAACGTGTATTACAAGCGGGAGGCGATGCCAGCAAGGTAGTTTTCTCTGGGGTGGCAAAAACCGCCAACGAAATGCAGTTTGCATTAGAAAAGGGCGTACATTGTTTTAACGTGGAATCGACCATGGAGCTTGAGCGTTTAAATGAAGTTGCTATGGAGATGGGTGTGCAAGCACCTGTATCGTTACGCGTTAACCCTGATGTGGATGCGCAAACCCATCCGTACATTTCAACGGGCCTAAAAGAAAACAAGTTTGGCGTAGATATAGAGATAGCCCTCGAGGTGTATTTGCGTGCTAAAGAGATGCCGGGCATTAATATTATTGGTGTTGATTGCCATATCGGTAGCCAGTTAACGCAAATCACCCCATTTTTAGACGCACTGGATCGCGTATTGGCGCTGATCGATACGTTAGCGGAAAATGGCATCGTGCTTGAGCACATTGATTTAGGCGGCGGTTTAGGTGTTGTATACGACGATGAAACACCACCCACACCAAAAGAATTAATTGATGCCATGATGACTAAGCTTGAAGGGCGCAACCTTAAGCTGGTTCTTGAGCCGGGGCGTTCTATTGCCGCGAATGCCGGTATCTTCGTGACTCAGGTTGAATTTATTAAAAGTAATGGCGAGAAAAACTTTGCCATTATCGATGGCGGCATGAACGATTTAATTCGTCCTGCGTTATATAGCGCCTGGCAGAGAATTGTAGAAGTTAGCCCCAGTGACGCGGCTAAAAAAGTATATGACGTGGTAGGCCCTGTATGTGAAACCGGTGACTTTTTAGGTAAAGACCGAGAACTTGCTATACAGGCTGGTGATTTGCTGGCGGTGAAGAGTTCGGGCGCCTATGGATTTGTGATGGCCTCAAACTACAATACGCGTAACAAACCCGCTGAAGTTATGGTGGATGATGATCGTGCTCATTTGGTACGTCGCCGTGAAACCATACAAGATCAAATTCAGTTAGAGTCTGTTATTGCTGAATAGGTTTTATTTTTTAGCTTGCTACAAAACGGGCTAAGAGCATTATAAAAATGATAACCCCCTGAATTACAGGGTGAAAGAATGTGGAGTCAGTATGTTATTGCGCTTTAGTAAAATGCACGGTTTGGGTAACGACTTCATGGTGGTGGATTTGGCCACCCAGCATTTTGCCTTTCGCCCTGAATTAGTAAGGCAGTTAAGTGATCGCCAATTTGGTGTTGGTTTTGACCAGTTGTTAGTGGTGGAAACCCCCAGTAATCCAGATGTTGATTTTAGGTACCGGATTTATAATGCCAACGGCACTGAAGTAGAGCAGTGTGGTAATGGCGCACGTTGTTTTGCCCGCTTTGTTCACGACAGTCATTTAACGGCGAAAAACCCCATTAAAGTAGAAACCAACTCAGGCATTATTTCTTTAACATTATTAGATGGCGATCAAGTATTGGTAAATATGGGGCAACCTAAATTTGAGCCAAAAGCATTGCCATGTAGCGCGCCGCAGCAACAAGAAAAGTACGATCTAGAGTTGCCGCTTAACGAAGGCACCATTGATGTATCGGTGGGTGCTGTATCCATGGGCAACCCCCATGCCGTGATGCTGGTGGATGATATTCAAAGCGAAATGGTGAACCAGTTAGGGCCACAAATTGAATGCCATGAATTATTCCCTAAAAACATTAACGCCGGTTTCATGCAAATCATTAGCCGCAATGAAATTAAATTGCGTGTGTATGAGCGCGGTGCAGGCTGGACATTAGCCTGTGGTACAGGTGCTTGTGGTGCTATGGTGGTGGCCCATCAATGGGGTTTAGTGGATGATGAGGTAACCGTACATTTACCTGGCGGCGCGCTTAATATTAAGTGGGACGGTCAGGGTGATGTAATGATGACGGGTCCAGCCACACGAGTTTTTGAAGGACGCATTCAGGTCTAAGCTGTTTGATCGGGCAGGGGCTGCCCTCGTACGAGGCCACCCCGTGGCCGATTCAAGCAACAAAATTAGATTTTCATAATATTTGCTAATTATAAAAATGGCATAGGTACTTAAAGTAATGGAACAGGATAAAGATCAGCTTAGCGCCAGGGATGTGGCTGCATTTTTAAAAGAGCATCCTGAGTTCTTTCGCAACTTTCCAGAAATAGTGGCGCAACTAGATGTGCCTCATGAAACCGGCGCCACGGTTTCTTTAGTTGAATATCAATCTAAAATATTGCGCACTAAAAACAATGAACTGCATGATCGCTTACAGCAGTTGGTGGAAAACGCACGTCGAAATGACCGCTTATTCGAACAGACTCGCAAACTTACACTGGACTTGCTAGACGCCCAAAGCATCGAAGAAGTAGAGCAATCGCTACAGCAATGCATGAATGCGGTTTATAACGTGGATTACGCGTGTATTACGTTGTTTGTACCCTCCATGACGTTGCAAAGTATTACTGAGGTCGACATGCAGTTTCAATTGGTTCGTCACTTTGGCCGCAAACATGCTTTTTGTGGTCAGCTGAGCGACGACCAAATGGAGTTATTCTTTCAGGAAAATAATCCTGTGGGATCTATGGCCGCTTGCCTGTTAAAAAATGATTTAGGTATATTGGCATTAGGTCATAAAGAACAAGATTATTTCAAGAGCAACATGGACACGTTATTTTTAAATTATGTAAGTGAAATTGTCAGTCGCCGTTTAGATATCTTACTGTAAAAAGCCGTTACCACGAGTTGTCATCACTATGTTAAATCCAGCCTTAGCCCATATTAAAGTGATTAGCTTCGATTTGGACGATACACTTTGGAATGGCACTCAAGTATTAATGCATGCTGAGAAAACCATGACCTCATGGATGGCAACGCATACCCCAAAAATTTCCCAGCAGTTAACGAATAATCAGTTACGTCAGCGCAAAATCAGTTTTATAAAAAATAATCCACATTTACGCTACCAAGTAAGCCAAGCCCGTGCACTTTTTTTAGCGAATCTATTTTCTGAGTTTGAATACCCTCAAGCCAAAGAACTAGCCGATCAATGTTTTGATGTGTTTTACGCAGCCCGTCAACAAGTGACCCTGTTTGATGATGTGAAAAAGGTGTTATCCGAACTCAATAAACACTTTAAGTTAATTGCTATCACCAACGGCAACGCCAACATAAGCGCGGTAGGTTTAGACGACTATTTTGATTTTTGCTTAAATGCTGAAGACTTTGAATTACCCAAACCCGATATTGAAATCTTTGAGGCTGCCCTGTCACAAGCAGGCGTGAGCAGCGAACAATGCTTACATGTGGGTGATCACCCTGTGCATGACATGCAAGGCGCCAAAGAGGTCGGCATGTTAACTTGCTGGCTGGAAGACGGCCGCCATGCTTGGCAGCTTCCGTTTTCGGCGGATTTAACGATTCGGCACATAAGGGAAATACTCCCTTTAATGGGTTATGCGAATAAACCCGTTTAAATTAAAGCTGATTAATATCCCCGGTAAGCAAACTCACTCATATCAACCTCTGCCACGCTGTATTCTATGGATGGCAAACTCACCAATACCGTTTCTTGCGTTTTGACTTGTTTGCTGCTGCAACCGGATATCATTGCCACTAAAAAGATTAAGCCACACATACGATATTTCATTACAGCCTCCTTGGTTAGCACGAGTCATTCTGGTGGTTAATGTTTGTGGTTAAGTCATCTTAATATAGGTGCTGGTGGATATTGCACCATGGGCAAAAGTGCAAGGTGAGAAGCGGTTGGCAGAAAATACCCACCCTTAGACCGTGCAGTTATTGCACCGGCTTTTAAGGTGTGAAGTACATTATAAAAATGCCACATAAGGATCATTGCCTTATGTGGCACTTAAAACGTTAAAGAGTAGGTACTGACAATACCGATTGTTTGGAACTTGAGAACTCAAAGTCCAAATTGTAATTTGTGTTAGTAGGACTTTGATACTGCGGGTCCTTAGTATCTATGGCCAACACTAAGCGATGACCCTTAGGAATATCATAGGCGGTGGTCACTAAATCAAAATCCACAGTAATTTTTTTGCCGGATTGTGCATTGGGTAAGGTAATCACGCCATGGGTAATTAACTTGCCGGTACCAAACCAATCCATGTCATATAGGTAGGCGACTAGTTGTACTTGGTTATGTTTAGGCTGAATTTGCAGCGTCACACTGGGGGCGCCACGGATTTCCATCTTACTGCCTAAGTAGCCACTGTCAAAATGAATGCTACGTACATCAGAGGCCAAGGAAATATCGGCGAAAATGGGTATTTCTAGCTGTTCTAATACCTGCGACAACAAAGGGATTTGGGTGCTAAACAAAGTGCCTGCCCAAGCATTAATGGTATTGTCTTTGCCAAACCAGCTTTGGTAGGGGTAGCTTTCTAAATCACCTGTGTCTAACAGGCTGCGTGGATGTAGGTAGAATTTTTCCTGGCTGGTTTCTTTAATGGGGTAATCGTCAAAGCCTTCATATTTATCTTGGAATTTAATTTTCATCTGCAAAGGTTTGGCGGTAGCAATGTCACTTTGCTCACCCTTAAGATGCAAATCAAACCACTTATAAGCATTTTCCCAAATAATATTGTCACCTATGCCTACTAGGCTAGGCAGCAATTCGGCGGTGGCATGGGTGCCGGGTAATACGTCCACATGTTTGGGGCCGGTGAGCTGGCCAAACATGTCTAATAAAGAATTAGGTTGAAACAAATTGTCGCCATAGGCCTTGGCCATATAAACCGCGGTGCCGTTGGCATTAAGCTGATCCACAAAATGAATAGGCGAGCGTTCATAGGCCCAATCTAATACTGCAGGAATTTCGGCTAGGTTCTGGTTTTTAAGTGTGTCCCAATGTTGAGATAAAATGGGGTCAGGGCTGCCGGTTAAACCTCCTAGTAAGATTAACAATTCCGTCCAAACCAAGCGTGGAGTTTGGTTGCCATAAAGTGCCTCGGCAATATCGCCCCAGCTACTCATAGCCGCCACGGCTTTTACGCGACTATCTTGCGCCGCGCCAATTAAACTAATACCCGAACCATAAGAGATGCCGCCGGTGCCGATGGCTTGTGGGTCTACTGGGTAGTTGGCCAACAGGTAATCGATGACGGTGCTGTAATCGCTGATGTCTTTTGGTCCCACTGTATCGATCAAGCCGCCGGACTTACCAAACCCTCGAGTGGTATAGCTTAAAACGATGTAACCTTTTTTAGCCAGATCGTTAGCCTGTTGCAAATACTCGTATTCATTTAAGCCCCAACTATTAATAAATACGATGGCTGGTGCTAAACCGTCTAAGTTGTTGGGTACAAAAATATTGGCAGTTAAATTTACACCATCAAAAGCGGTGATATTAATATCGTCGTCGGTGGTGTAATCATCCGACGTGGGTAAGACCCCCACATTTAATAAGCCTGCCGCAAAACTAATGATGGGTAAAAATGTGTCGGCATGACTGGAGTGAATGGGCAGGGCAAGCGAAAGGCTTAATCCTAGAGTGGTGAGTAATTTTTTATACATTTGTAATCCATTTTTTTTATTGTTGAGAAATATCAGGCGCAAAAAGACTAGAGGCAAGATTGCTCTGTATTAACAATCATAGTTTGACTGTAATAATCAGTGTGTTCGTACGGGACAATCTCTTGCTTTAACGGGTCAAGTGAGGAATTATTTACTAAAGGGAACGAGAGTGCTTTGACCACCTTCACTTAAGTTAGATATAAAGCGCCGCCGATAAATATAAGAAGTAAAATAAGAAATAAAATAGCAAGGAGGCAAGATGGATCCATATTCCCGTGCTCCAGGAGTCGGCAAGGGTTCAGTTGAAACATTATTACGCTACAGCGTTCCGCAAAAAATGGATCTTGCTCAATGCCTTAAAGGCTCGGGCATTGAAGAAGATTTTTTGCTGAACCCGGTTGATGTATCCGTTCATCAAGAATTAATTGTCATTGCAAACGTTTTAAAATTTACGGGAAAACCACTGGCCACCGGTTTTGCTGTGGGTTTAGGGTTTCGAATGATGGATTTGGGCATGGTGGGTTTAGCACTCATGAGCAGTGAAGATGGTGCACATGCGGCCGGAATTATTGACCGTTATGTTCAAAACGCCTATCACTTCAATCATTTTTCTTTGGCTTTAAAGCGGCGTAAAGTTACCATAAGTTTTTATCCTCATGAGGAGCTAACGGATTCTGTGGCTCAATTTGTACTGGCCAGAGATCTGGGTATATTTCATATGATTCAAAGTTATGTTTTACGCGGGCAAGCTCGAAAAACATTTGAAGTTGGGTTCAGTTTTGATTTTTTGCAAGGTATGGAAGACATCGCTAAAGCATTTTCATGCCCGGTTCGTCATATGCAAAAAAGTAATTATCTAGTATGCGATATCCGCCAGTTACGATTGCGACCACCATTAAGTAACCCAATTAATGCCTTAGCAATCGAGAGCGCCTACCAAATGGAATGGTCGATGCCCATTAATGACGACAATCTAGTCGCCAAGATAAAAAAATATTTATTATCTCAACCCCTATTAAATATTCAAAAAAAACAGGTGGCACTGCACCTTAATATGTCCGAGCGTACTCTGGCCCGCCATTTGGAAAAACAGGGTCTAAGCTGGCGCAAGCTGCTCAGTAAAGTTCGTTTGCAAAAGGCAGAATATTTGTTGCTGAGTAGCGAGCACTCTTTGCAAAAAGTTACCGATGAAGTGGGGTTTGCCAGTGTCAGTTCTTTAAGCCATGCCTTTAGCAAAGATAAAGGCATGTCACCTAGCGAGTTTCGTAAATCGCTTAACAGTACGGCAAAAAAAAGCACGATTACTTTTTAAGCCACTGCCAAAACAAACCTATGTATTCGTAAATGGCGCGTTCGCTTTTTAATAGACCACTGGATTCAAACCTTAAGTTGCTTGATTCAGACTGTTTGGCTAAATAAAATGTAGGGGCTGGTGTAGCATTAAGATCTTGTTGCTTAAAGAAATTAAACGCTCTGCGCATATGGCTGGCACTGGTGACGAGGGCCATGCTTTTGTCACCAATAATACGACTCACCGCTTCGGCTTCCTCTTGAGTATCTTTTGGTTCTTCTAATTTAATGATGCGTTTAGCGTCTATTCCTAGGCTGATGGCAGTGTCTGCATAAGCTTGGGCGCAGCTGATGCTGTTATTGCCTTTGTAGCCACTCACAATCAAAGTGCTATTGGGTTGTGCCCGAGCAATACGCAGCCCTTCTAATATACGAGCGGTGCCGCTGGAGGACAGGTGGCTATGTTTGGGTACGGTGGGGTCACTTGTGACTCCGTTCCCCAACACAACAATGTAATCAACGGCTTGTTCAGTATTGAACTCCGAATAGCTTTGTTCGATGGGGCGCAGCAACTGCGTCGCCACAGGTTGCCAACTAAATAACAGCAGCAGTACTAAGCCAAAAGTGGTGAAAACCTTGCCCATGGTTTGGCGTTTGCTAAACCATAACAACAGTAAACCCAGAGTAATGAGTAAAACGCTTAGGCTTAAGGGCATGAGCCAAAAACCAATTATTTTTTTAAGTAAAAATCCTAGCTCCATTATTTGGACATTTGTGCTTTGGTTTGCACTTCTTTTTGGACTAGGGCTTGTCCGGCCGCGCGACCATCCGATGCTGCGGTGACCTTGCCTGATTCTTTATTTAATAAAATGGCGTGCATATTTCCGTATTGGCGATTTACGTTTTTAAGTGTGTGGCCTTTTGCCATTAGGGCTTGTTTAGTTTCATCTGAAAATGTATTCGGTTCGTGCTGAATCACATCAGGCAAATATTGGTGATGAAAGCGAGGGCGATTTACCCAGTCTTCAACGGGCTTGCCCTGTAGATGCTCAAGTAGACCTAAAAACACCATCGTAATAATTCGGCTGCCACCTGGTGTGCCTAAAATGGCAATTTCGTTTTCGCTCTCTATAAAGCTGGGTGTCATGCTTGAAAGCGGACGTTTTTCGGGTTCTATGGCATTAGCCTCGTTACCGACTAAACCATAGGCGTTGGGGGTGCCAGGCTTAGATGAAAAATCGTCCATCTCGTTATTTAACAACACCCCAGTGCCTTGCGCTAAGTAGCCGCTACCAAAGGGTAAGTTAATGCTTAGCGTGGCACTCACGCGATTACCGTCTTTGTCTAATACACTTAAATGGGTCGTATGAAAACCTTCTAAAATTTGCACCATGGAACCCAGGCTCGCGCTAGGCGTCGCCATGTTCATATCTATGCTGCTGGCGATTTTTTGGTTGTATTTTTTGTTCAATAATTTTTTGGTAGGAACATCAACAAAGTCAGGGTCACCCAGATAGTGCGCACGATCAAAATAGGCGCGACGCATCACTTCACTTAATAAATGTACTTGATCCACTTCACTTAACGACTGCCATGGATGTGATTGCGCTTGGCTATCCAGCATATTCAACATTTGCGCGATGGCAATGCCACCCGAACTTGGAGGTGGTGCACTGATGAGTTTAAAACCCTGATACTGACTTTCAATGACATCACGCTCAATCACGGTGTATTTTTTAAGGTCATCTAATTGCCAAATGCCGCCGGCCTTTTGTACTGAAGCCACTAATGTTGCCGCCACTTCACCCGCATAAAAACCCTTTAAACCTTTCTGGGCAATGGCGTTTAGGGTGCTGGCTAGATCGGGTTGTTTGATGATGTATCCCAGCTTTGGATTTTTATGTTGTTTGTTTAAAAACACATCGGCGGCGGCTGAATATTTTTGTAAGGTTTTTAAGCGGTAGCCCACCAGTTTTTGATAGTGCTCATAAACAGGGAAGCCGTTTGTGGCGATTGTGATGGACGCTTTTAATGTTTCGGTTAAGGGCAGTGCGCCATATTTTTCAGCCAAGTGAACAAAGGCAGCCGCTTGCCCAGGAATCCCTGCGGCCATGGGGCCATCAATAGAAAGGCGGGGAATAACATTACCTTGCTTGTCTAAGTACATGTCGCGGTGGGCGTTCAAGGGCGCTTTCTCACGGGCATCTACAAAAATGTTTTTGTTTTGTTTGGCATCGTGTAATAACCAAAAGCCACCACCGCCCATGCCCGCGCTGTAGGGTTCAACGACCGCTAAAACAGCCGCGGTGGCTACGGCGGCATCAAAGGCATTGCCGCCCTTGTTTAAAATATCGATGCCTGCCTGTGTAGCAAGTGGGTGTGCGCTGGCCACAGCACCGGTGTGAGCGTGCGTTTTACTCTTAGGCTCCGTCATATTTGAATCGGAGCAGGCGCTTAAAAATACGCTAAGTATGAGAAGCAGGGGCAGCAGTTTCATGGACAGTCCATTGTGAGTCAGTATAGGGTTTACTGTAGAGTAATCGTTAAAAACAAAAAAGCCCCAAAAAGGGGCTTATTTAAAAACAGATTAGTGCGCTAGGCGGTGAGACGTTCGTATTTAGCCTGCAGTTGATCTTTTGTTTCTTCGTTATCCGGATCTAGCGGAATACAATCCACCGGACACACTACTTGGCACTGAGGCTCGTCGTAGTGACCTATGCACTCAGTACATTTACTAGAGTCGATTTCATATATCTCGGCCCCTTCAAAGATAGCTTCGTTAGGACACTCTGGCTCGCATACGTCACAATTGATGCAATCATCGGTAATGATTAGCGCCATAGTGTTACCTCTTTCAATTCTGTTACAGCGGTGGGCGTACTTACATTGGTAAGTTTACGCCTTGCTGTGAAATTTCTCTATTAAAGCTTTTTCTACGCTGGGGTGTACAAACTTGTGTACATCGCCTTCTAAGCGAGCAATTTCACGAATGAGAGTAGAGCTAATGTAAGAATGTTTTTCGTCGGGCGTTAAAAATACGGTTTCCAACTCAGGCGCTAAGGCACGGTTCATATTGGCTAACTGAAATTCGTATTCAAAATCCGATACCGCACGCAAGCCACGTAAAATAACTTGGCCGCCTTGTTCTTCTACAAAACGCGCTAACAGAATGTTAAAACCTACGACTTCCACGTTGGGTACGTGGCTAAGCACGTCACGCGCAAGTTCGCAGCGCAGCTCCAAGTCCAGTAATGGCTTCTTGTGAGGGCTTTCGGCAATAGCCACTACGATGTGATCAAACATGCGTGATGCACGTTCAATAATGTCCATATGACCATTAGTAATGGGGTCAAATGTGCCTGGATAGATAACTTTTGTCATGAATCTGCCTTTGCTGGCTCTGTGGTCTGGCAAAATTGTTGGCGGGCATGGTAATCAATTTGCTTTGCGCACTCAACCATCAGTTTGTCGTAGACATAAATGCCCAGTGGTTTTGGCCATAAACCCCCTGCTTTTTGGGTTATCGGCCGCTTGAAAAAAGAGTTTAAGGGCTGATGGGTTCAGGCAGGAATATGGGCTTTTTTGGTCTAATGTCACTCATTCAGCGAGCAGTGCCCGCTGAATGAGTGATTAACTAGCCTTGAGTAATGTTTTTTGCCAATGCACTGGCCTGTTTAAGGGCAAGGGCATAGATCGACAGTTGTGGATTGGCACCAATGCTAGTGGGAAACACCGAGCCGTCGATGATATACAGGTTGTCAGCGTGGTGAAAACGACCTTCGCTGTTCACGACAGACGTTTGTGTGTCTTCTCCCATGGCACAACCACCCATTAAGTGAGCGGTGAGTAGACGATGGCGCATGATATCCGCCGGCAACGTATCTATGGCTTGTTTGCAGTCTTTTAGAGTGGAGTAAAAGCCCGCATCGTGATGCAAAGGCATCACGCTTTTAGCACCCGCGGCAAACTGAAGTTCGGCCATCTTGTGCTGGGCTTTGCGCAAACCTTTCCACATGTAGTCGGTGACAGGGTAATCCAATACCGGTTTACCGGCATGATCTAATTCAACCGTACCGCCGACACTGTCTTCATGAAAGCCGTCGCGCATTAAGGCAATGGTGCCCTGTAAATGCGGTAAGTCTTCCATTGTGTCCACCAGTTTAAAGCCATGGAAACCCAAAATTTGAGCGCCCATTACCGGCTGCATAGGCGGAACTTCCAGTTTAAATCCCATGTTTCCTTGGGTTTGCCACTGAAAATGATCTGAGTAAATGGATTGCGGTGCGCCATAAAACGGATTGGTTGTCTCATCCATTTTGGCAAGGCTGGCATTCACCGGGTGAATCATTGTGCGTTTGCCAATTTGTTGTTGAGGATCAGGCGCTTTTGATCGCAATAATAATCCGGGGTTATTAATGGCGCCGCCAGCCAGTACGATGTGTGGGGCTTTAAACTGAATTTTTACGCCTGTAGGGGTTTTTCCATCCGAACCGATGGCCAAACATTCCACGGATTCAACTTTGTGATCAGAGAACACTAAGCGCTCAGCACTGCAGCGATAATATAGCTGCGCGCCATTGGCTAAGGCTTCAGGCACGGTGGTCACTAACATGCTTTGTTTGGCGTTTGTGGGGCAACCCATGCCGCAATAACCCAAGTCCCAACAGCCAGACACGTTACGCGGTATCACCGCCCAGCTCCAGTCGTTGGCCTGGCAGCCTTGTTTTAAAATATCGTTGTTGGCGTTTGGAGGCATGGCCCATTTAGTGACGCTTAGGCGTTTTTCCATTTGTTCAAAATAAGGCGCCATCTGGGTGGGGCTAAAGCCTTTTACGCCGTGATGTTTACTCCAATGATTAAGAGTAGGGTCGGGTGTGCGAAAACTCGAGGTCCAGTTTACAACCGTTGTGCCGCCCACGGCACGACCTTGGAAAATACTAATGGCTCCGTCTTTAGTGGCCCTACCTGCACCTTCTTGGTATAGATCACCATAGGCTTGCAGCTCGTCCATGTTGAAATCATCAGAGGTAAATAACCCTCCCTCTTCAATCATCACCACTTTTAAACCCGCTTGGCTTAAAACTTCAGCGCTGACGCCACCACCGGCACCGGTGCCAATAATAATAACGTCGGCTTCTACGGTGATGTTTTTATCGAGCTTACCTGCATCGGTAATGTGCCAGTTTTCACTTTTTGCACGGTCTTTGAATGTATCGGCTATGGCCATAGGGCACCTATATAATTGTTACCCAAGGTTTAGCTATTGCTGGGTTTAGTGATTAAAACGCCGGGATAAAGCGGGCCGGGGTAGCCAACTTGTTGCCACGACGCTGATTGCCCGTACCAAGTAGCACACATAAGTTTATTGAGGCCGTTGTATGCCAAATTAAATAATGACAGTGAACTTTCACGCCAGCGGTTAAGGAAGTTTTCAATTTCCAGCTCGCTTGCCTTGTCCCAGCTACTCCACACTCCAGTGGTTAAACCTCGGCTTAAACCAAAATTAAGCAAATCAAACAGCTCTGTCATTTGCTTAGTATTGTGAGGCCCCAGGTTAAAGATGCCTGCGTCGGTATTGATAAGAATGTTGTCTATGGCGAGCTTGCGCGCTTTGGGATCTTCGGGCAAAGCCCCTTTAAGCATCACCGGCGCCACCGCGCTTAAAAATACGCGGTCACTTGGGCGTAAGGCTTGCCATTGAAAACCGTTTTCTGGTGAGAGGGGCAAGGATTCGCTACAGCCACTTAGCGTGGCGGTAACGCTCACCGCCGTCAGAGCAGCCGAGCTGGCTGCCCCCAGTTTTAAAAACTGTCGACGATCCATGGTTATTTACCAATCATGAACTTGTAGATGATCTTGTGCATTAAACGTCCGTGCGGCGCATATACAAACTTGCCGCTGTTGAAACGACCTTTAGTGTGAATAGACTTAGCATGGCTTAACGACAAGAAACCTTCTTTACCGTGGTAATGACCAATACCAGAATCACCTACGCCACCAAATGGCATGTCGTCTTGGGCAATATGGGTTAAACAATCGTTAATAGATACACCACCTGCGTGAGTGGTTTTCACCACGTGGTCTTGCTCTTTTTTGTTATGGCTAAACAAGTACAAGGCCAGTGGACGTGGACGCGCTTTCACGTATTCCAACGCTTCATCCAACGATTTGTAGGTGACGATTGGCAAGATAGGGCCAAAAATTTCATCCTGCATCACAGGCATTTCGTCTGTGGCTTGGGTGATTAGTGTTAGCGGGATTTTACGTGTGCCGCTGAAGTCTTCATTGGCGTGGTTTAACGGCTCAACATTGGCGCCTTTTTCTTTGGCATTTGTGATCAAACCCTGCAAGCGGTTGAACTGACGCTCGTTAATAATAGCGGTGTAATCTTTGTTATCTTTAAGTGTTGGGTAGCTATTTTGGAAAGAAATCGCAATTTGCTTCTTCACATCATTCAGCATATTTTCTGGGCATAAAATGTAATCTGGGGCGATACAAGTTTGGCCCGCATTGGTGGCTTTACCAAAGATAATGCTGTCGGCCGCGCCTTTTAAAGAGGCGTTATCGGTGATGATACAAGGAGACTTACCACCCAGTTCAAGGGTTACCGGTACTAGGTTTTTACCGGCGGCGGCCATAACGTGACGACCTACCATAGTCGAGCCAGTGAAAATAATGTGGTCCCAATGTAGGCTAGTAAACTCAATGCCCACAGAGGCTTCACCCAATACAACCGCAACCTGATCTTCACTGAAGG
>JAPYOO010000663.1 GCA_029938135.1 Bermanella sp. | reverse complement strand
AGCCGAACTGCATGTTTTTTGATGAGGGGCATTGTTTTTCTCCTTCTTATTATTATTAGAACTTATAACTGAACTTCACTGCGGTTACTAGGGTTGTGTTATTCGCCATCTCAATTCCAGCAATAGAAATATCGCCGTTGTTAATTTTTTGCACACCTAGAGTAACAGTTGCCTGTTCGCCAGTATAAGTCACACCTAAACCCATTTTGTTATAGCCATCTGTCGGTCCTAATGGACCTCCAACTACGCCTTCAGCAGCTTCTGTACCATAGGTTACTGCACCAGACCATTGGTCAGTGAATTTACGCCCTAGACCAAGACTGTAGGTCGTTACGTCACTCGAGAACGTCTTTAAGTCCTTACCAATTGGCGACGCCTTATATACTGCTGGAATAAGCTCCATTTGCGTCCACTTAACCTGCCTAACAGTGCCAAACAGTAATGTATTTTCGGCTATGCCGGTTTGGAAGTCCAAGTTAACGGACTCTGGCGTTGTGGTAGAGAGGGTTGAAGAAGTTGCAGTTGTATAAGCATGGTTCTCTACAATAGCGACCTCATGGTTTATCTTTGAATGATAGGTCAAGGCCACGCGCATAGCGATTTCAGGCTTCTCAATAGCCGCACCCAAAACATAACCCAAACTTGAGTCTGCAGTAGATGTAATAGTGTAAGCTGCTGCTAAAGGCACAGAAGCTGAGGCACTTAAAGATTGATTTTTTAGACCACCGTAAATGGTCACATTGTCTAGGTCATAACTAGCCAAAAGTGTCGTCGCACTAGACTCAACCTTAGCTTTAGTACCTACATATGTTCCAGCAGTCCAGTCGACATCTCCACCAAATGGGGTGTCTTGAATTATGGCTATGGACATGTTTTCGCTAACATTTGTACGGAAGCCAAAAGTTGTGAAGCTAAAATTAGGGGATACTTCACCTGAAGATGCTGCGCCTGTGTATGTTCCCGTGACGTTTGGATTAACTGACACAGATGTAATTTCTAACAAACTGCCCTCTTTAAGGATAATAGAAGTATCCTGACCTGAACGATCAAAGCCACCTGCTTGAGCCATTCCAGCTCCTA
>JAPYOO010000027.1:12898-30089 GCA_029938135.1 Bermanella sp. | reverse complement strand
TTTCCAGTAGCTTCAGAAGATTAGAGCGCAAAACACAAGTTCACCCGTTGCGTGAGAATGATCATATTCATAGCCGTTTAACCCACAGTTTGGAAGTTAGCTGTGTTGGACGCAGCTTAGGGGCGCAGGTGGGTGAAATGCTACAAGGCAGGTTGCCCAAGTCCGTGAGCTCAGCTGATATTGGCGCCATAGTTCAAGCGGCCTGCTTGGCTCACGATATTGGGAATCCGCCATTTGGCCATACAGGGGAGGATGCGATTCGGCATTGGTTTCGAGATCCCAATAATGCAGGTTATTTAAAGGGGCTATCTAAGTCTCAAATTAAGGATTTCCAAACGTTTGAGGGGAATGCTCAAGGTCTAAGGATTTTAACTCAGCTTGAATATCACCGCTTTAATGGTGGTATGAGACTTACTTACGCCACGTTAGGTGCGTTTCTTAAGTACCCTTGGCACAGTGGTTTTCAAGACCCTGAAAAAGGTGAGAAGTTTGGCGTGTACGGGGCTGAGATGGAGTACTTTCATCAAATAGCGAAAGCGTTGGGCCTGCTTGCCTTGGAAGAGGGGCGTTATTGTCGCCACCCGCTAGTGTACTTGATGGAGGCGGCTGACGATATTTGCTATGCCATTATTGACCTTGAAGATGGCGTTGAGATGAACCTTCTTCAGTATGAAGAGGTCGAAACTCTGTTATTGGACTTAATCGGTGAGGATGTGCCTGCATCGTATTATGAAACCACAATAGAGGACCCCGCGCGACGACGCTTGGCCATACTGCGGGGTAAGGCCATAGAAATAATGGTGGACTCGGTGAGTCAGGTATTTGTTGATAACGAAGACCAGCTGCTTTCAGGCACGTTAAAAGGGGATTTAATTCGTCTGGCAGCGCCTGAAGTGGCAGAATGTATCGCTAAAGCTAAAGCCATTGCTAAGTTGAAAATATTTAAAGACCCTAAAAAGGCCTTAATCGAAATTGGTGCTTACACCACGTTAGGAAGTTTGCTGGCTGCTTTTTTAATGGCAGCTTCTGAAGTGCTATCGGGTGACGTGGTGAGCTACAAGTCACAGCGTATATTGGAGCTGATTGGGCGTCACGCCCCTAAGCCTGGTTGGGATAAATATCAGGCTTATTTGCGAGTGGTGGACTATATCTCCGGTATGACAGATGACTATGCTGTTGAATTGGCGCAAGCCATTCGTGGTTTGCAGCACTAAATAGCGGTTTTGGGTGTCAAATAGGGGTGAGTTTCCTCGCCAGCTTGTTAGAATGACAGGCATTATTTCTAAATATAACAATAGAGTATTCAATGGATATTGATTTCCCTTTAATTCTGGTGATTGCAGTGTTTGTTACTGGTTTCATAAGTCTGCTAGATCGATTGTTTTTCGCGAAGCGCCGTCTGCTGGTTAGTGAGGGTTTGGTGGCGCAAGGGGCTAGTGAAGATGATGTTGCTGTGTCACATAAAGAGCCTTGGGTCATTGAAAACAGTAAAGGCTTCTTCCCTGTTTTGGCCTTGGTATTGGTACTGCGTTCATTTCTGGTTGAGCCTTTTCAGATTCCATCTGGGTCCATGGAGCCTACGCTGATTAAGGGTGACTTTATTTTAGTGAATAAGTTTTCCTATGGTTTTCGCCTTCCAGTGCTGGGAACCAAAGTTATTGAAGTGGCGGATCCTGCCCGTGGTGATGTCATGGTGTTTATCCCGCCTCATGATCCTAGATACTTTATAAAGCGGGTTATTGGTTTGCCGGGTGATCACATTCGTTACACCAATAAGCGTTTGTACATTAATGGTGAGTTGGTTGAGGAAAAATTGATTGGTCGTTACCCAGCTAACGCCCCTAAAGTCAGCGTTTACCAGGAGCGCGGTTATCCCGTTCAGCAATATAACGGTATTCCCAGTCGAGGGGATGGTGAGTGGAATGTACCTGCAGGGCATTACTTCATGATGGGAGATAACCGTGATAATAGTGGTGATAGCCGTTTCTGGGGTTTTGTGCCGGATGAAAATATCGTAGGCAAAGCGTTTGCTGTGTGGATGCATTGGGAGAGCTGGACGGGTTTGCCAAGTTTCTCTCGGAATAAAACCATAAACTAGCGTTAATATTTAGCCTGCTATACTGATCATGTCTTTAGGTAATTACCCGTAAAGGATGGTCAGTGAAAGCTTGTCAAAAATGTATATATGCCCGATGGGTTATGTTGTATTGCGTATGCATGGGAGCCGTGGCCATTTTTGCGGTTAAGCAGCTGCTATTTACTTGATAATAATCTTAAAAATAATGGTTTTGGTACTGGTATTTTTTAAGTGCAGCGCTAGAATAGCGCCAAACTTTAGTCGTCGCTGTTGATATGTCTTGGTATCGTGAAATTTTGGCAAGCTTGCCTACTATCTTTACTGCTCCTGTTAAACGTAATACAGGGGAGCAGCAGCGTGCCGATCGTTTGGCCAACTGCCTAACCCTGTATGATTTAAGCTCCTGCCCTTATAGTGCAAAAGTACGCCGTAACCTTAAGCATTTGAATATATCGATAACGGTTAAAAACCTTAAACGTTGTCATGTTTATGCAAATGAACTTATTGCAGGAGGTGGCAGGGCTCAAGTGCCGTGTTTACGTATAGAAACGGCACAAGGTAGTCGCTGGCTTTATGAGTCAAAAGACATACTGGCCTATTTAGATAAAAAATTTATGCCCAGAAAATCAGTTTGTAAAGGTAATGCCCTGTAAGGGTGTGATTGAAGGTTAATCTTCAATTCTTATAATGTGTATTAAGGAGTGACACAAACGAGCATGGAGAGCTCAAGATTTAATCGATATATAATGGGAGTGCTAGTGACTCTGATGCTTTGCCCTGTTTTTTCTTGGGGGGCAACGGTAGGCTTGCTAGTGGATAGCAAAACAGATCAAGCTCTTTCGTTTCATCAGCATTTAACTCCGTTAATCCCCCTGCATAGCCTTACCCTTTATAGTGTGAATCAACTATCAGAAAATCCGAACGTTGATCGTTGGTTGACCATTGGCCCGAAAGCGTTGGCCGAATTGTTGGCAATACCTGACTATAAACAGCCCATATTATCTTTATTTGTGACGTCTTTAGCTGCCAAAAAACTTAAGGCCCGTTTCCCTGATAGAGCATTTTCTGTGCTGGATAATACGCCTACCTTAAAGCGACAGTTATCCCTTATTAAAGTGCTTACCCCGCATACTAAACGTGTTGCCGTATTCTATTCCGCTCAAGCCAAGAGTCAGTTAAAAGAGCTGCAAACTCAAGCCGATGCACTAAACCTACAGTTATTAACAACTGAGTTAAGTGACCCATTGAACTGGAAGCGAGATGCATTAAAAAGTCTAAAAGATGCAGACTTGGTATTGGCGCTTAATGATAGTGCAATCTACAACGCCACTAATATTCGCAGTATATTAATGCGCTTGTATCGTGCGGGTCGGCCATTAATAGGGCCTGATAAAGGTTATGTTCGGGCAGGCGCAGTGGCCAGTACTTATTCAGGCGTACAAGAGACATTAAAAGCGATTGCTGAGCTATTGAACAGTCAAGAGCAATGGCCTGAGTTAATTGCAAACCCTTATTTTAAAGTGAGTATTAATTCTCAAGTTGCCCGTTCTCTGAATATAGTGGTGGAGGATGCTAAGAAGGTTGGCATCGCCATAGAGGGGGTCTTGCCATGAAGTCAAAAAATGGCTGGGGTCTTTATGGGCAGATATTGGTACTGGGGCTGGGCCCTGCGTTGGTGCTATCTATCATTTTGGGGGGCTATTTCATTAATGCTCGTATTCAAGATGTGCAGCAAGAGTTGGATAATAAAGGGCAGTTAATCGCGGTGCAGTTAGCGTCCACTGCCGATTACTTCGTATTAACCGGTAACCCCTCTATTATCACACCGCTTACCCGAGTACTGCTGGAGGATAAAGATGTTCAGTTTATTGAAATAGAAGATATCTCGGGTGGTTTGCTTTATAGCCATAACGATGAAAACTTTGATTCACAAATCCAGAGTAAAGATAAAAATAAAGGATTATTGCGTTGGTACCAAGCGGACATTATTCAGTATGACGTTTTAAGCGACGACGACGATTGGTTTGGTAAGGATAGCCAAGAGAAAGTACTTGGCCAGGTTCGAGTCGGTTTGTCTGAGGCATTCATGGAAGAGCGCCAAAATGAAATCCTCACTCATGCTTTATTGATCGCGATGGTGGCGATGTTGATATCGGCTCTAATTGCTTGGTTAAGTGCGGCGCGCCTGGCAAATCCTATAACGCGGTTATCTGCAACTGTAGAAAAAATGGCACAAGGCGATTACAGCGCTCGTACAGAGGTGCAGGCTAGCGGCGAAGTTAAGCAGTTACAGGTGGGGGTAAATACTCTGGCTGGAGCTTTGCAGCAGTCAGAAGAGGTGCAGAAACATTATGTGAAAAGCTTAATCAGTGCCCGTGAAGCCTCCGAAGCGGCTAATAAAGCTAAAAGTGAGTTTTTAGCCGTAATGACCCACGAATTGCGCACACCCATGAATGGCGTATTAGGGATGCTGCAATTGATGCAGTCTACCCCTATGGATAAAGAACAGGATGAGTATGTGGAAATAGCACTCTCATCAGGTGATCACTTGCTGGGTTTGATTAACGATATTTTGGATTTTTCTAAGATAGAGCAGGGCAGTATAGAACTTGAAAACAGCTACTTTGATTTACACAGTAGTTTGCAACGAATTGCCGATGGTTTTAAGGCCATCGCTTTGGCAAAAGAATTAGTGTTTGAGTTGGATCTTGCAGAGATAGAGCACCTAACCGTGAATGCCGATGAAACTCGGCTGCGCCAAATTCTTCTGAATTTATTAGGCAACGCCGTTAAATTTACTCAAAAAGGGTATGTGGGTTTATCGGTGGAAGCGGTTGAATTTGCCGATGGAAAAGTGAAAATCAATATTGTTGTGAGTGACTCTGGGAAGGGTATTAGTCAGGACAATTTGGAACGGATTTTTGATGCGTTTCAGCAAGAAGACGCATCTATTTCCCGCCAATATGGTGGTACCGGATTAGGTTTGGCTATTTCTAGGCAACTGGTTGAAAAAATGGGAGGAGAGCTCTTAGTGCAAAGCGCTTCTAAACAAGGGTCGCGGTTCATTTGCCAATTTGTATGGGATTGTGCCACTAATCAAAACGACCAGATAAAGGCGGCCAGTTTAAGTGAGGATAGTAAACAATTCAGTGGTTCTATATTATTGGTAGAAGACAATGAAGTGAATCAAAAAGTCGCGCTTAAGATGCTTTCTACTTTCGGTTTAACCTGTGACTTGGCGGTTGATGGTGTGCAAGCATTAAAAATGTGTCGGCAGCGAGCCTATGAACTTATTTTCATGGATTTACAAATGCCCAATATGGATGGGTATGAGGCTACAAAGGCCATTCGAGCGGAAGAGGGCTTAAATCAAAACGTGCCCATTATCGCGCTAACCGCCAATGCATTTTATGATGTGAAAACTCAGTGTTTGAAAGTAGGCATGAATGATTACCTGGCCAAACCCTACAAAAAAGCGTTATTAGGGGATTTACTGGCCAGTTGGTTAACGATTAAAGATGCACCTGACTCTTGTGCGGATTCAAACTCATAAATTTTTCATGCTGAGATTCAAACCAGTCAATAATATCTTTACTTACCACTGCTGCATTAGTCTCGTTTAGCATTTCATGGCGAGCATCTTCGTACAACTTTAAACTGACTTGTTGCTGGCCTGCAGCCTCGTAGGCTTTTGCTAGATTAGGTGAGCCTTTTCCCATAAGTCCAACAGGATCATTGCCGCCACCCAGTATCAATATAGGTAGGTTAGCCTGAATGTTTTTTAAATTGCCCTTTTTGAATAATTTAGCCAAAGCATTTAAAAAATCATGCCATAAGGCTGTGCTGCAGGGAAAGCCACATAACGGGTCATTAATGTATTTATCCACTTGTTCATGGTCTCGACTTAACCAATCATAATCCGTGCGGTTGGGCTTAAAGTTTTGATTAAATGATCCAAAGGATAAAAACTGTAAAAGCGCGCTATTGTTCTTACTGCCAAGACGTAACTGCTCAATTTTGGCTACGAAGCGACCCGCCTTTGATAAGAAGGGGGCTTGCAGGTTTGAGCCAGAAAGCACTACACCATCAATTTTGCGGGTGCAGGTACTTAGGTAAGACTGCACAATAAATGAGCCCATACTATGGGCAAACATATAATAGGGGAGTTCAGGGTCGCATACCGTGTCGCGTACGGTTTCCAAGTCTTTAAGTACTTTGTCCCAGCTGCCCACTTCTCCGAAGCTGCCAAGTACGGTTGTGTCACTGCTACCGTGGCCCCTATGATTGTGCGCCACTACTGAAAATCCGGCAGCCACTAATTGTTCTGCAAACGCATTGTAGCGTTGAGCGTGTTCGGCCATACCGTGATTAATATGAATCCAAGCTTTAGGTTGCTCATTTTTCCAAGTTAATACCTGGATGTTATGTCCATCTACGCCCTGGATAATTCGCTCTATCATATTGGTGTCCTTGTTTTTTAGTTTATATGTAACACAGAGACTAAATTTTGAGTACCTATTAACCATACTTTTTGCCTGTATGGCTGTTGATGATTATAAATTAAGGTTTGGGCTGCATTTGGGCTGCATTTGGGCTTTTCTGGAGTTTGTAAAACTGGTAATCTGGCCCACTATAAAAAACTGCTGTACATAATGTATACAAATAATAATACAGTGGGCTTGTCATTTAGCGGAGGCAATATGAACGATAATTTTTTCAGCGACCAATACCCTGAAGGTTTACCAGCAACTGTAGATGTTGATAAATATCAAAGCGTGGTTGATGTGTTTAATAAAAGCGTCATTAAGTACGCCGATCGCCCAGCATTTACTGCACTGGGTAAAACATTAACCTTTGGTGAAGTAGATCGTTTATCAGCTGATTTTGCCGCTTATTTGCAAAATGAAACAGGTTTGCAAAAGGGTGACCGAATAGCGGTTCAATTACCTAACTTGCTTCAATATCCGGTTGTGGTTTTTGGCGCCATGCGCGCAGGGTTAATCGTCGTAAATACAAACCCTCTTTATACCGAACGTGAGATGGAGCACCAGTTTAATGACTCAGGTGCTAAGGCCTTAGTTGTTTTGGCGCAGATGGCGGGTAAAGCTGGTCGTGTAGTGCCTAAGACACAAATTGAGCAAGTAATCGTGACTCAAGCTGGTGACTTATGTAGTCCTGTTAAACGTACTTTAGTAAATTTTGTCATTAAAAATGTACGTAAAGAAGTAGAACCTTTCACCATTCCAGGCCATAAAAAATTATTAGACGTATTAAAGCTAGGTACTAAGTCACAATATAAAGTGGCAGATGTAACAGCCGAAGATATTTGTGTGTTGCAGTACACCGGTGGCACCACAGGTGTCGCTAAAGGCGCGATGCTTACCAACCGTAACTTAGTCGCCAACATGTGTCAGGCGCACCCACTATTCATGATGGGTTTAAATTCATCTGGTGATGAAGGTTCAAAAAATGTCGTGGCCCCCTTACCGCTTTACCACATATATGCTTTCACAGTGAATTGCATGGTGTTGATGGAAACCGGCAACCATAATATTTTAATTCCTAATCCACGTGACCTACCTGGCTTTGTGAAAGAGCTAAAAAAGTGGGATTTCCATGCTTTCCTTGGTCTTAATACCTTATTTGTAGGCCTTTGCAACAATGCTGAATTTAAAAAGCTAGATTTTAGTTCATTAAAGCTAACTATCTCTGGCGGCATGGCGTTAACAAAAAATGCAGCTGACACTTGGACTAATTTGACGGGTTGTGAGGTTTCTGAAGGTTACGGCATGACCGAAACGTCTCCGATTGCCTCTTTTAACCCACCAGGACATGCACAGTTAGGTACGATTGGCCTGCCTGTACCCAATACACTATGTAAAGTTATCGATGATGACGGTAAAGATTTGCCATTGGGAGAAGCTGGTGAACTATGTGTGAAGGGGCCACAGGTAATGAAGGGCTACTGGCAGCGTCCAGAAGCAACAGCTGAAACCATTACTGAAGATGGCTGGTTGAAAACGGGCGATGTTGCCGTGATTCAAGAAGATGGTTACATGAAAATTGTAGACCGTAAAAAAGATATGATTATCGTATCTGGCTTTAACGTCTACCCTAATGAGATTGAAGAAGTGATTTCAAGTCATCCGGACGTTGTGGAATGTGCTGCTGTAGGCATCCCTGATGATGTAGCGGGCGAAAAAGTGAAAATTTTTGCCGTAAGTACTAACCCTCAATTAACAGCCAAAGATATTACTGACTTTTGTCGTGAGCGTTTGACTGCTTATAAGGTACCTAAGCTTGTTGAGTTTCGTGATGACTTACCAAAAACGAATGTAGGTAAAATTCTACGTCGCGAATTGCGTGACGAAGAAACTGCCTAGGTGCCTAGTATCGGTATTTAATAAAACGCCCTCCTAGGAGGGCGTTTTGCGTTATGCCCAGGGATGGGCGGTATAGCGCGGTGGCAGGGATGCCAATGAGCGTATATGTACAGGATACTTTACAGTTTGGTGCAACTTAAGCTAACCAATATTGCAAAGCGCTAGTATTTAATAAAATCACTATAGGTAAACCGTGTCAGAGCAACTTAAACAACTTGAACAGCTAATTCCCACTTGCATGATCCAAAAACGATTTGCATTGGAACGTAAAGTTTCAAAAGTGAAACAGCTTCAAAAGGAAGGTAAGCCATTCGAAGATGCGCTATTTACTTTGTCACAGGGCGTGGTTAAAAATGTTGAGCTGGCTCAAGCTCGCCTACATTCTACTCCCGCAATTACCTTTGATGACAGTTTACCTATTAGTCAAAAGCGTGATGATATTCGTCGCGCTATAGATGAAAACCAAGTGGTGGTCATTGCCGGTGAAACCGGTTCAGGTAAAACCACACAAATCCCAAAAATATGTCTTGAATTAGGGCTTGCCCAGTTTGGTTTGATTGCTCATACCCAACCAAGGCGTATTGCAGCGCGCTCAGTGGCGCAGCGCATAAGTGAAGAAGTAAAGGTCGAGCTAGGTAATGAAATAGGTTACCAAATACGATTTTCTGATAACTCTAATGAAAGTACCTTAGTTAAACTCATGACGGACGGTATTTTATTAGCCGAAACCCAGCGTGATAAATTTCTAAACAAATACAGCGTTATCATTATCGATGAGGCCCATGAAAGAAGTCTAAATATAGATTTTTTATTGGGTTACTTGAAACAGTTATTAAAAAAACGTAAAGACCTAAAGGTAATCATTACCTCAGCCACAATAGATGTATCACGTTTTTCAAAGCATTTTGATAATGCACCCACAATAGAGGTGTCTGGTCGTACTTTTCCGGTGGAAACTCTCTATCGGCCTTTGTTAGATGAGGCGCAAGAAAAAGATGACAGTGAAGATGAAGGCGATCTGTATCAGGGTATTTTACAGGCGGTTGAAGAGTTAGAGCTAGAAGATTTAAAACGTAAACAAATGGGGGATGTACTGGTTTTTTTAAGTGGGGAGCGTGAAATTCGCGAAGCCTCGTTAATCTTGAATAAAGCCGCACTGCGCAATACGGTAGTGTTGCCTTTGTACTCGCGCCTAAATAATAAAGAACAAAATAAGATATTTAACCCTATTTCAGGCATGCGCCGTATTATTTTAGCTACTAACGTGGCTGAAACGTCATTAACGGTGCCAGGTATTCGATATGTTATTGACTCGGGTGTGGCCCGTATCAGTCGCTATAGTTATCGCTCTAAGGTTCAGCGCCTGCCAATTGAAGCCATATCCCAAGCCAGTGCTAATCAGCGTAAAGGTCGTTGTGGGCGTGTCAGTGAAGGTATTTGTATTCGCCTTTACAGTGAAGACGACTTTAATGGCCGTCCAGAATTTAGTGATCCAGAAATTCAGCGTACTAACTTGGCAGCCGTTATTTTGCAGATGCTGTCGTTGAAACTGGGCGATGTGACTGAATTTCCGTTTTTGGATGCTCCCGATAACCGCTTCGTAAAAGATGGTTATAACCTATTGAAAGAATTGGGGGCGGTTTCAGCGAGTAATGCCATTAACGATGTGGGTCGTGCTCTGTCACGCCTGCCGGTTGACCCTCGTATCGGGCGGATGTTGGTTGAAGCAGGCAAGAAAAATTGTGTGTCTGAGTTGATGATCATTGCCAGTGCTTTAAGTATTCAGGACCCAAGAGAGCGTCCACAAGATAAAAAGCAGGCGGCCGATCAAAAACATGCCGAATTTAAAGATGATGATAGTGATTTTGTAAGCCTAATAAATCTTTGGAATCGCTTTGAAGAAGAGCGTCAAGCGAGCACCAATGGTCAACTTAGAAACTTCTGCAAAAAGCATTTTTTAAACTATATGCGTATGCGTGAATGGCGCGATGTTCATCATCAATTAAAGCTGCAGTGTAAAGATTTAAAGCTGACGGCTAATACTACGCCCGCATCTTACGACACGACACACCAAGCTATATTGGCGGGCATGTTAAGTCATGTGGGGCAAAAATCGGATGAGAATGATTATAAGGGTGCTCGAAATCGACGCTTCTTGTTGTTCCCTGGTTCAGGTATATCCAAGAAACGCCCTAAATGGGTAGTGTCGGCTGAATTAGTGGAGACCTCTAAACTGTATGCGCGCATGAATGCCAAAATCGAGCCCGAATGGTTGGAGCCCTTAGCAAAAGACTTAATTAAACAAAAATATATGGAGCCCTACTGGTCTACTAAGCGTGCGCAAGTGATGGCGTACGAGCAAGTGTCGTTATTTGGTTTGGTGATCGTGCCTAAGCGAGCCGTTAATTTTGCAAATATTGATGAAAAAGCAAGCCATGAAATTTTTGTTCGTGAAGCCTTAGTGCAGGGTAATATTCGCGTTAAAGGTGACTTCTTAAAATATAATCAAAAGTTGATTGAGCAATTAGGCGAGCTGGAAGATAAAAGCCGACGCCGCGATATCGTCGTAGATGAAGAGCGCATGTTTGAATTTTACAGTGAACGCGTGGCGAGCCATATCTGCTCCACCGCAACGTTCGAGAAATGGTATCAGGCGCAAGAGCCTAATTTATTAAAAGCGACTAAATCGTATTTAATGCAGCATGGTGCCGAAAATATTACCGAACAGCAGTACCCAGATCATTTTTCGTTAGGCAGTGTAGTGTATCCACTAAGTTACCGGTTTGAGCCATTGCATTGCGAGGATGGTGTCAGTGTCAGTGTGCCGGCGGCCATGTTAAAGCAGCTTCCTGTGAGTCGTTTACAGTGGTTAGTGCCAGGCATGATTCGCGAGAAAGTAATCGCCTTAGTGCGCAGTTTAAATAAGCCCATTCGCAAACAATTAGTGCCAGTACCAGACTTTGTGGATGATTTTTTAGCGCAGAACTCGCCTTGTGATCAGCCATTGAGTGATGTGATATCACAATTCATTTATAAAGCTAAGCGCATAAAAGTGACCGAACAGGACTGGAATGTAGAGCAGATTGATAAACACTTCCTGATGAACATCAAAGTATTGGGCAGTGATAATCGTGTACTCGCTCAAGGACGTGACTGGCACCAATTGTTGGACGAAGTAGGTGATCAAGCCAATGCGGTTGTGCAAATGAAAGGCAATGATCTTGAACGTGAAGGCATTAAGCGTTGGGACCTATCAGATTTCCCCCAAACCTATGAGTTGGAGCAAGCAGGTATACAGGTAACATTGTACCCAGCATTAATAGATGCAAAAACCTGTGTGAATTTAAAGCTTATGGAGCGTCAGGATGAAGCTCAAGTTCAATCGCGTTTAGCCGTTTACCGTTTGTTGCAGCTGGAACTGCCCGAGCAAGTGAGTTGGATTCAAAAAGAAGTTCAAAAGCGTTTAGTAAAAGAAATTGTATATTACGCCAACATTGGCAATAAAACGGAGTTGTTAACAACGGTTAGTAGCCTTGTATTTAAGACCTGTTTTAATGTGGATGAATTGCCACGTAACGAGGCGCAATTTAATGCCATTAAAGAGCAAGGACGGGCTAATATTGGTGCAACACTTGAAGAGGTAATGGTGCTTATTAAAGGCATTATGTCTCAGTACCACTTATTAAATAAGCAAATGAAGCAGCAAAATCAATTAGCATTTGCGTTTGCAACCAGTGATATTAAATACCAAATTAACATGCTTATGCCTAAAGGGTTTTTGGCTCAGATTCCTTTTGAGTGG
Organism: Bermanella sp.; assembly: GCA_029938135.1. GTDB lineage: Bacteria > Pseudomonadota > Gammaproteobacteria > Pseudomonadales > Oceanobacteraceae > Bermanella. The sequence goes on along the minus strand of JAPYOO010000027.1, from coordinate 17,827 downwards.
TTAAAGCATTACCCCAGATATATAAAGGCGATGATGATTCGCTTGAATAAGCTACAGGGTAACTTACAAAAAGATAAACTTGCGCAATTACAAGTGGTCGGCTGGCAGGAGCAATATCAGGCATTATTGGCGAAACTTCCTGCCGACCTGAACTGTTATCCCGAAGTGTTACCGCTGAATTGGATGATGCAAGAGTTCAGGGTTTCATTGTTTGCCCAGGAATTAGGTACCTCAATTCCCATCTCTCAAAAGCGCTGGGCGGCTCAGTTGACAAAAGCACAGCAAAGTCTGCATCAGTAAGTAGATAAGCGTGGGCCAATAGACTATAGTTTTGCCCAGATAAATGGGTTTAAGTACGGATGTTTTAATGGCTAAAGGGATTTTTTAGCAGCAGTGTATAATTATAAAAGTAGGGGATTAATATGAAACAAGTGGTAATCAGTGGTACAGGTCTATATACCCCAAGCCAATCTATTTCAAATGATGAGCTAGTAGAAGCATTTAACGCATTTGTAAATGACTATAACGAAAGTAATAAAGCCCAAATAGAAGCGGGCACCTTAGAGCCTTTGGCAGAAAGTAACAGCGCCTTCATCGAAAAAGCATCGGGCATTAAAAGCCGTTTTGTGATCGATAAAGCAGGCATATTAGACCCTAAGCGTATGACGCCTCATATACGCGAACGCTCTAACGACGAGCCGTCAATTCAGTGCGAAATGGCCATTAACGCTGCCAAAGAAGCCCTTATTCAAGCGGGTAAAACGGTAGCAGACGTGGATATGGTCATTGTGGCCTGCTCTAACTTGCAGCGAGCTTATCCTGCTATAGCGGTAGAAGTGCAAACGGCCTTAGGTATTAATGGTTTTGCTTATGATATGAATGTGGCCTGTAGTTCGGCAACATTTGGTATTCAATCCGCGGTTAACGCGATTCAATCTGGTTCAGCCCGTTGTGTATTGATGGTAAACCCAGAAATCTGTAGCGCTCATTTGAACTTCCGTGACCGTGATAGTCACTTTATCTTTGGTGATGCCTGTACGGCGGTCATATTGGAAGATATTGAAGAAGCAACCAGTGATAAGCAGTTCAAAGTGTTAGATACTAAGCTGCAAACCGTGTTTTCAAACAATATTCGAAATAATGCGGGCTTCTTAAACCGCTGTGACGAAGACGGATTGGGCAAAGCAGATAAGTTATTTGTTCAAAATGGCCGTAAAGTATTTAAAGAAGTCTGCCCAATGGTGGCGGCTCAAATTACGACTCAGCTAGAAAAATTGGATATTCCTGCTCAAAAACTCACTCGTATGTGGTTACACCAAGCTAACTTGAGTATGAACAAGTTAATCTCTAAGCGAGTACTGGGCCGTGACGCCAGCTTGGAAGAGTCCCCGGTTATCTTGGATAGATATGCCAATACCAGTTCAGCAGGCTCAATCATCGCGTTCCATTTGTATAAAGACGACATTACCAGCGGTCAACTGGGTGTAGTGTGCAGTTTTGGTGCAGGTTACTCCATTGGTAGTGTGGTGTTAGAGAAGCTCTAAAAGTGAGCACTACGTCACATTGATTTAATAAGGGGCTTAATGCCCCTTTTTAATGTGATTAACGGTCAAAATAAATATAATTGAGAATGAACTATTTACCTTCTTTGCTGCTCTTATAAACATAGAAAATAGAACAGCATACTATTTTTGAACAATTTCGATCAACAAAAAAGTAAACCGAGGGACTCTCATGAAAAATACTAAAATGAAACCACTAGCACTAGCATTTGGCGCAAGTTTATTAGCAAGCCTAGCGACCACGACGGTAGCCGCTGAAAATCCATTTGCTTCACAAGCCCTAGAATCAGGCTATAAAGTGGCAATGGAAGGCAAGTGTGGCGAAGGCAAGTGCGGCGGTAAAGCTGACTCGAAAGAAAAAGCGAAAGAAGGCAAATGCGGCGAAGGTAAGTGCGGCGGCAAGGCCGAGTCAAAAGAAAAAGCGAAAGAAGGCAAGTGCGGCGAAGGCAAATGTGGCGGCAAAGCCGAATCAGCTGCTAAGACTAAAGAAGGCAAATGTGGCGAAGGCAAATGTGGCGGTAAGTCTTAATAAAGACATAGTGCTATTAAAGGAATAACTCATGACACTTAAAGGTTCGGGATTAGGGTTGCGCCGGGGATTGATGGATCAGTTGGCAGACTTGAATGATCAAGATGTAGACTTCCTGGAAGTAGCCCCCGAGAACTGGATAGGAGTGGGTGGGCGTTTAGGCAAAGCATTTAATGCATTTACTGAACGCTTTCCTTTTGCTTGTCATGGCCTGTCATTATCAATTGGCAGCCAAGATCCGCTAGACGTCTCATTTGTCAGGGATGTAAAAAACTTCCTTGATACACATAATATTGAGACCTATAGCGAGCACTTAAGTTATTGCAGTCACGAAGGTCACTTATATGACCTTATGCCCATACCTTTTACGTTGCCTGCCGCTAAGTATGTAGCCCAGCGAATTACGCAGGTGCAGGACATATTGCAGCGACCTTTAATTATGGAGAATGTATCCACGTACGCGTCACCTGGTCAGGAAATGAGTGAGCTGGATTTTTTATTAGAAGTGGTGCGCTTAAGTGATTGTAAAATTTTATTAGATGTAAATAACGTCTTTGTTAACAGTACCAATCACGGGTTTAATGCTGAGCATTATATTAAGTCTATCCCCAGTGATAAAATTGAATACCTGCATATAGCTGGACATTTTGATGAGGCCCCCGATTTATTGGTGGACACTCATGGCGCCAGTGTTAAATCACAAGTGTGGGAATTACTTAAACATACCTACAGTTGTCACGGTGTATTGCCCACATTATTAGAGCGAGATTTTAACTTTCCCGCCACAAACGAATTGCTCAGCGAAATAAACCAAATAAAGCAACACCAGCAGGAAGCGGATAATGAATGCCCACTTGCCAAATAAATCTCAAGACTTTCAACAAATTCAAAAAGAATTCTCAGATTCAATTCGCGACCCTATAAACCATTCATCGGTTACGGGAATTGATGAGCGCCATATGAGCGTCTACCGAGAGTTATTTTATAATAATATTGAAGGCTTCATCAGCGGTGGTTTTCCGGTGCTAATGGAGTTATTAACCCAAGAGCAGCAAAATAGTTTGGTGCGAGACTTCTTTATTAATCATACTTGCCATAGCCCATATTTTTTGAAAATTAGCGAAGAATTTCTAGAGTACCTCGCCAGTTGCGAGTTAGACTTTTTGCCTGATTTTACCTATCAATTGGCCCATTGGGAGTGGATGGAGTTACATGCCGATGTGTACCAAACCTCCTCTGAACAAACAGTGCTTACGGCTTTAGATGTGGATCAAGACATTGTAAGTATTATTGAGTGCGCTTGGTGCCAAGTTTATGATTACCCCGTGCATCAGATAAGTGCCCAAAATCAATGTGAGCCAAAACAAAGCTATTTAATGGTTTACCGTAATCAGGCGCTAGAGGTAGGATTTAATGAACTAAACCCGCTTAGTGCCATGTTATTTCAGTGTTTAAAAGATAACGAATCGCTCACGCTCATCACAATATTAAAGAATTTGGCGCTTCAATATAATATGGACGAAGAGCAAGTTGTGCAGGGGGGCAGTGAAATATTGCGGCAGTGGTATGATTTGGGGTTAATCATTCAACAAGGTAGTTAGTTTCCTACTAATAACCTTCATCTATAGCTCCCACCCTAATCCCACGTCTTTGAGTCCATAGACTATACTGTCATCTATCCTGTGGCTTTTTTATTCCATTTAGTACTAAAATTAAACAAAAAGATTGTTAAATGACGATTTGATGACGTTTTTATTACGAAACTGTAATAAAAATGTCACATAAGCATTGTAATATTTTGGTCACATAACGAGAAATATTAAAAGGTAAGTGAAGATGAACAAGACTCTAATTGCATTGGCTACCTCAATGGCACTGGTATCGGTTGCACAGGCTGACGTTAAGTTTTACGGAAAAATGAATGTAGCGACTGCCTATGAAAATGAATCTGAAAAGTTTGCTGTAGAGAGTAATGCCAGTCGCTTAGGTATTAAGGGTAGTGAAGACTTATCAACATCTAAAATAATTTACCAGGCAGAATACCAAATAGATGTTGACGGTGATGGAGGTGCTAATGTTTTATCGCAACGTGATACTTATATCGGTCTTGCTTATAAAGGAATGGGAACTGTCAAAATGGGCGTTATGGATACGCCATTGAAAAAATCTCAAGGTAAGTTTGATTTGTTTAATGATATTGTGGATATTAAAAAGGTATTGGATGGTGATAATCGCATGCCAAATACTGTGAATTATACTACCGAGAAAATGGGGGCTTTACAAAGTTCAGTATCCGTCATTCTTCCTGAAGATGGCAGTAGCGAAGGTGTCTCTGCAAATGTAGTGTACAAAAAGGGTGATATTTATGCCTCTGCCGCGTTTGATAGTAAAGTAAAGGGTGAGGCGACACAGCGAGCGACAGTAATTTACAGTTTGGGTGATATTAAAGTAGGCGCTTTAATTAACAATGTAGATACTGCTGATAGCAAAGGTGATGAACTAGGCTTTGCAGTAAATGCTTCAATGAAAATGGGCATGAATACCTTGAAGGCTCAATACGACAGCGGTGAACAAAAAGAAGCTGGTGCCAATAGCTTGTCTTTAGGTGTCGATCATAAGCTTGCTAAAGCCACTAAAGCCTACTTTGTATTTAGTCAGTTCGCAGCCGACGATGCGACAAAAGAAACAACAATACTAGCAATGGGTCTTGAACATAAGTTCTAGTCATCTTTAGCGCGTTAAAAAAGCCCATATGGAAACATGTGGGCTTTTTTAATGGTCATGGATAGCTTGTATCCTAAAATTGCATAGCCACATGGATGTGGTGTATTAGGGTAA
>JAPYOO010000027.1:2335-12798 GCA_029938135.1 Bermanella sp. | reverse complement strand
GGATAGCTTGTATCCTAAAATTGCATAGCCACATGGATGTGGTGTATTAGGGTAATGCAGGGAGCAATTACCCAGGAGTAATATTTTAGGGTGACTAAAAAAACAGCGTGTTAATAATGCAAGTACAACCTTTAAAAAAATGTACATCTGTACTATTTTTAACTTTAGGATGCTCTGTTCTATTTGCTTTCTTGAGTTTCCGCTGTGCGCTTGTTTTAATGTGCGCTGAATTTTTGGAAGCAGTTGAATGCGCTTAATAACCCTAACATTGATACTTTTCATCACGTCTCAGGCTTATGCGAATGAGCAAGATCCGTGGGAGCCTTGGAATAGAGGTGTTTTTGAGTTTAATGAAACGCTAGATTTCTACACATTGAAGCCGGTGGCGCAGGCCTATCGCAACGTAACCCCGCAGGTGGTGGATGACGCCATCACCAATGTTTTTAGTAACTTAGGTGAGCCAGTCGTGATCGTGAGTGATTTGGCGCAAGGTAAGTTTCTCGCGGCGTTATCCGATACTGGGCGCTTTATCGTTAATTCAACCATAGGGATTTTGGGTTTATTTGATGTGGCCCGCCATATAGGGCTGCCAAAACATAATGAAGACTTAGGGCAGGCCCTAGCTTTTTGGGGCGTTCAGTCTGGTCCCTACATGATGTTGCCCATATTAGGGCCCAGTACAGTAAGGGATGCTGCGGGTTTTTCGGTGGAGACCTTGGCTTTAACCGATATTTCTGTGGCAAGCCATGTATTTGAAAGTAACGAGCTATTTTACGGCATGACGTATGTTCAATACTTGGATATTCGCGCCGACCTAGTAGCCAGTGAAGGCTTGATCAGCGGAGACAGATACTCTTTCATTCGGAGCTTTTATTTGCAGCGCCGAGAATACCTTATTAATGACGGTGTGGTAGAAGACGAGTTTAGTGATGATTTTGATGACGAGTTTGAGGATGACTTTTAATCGCAGAGCCCAAGATTTTAGGGGGTGCGATTAAATGCTGGGTTAGTGCCTAGCCTAATATCTCAATAATCTCAGCGCCATAGCAATACACATCACCATCCTGCATTACCCGCTTTATACGGATACAGGCGTTAAGCGGTTCAAAGTTATTTTGATACGAGGCCATGTATGCAACGGCCTCATCCCCAATATTCAGTTCCTGCGTTAACTCTATGCACATACCTGTGCCACTTAAATCAATGCATACACATTGCAGTGTTCTGTCGCCAAGAGTCAGCGTTACTGGTGTTTCAACACGCATGCGGATGAAGTCACGCTTTTCTTGGTATTGTGTGGCTAGGCTCATCATTATTGTTATTATCCTTTTTTTTTGCGGCCAAACTAAGTGAGACGTTTAACACTGACAGATTTTTGTGCTTCTTCCAAGCAATGTTAAAACGCTGCAAAAAATGTGACAAAGTTGGGTAAAAAACGAATTTAGGTTCGGATGTAGTAAATGTGACAAGTAGGCCATTTTAGGTGCTTGCGTGCACTGTGGCAGCCCTGTAAGGTGACCCAGCAAAAATAATAACAAGACTATATAGGCAGTGAATGGAAGAGGTAAGCGGCCGAATTCTGGTCATAGACGATGAAGCCATCGTACGTGACAGCATAGTGGCCTATCTAGAAGACAGTGGTTTTGACGTTTTTGAGGCTGAAAATGGTCAGGACGGCATAGAGTGCTTCAATAAGCAGCAACCCGATGTTGTTTTGTGTGATTTGCGTATGCCCAAGATGGACGGGCTGGCTGTTCTGCAAGAAATTAATCAGCTACGTCCTAATACGCCCTTTATAGTGGTATCAGGTGCCGGTGTTATGGCAGACGTAGTAGAAGCCTTGCGACTGGGCGCCAGCGATTATCTTATTAAACCCATTCTTGACCTAGAAGTGCTAGAGCACAGTATTCGGCGTAACCTCAAACAACAAGTTCTGCTTAATGAAAATATCCAGTATCGCCATGAGCTCGAACAACAAAATGCCGAGTTAGAGCACCGTTTTGAAGAGCTTAAACTTGATCAGTTAGCGGGGCGTGAGGTTCAAAAGCGCATGTTGCCTGAGGTGCAATCACTAGTAGATGGTATTGAATTTAACTACCACTTTATTCCTAGTTTATATTTAAGCGGTGACTTCGTAGATTACTTTCCAGTCAGTAAAGACAAGGTCGTATTTTATATCGCTGATGTGAGTGGTCATGGGGCGTCGTCAGCCTTTATCACCGTTATGTTGAAAAATTTAACCAGCCGTCTGCGCCGTAATTTAAAACGTCAATCCACGGATGACTTGTTATATCCGGATAAAGTCATCAGTCGTATCAATAAAGAGCTGGTAGATGCATCATTAGGTAAGCATGTAAGCGTTTTTTGGGGCATGATTGATTTGCCAACCAGCACGCTTTCTTATAGTGTTGGCGGCCAATTTCCCATGCCCATATTACGAAATAGTAAGGGTGTTCAATATTTGACCGGTTGCTCGCAACCAGCAGGACTTTTTGCCGAAGCGCAATACAGCACCTATCATATTGAATTAGGAGATGATTTTGAGTTAGTGGCACTTTCAGATGGTATTTTGGAAGTATTGCCTCAAAGTTGTTTAGCAGATAAAGAGGCATGTCTGCTGGAATGGGTTGAACAGGGTCAATTAAATACAGAAAACTTGGAGCAGCTACTTAAGCTCCAAGAGGGCAAAGAGATTCCGGATGACATTACTTTGCTAACACTTGCCAGGAAAAAATAACTATGGATACGGGAAAAATTCTCGTTGCTCACAAACTCGGGATTTACATCGTCAAATTTATTGGCGATGTGCGCTTAAGTCTGTGCTCCACCTTAGATCAGTACACGGATAGAATGTTTGAAGACGCAGACTTTAAAACCGTCATCATAGATCTTACTGAAACGCTGTGCATTGATAGCACCTCGTTGGGCCAACTGGCTAAAATTTCCATTTTATACAAAGAAAAATTCTCGTCGTTGCCCACTATAGTTTCAACTCAAGAAGACATTAACCGTATTCTCAAAAGTATGGGGTTCGATAAGGTGTTTCATATCGTTCAAGACAGTGAACCTCAGTTAGAATGTCTTGATGAGTTAGCTGTACAGTCCGTTGATGAACAAGAAATGAAAGAGCAAGTTATTAAGGCACATAAGTTATTAATGGACCTTAATGATAATAATCGTGCTGCTTTCCAAGACTTAGTTAAAAGCTTAGAAGATAATTAGTAATCCTATGAATAATGAATTGAATAGTAATAAAGCCACAGTGATGGGTGGCGGTAGTTTTGGTACTGCGATTGCCAATATTCTAGCTGAAAATGGCTTTCAAGTTTGTCAGTGGATGCGCAATGAGCAAACCATTTCAGACATGAATACTTTGCATGAAAATAAAAAATATTTGCCGGGTGTGCAATTGAATGCCGGTATTGAGGCGACTTCTGACATGAAATCGGCCATCGCCGATTCGTCTATTATTTTTTATGCCATTCCCAGTCAATCTTTTCGCGAAATTGTTGAAAAAACCCTCGGCAGCGTCAGCAAAGATCAAATACTCATCAGCACCACTAAGGGTATTGAGCCACAGGGCTTTAATCTGATGAGTGATATATTGCGTCAGGTTTTCCCCACAAACCCAGTAGGGGTGATCAGTGGTCCTAATTTGGCGAAAGAAATCGCCAATCGCCAATTGGCAGCGTCAGTAATTGCCAGTAAAGATAAACGGGTGCGAGACTTTGTTCAAAAGAGCTTAAGTTGCAGTTTTTTCCGTATTTATGTGAACGCCGATATGTACGGGGTTGAACTTGGCGGGGCATTAAAAAATATTTACGCCATAATAACAGGCATGGCCGCTGCTCTTGGTTATGGTGAAAATACCAAGGCCATGTTGATTACACGCAGCTTGGCTGAAATGAGCCGCTTTGCGGTATCCCAAGGTGCCAATCCAATGACATTCTTAGGATTAGCCGGTGTCGGTGATTTAGTGGCAACCTGTGTTTCGCCGTTAAGTCGAAATTACCGCGTAGGCTTCGCAGTAGGTAAGGGTGAAAACTTAGAGCAAGCCATAGAATCTTTAGGTGAAGTGGCTGAAGGCATTAACACTTTGCGCTACATACACACACAAGCCAATGAGAACGGTATTTATATGCCGTTGGTAAGCGCTCTTTACGCCGTGTTATTTGAAGGCGCCAAGAGCGATCAAGTGGCCAGCGCATTAATGACCGGTGAACAAAATACAGATGTAGAATTTTCCCTACCTAGAGGTGCTTAAAGCATGGATAAGACCTGGAAAGATAATATTAAGTCCGAGTCATTTTGGCTGCGCAGTTTATTTATGATTTTCTTTTTAATGGTCTATCGTATTGTCGATTTATTAGTGGTGTTAGTGGCTCTGAGTCAATGGTTATACATGCTTTTAACAGGTGACAGTAATGCAAGTTTAAGCCGATTTGGCAGTGGGCTGAGTCGCTATGTTGCGCAAATTATTTCCTACTTGAGCTACAGCAGTGAACAGAAGCCTTTTCCATTTAGTGATTGGCCAGTAACGGATAGCCTTGTTGCCGGCTCGCAAGAGCTCGATCAGGAAAAAGGGCAGTAATGCATCAACTGTATATCATGCGCCACGGACAGGCGCATATGCGAGCTCCTAGTGATGAACTTCGGGAGTTAACCGCAACCGGCATTGAACAATCGTTTACTGCTGCTCAACAATACTTATCCCAGCTTCATTTTGATCATGTTTTTATTAGTCCCTTTTTGCGTGCTCAACAAACGTTTGAGCAGGTTAAGGCCGCGCAGGTAATCTTTACGCACTCTGCCACCGTGTCCTGGGTCACTCCTGATGTCAGTACACGCCAGGCGGTGAATGAGCTTGCATCGTTGAAGGGAGAGGCACTGAATGTTTTAATTATTTGTCATCAGACATTTGCGGGTCGTCTAGCCAGTCAACTCTGTGATGGCCATGAGCAAGGCATGCATGTGGATACCGCAGCGATTGTTGATATTCAAACCGAGGTGTTTGCCCCCCAGTGTGGAATATTTCAAAAAATTCACTGTATTTAAGTCTTTGTGCCTTTGTTTTTTCTGTCAGCGTACACAGCGACGTGGCAGAGGGCTTGTTATGGCGAGTACAGTTGCCTAAGCAAGCTGTCAGCTATGTATTTGGCACTATCCATGTTGATGATAAGCGCGTGAAAAAGTTAAGTGTTCGCGTGAAAAGCCGCTTTAACGAAGCTAAAACCCTATGTCTAGAAATCCTTCCTAATCGTGAAACTCAAGTCAGTATCGGCTTGGCGATGCTTTTGTCTAAACCTAATTCACTTGATCAGATACTAGGTGAAAAGCTATTTAATCGATTAAGCCTAAGCCTGAATAAAATTGGCATGGGGCCGGTGCAGGCTACCCACCTGAAACCATGGGCGGCCATGATGTTGCTGAGTCGGCCAAAAGGTCATGGTGGTTATGCATTGGATGAGCAGCTTTATCACTGGGCCAAATATCAATATAAAGAGGTCTGTGCCTTAGAAACATTACAGGAGCAGTTAGCGGTATTTGATCAATTGAGCAACAAAGATCAAATTTCCTTGCTGGTAGATACACTGGATAATTTGCCCATGTTGCATGAAATGCATGAGCAATTAATTCAAACCTATTTAACGGGGAATTTAGATGAAATTTACCAGCAATCCATGGAGCTTCAAACAGCAGACCATGATTTGTCACAAAGATTAAAAGATACCCTCATTGACCAACGTAATATTCGCATGTTTAATCGATTGCAGCCTATTTTAAATAAAGGCCGCAGTTTTATAGCTGTAGGTGCATTGCATTTGCCGGGTAAAAAAGGCTTATTAAATTTATTGCGTGAACAAGGGTATATAGTGAGTCCTGCTGGGATTGCGGTGAATCCTTGGTAAGATAAAAGTATAAAAAATGTTGAAAGGTTTATGACAAAAGAGATTATTCATTTTTCCCACGCAAACGGTATTCCTGCAAAAAGTTACTCGGTATTAATGGATGCATTAAATATGCATTACCAAGTGGGCTACATTCCAATGCTGGCTCACAACCCCGATTTCCCAGTGACAGATAACTGGTCCGCTCTCGCCGACGAACTAATAGATTATCTACAAAAAAACTATTCCAAGCCGGTCATCGCAGTGGGTCACAGTTTTGGAGGCGTGCTCAGTTACATCGCGGCCAAGCGTCGTCCCGATTTAATCAAACAGGTGGTCTTGTTGGACGCGCCCATTCTTGAGCGTAAGGTTTCCCATATAGTTAGGCTGGCCAAGTTATTTAATTTTATTGATAAAATTACCCCGGCAGGCCGGACCCTAGGGCGGCAAGAAAATTGGCCAGATAAAGCCCAGGCATATTCGTATTTCAAAAAGAAAAGTCTATTTAGTAAAACGGACCCAAGATGTTTACAAGATTACGTAACCCATGGCACTCAATCCTGTGATGAGGGAGTGCGCTTGAGTTTTAAACCTGCTACCGAAATTCAAATTTTTCGCACAGTGCCTCATAACCTGTATGGAAAGAAAGCCAATATAAGCGTACCCGGTGCCATGATTTATGGGCAGCAAAGTAATGTGGTGCGTCCATTTTTAGTGAAGTACATGCGCCATAAAATGGGGCTGTTGACTCAGCGGTTTACTGGAACGCATTTGTTTCCATTAGAAGTGCCGGAATTAACGGCTGAAAAAATTCATCAAACTATCCAGGCATTAAACTCATGGCAAGCGCCCAAATATTAAAAATCAAAGATATTGAAATTCATGCGCTCCAGTGGGGGAATCCTGAGGGCCTTCCGGTATTGGCATTGCATGGCTGGTTGGATAATGCGGCCAGTTTTACGCATTTGGCACCGTTGTTAGAGCACTGTAATGTCATCGCGGTTGATTTACCGGGCCATGGTTTAAGCGGTCATTGGTCGGATTTTCATCATTATCATATGTGGGCCGGTGTAGAAGATATTGAACTCATATTGGATGCATTGGGTTGGCAAACATGCCATTTACTAGGGCATTCAATGGGGGCTGTTATGGCCACAATGTACGCCGCCACATTTCCTAAAAGGTTGTCCTCATTAACGCTCATTGAAGCCATAGGGCCGATGGCGGGCAGCTTAGATGAAGCGCCTGCGCGTCTGGCTGAAGCCATTACCAGCATGAAATCTCATAACGCTCAGCAAAAACCTAAACCAAGCCTGCAAAACTTTATTGAAACCCGCTTAAACGGCCCGTTAAAACTATCCCCCGAGTCGGCGGCCTTGCTTATGGAGCGCAGTGTCATAGAAACAGATCAGGGTTTTTGTTGGTCAAATGATAAACGCCTTAAATACACCTCAATGATGCGATTACCCGAGCCCTTAATTGGTGCCTTTATTAAGGGTATTGAGTGTCCTGTGTTAGGCATATTCGCAAGTGATGGCCTCTTTACCCAAGAGCGCTTAAAGGCACGCTGGGATCAATTAACCTGCCCCAATTCATTGTATTGGTATAAAGGGGGACATCATTTACACCTAGACGGGGACGTACACGCAATTGCTCATACGATAGAGGGTTTTATGACGAGTATTAAGTCAGAATTGTGAGCCCTATCCGCTATTTTCTGAGCCCTGCATATTCCTAAGTGTTAGGATAAGGCGGGACTTTATTCATATCCAGTTATAACTTATGGCTAATATGGGTTGTCTTGAAGAAAGGTTAAAATTCTTCAATGGGTGACAGGTGCTAAACTTGTTCAAGCTTGTATGAAAAACGGAGAAAAATACATGTTACGTTCTTTTTTAATGGCCATGGCTCTATGCCTATCAACCTCTGCTTTTGCCGTGTCAGCGGGGGATTCAGCACCAAACTTTAAGTTACCAAACCTAAAAACCGGTAAGTTGGAAAGCCTCAAGAAGTATCGTGGCAAAGTGGTGTATTTGGATTTTTGGGCGTCTTGGTGTGGGCCGTGTCGCCAGTCATTACCCTTATTAAACGATTTACGTAAAGAGTTAAAACGTAAAGGGTTTGAAGTGGTCGCGGTAAATCTGGATGAAGAGACCGCTGATGCAAAAGCGTTTCTTAAGCAATTTCCAGTATCTTACCCGGTATTGATGGACCCTAAAGGTAAAGTACCTGAAAAATATGAGCTACCAGGCATGCCCACCTCGTTTTTAATCGACAAAAAAGGCCGCATTCAGCACATTCATATTGGCTTTAAGCCCAAGGATATGAAAAATATCCGTAAGCAAGTCATTGCCTTATTAAGAAAAAAATAGCGGCGAACTGTGAAAATTTTAATAAGCATTTTACTGATCCCTTGTTTGCTAAGTGCCTGTACCGCGGTTAAACCTTGGGAAAGAGGGCACCTAGCTAAGCCTAATATGCAAGGTGCTCCCTTAGTGTTGAAAGGCGCTATGGATAACCATATTTACTTTAGTAAAGAGGGTGCGTCTGGTGGTGGCCAGGCAGCGGGAGGCGGTTGTGGCTGCAACTAACATAGCAAAAAAAGGCAGTGCCTTGTCGGCCTTAACATTATCAGCCATGGCTATTCCTTGTGTTAGTCATGGGGCCGTAGCGCCTGAGAATAAAACCTTAAGTGTGCGTTATACCCAGTATCAAGAAGAAAACCTACCCGTAGAGCGCGTGAAATTTGGCTCTACCGGTCGTTATGCCATTGATGTATTGCAGTTGCGTTTTTTAACGCCGGTGGATGATAAATACAGCATAGATAGCAGTGTTCAATTTGAAACGCTTAGTGGTGCCAGTCCCTATGGCAGCACGCTTAATGACACTGGTCAGACAGAAGTTACTATGAGCGGTGCCACTATTGAAGAGACTCGAGTGGATGCCAGTGTGGCCGCTACTCGATATTTTAAAGAGGGTACCCTGGGCACCTCTGTTTACATATCTAAGGAAAATGATTACCAATCTTTAGGGCTGGGGTTGTCTGGAACGATTGAAATCAATCAAAAGCACACCACGTTATTGGGCTCAATAAGCACCTCATTCGATGAACTCTCACCCACCGACGCCAACATCTTTGGCGGCGGGCGCACCGATGCCGATGGTAAAACTAAACGCAGTGTGTCGCTCTATGAAGGGGTGACTCAGGTAATAGACAAGTATCGTACATTACAATTAGGCGTGGGTTATACCCGCTTAAAGGGACATTTATCAGACCCTTATCGAAGTGCAGATAAACGTCCTAGTAGTCGTGAGCAAACCACAGTTTCAGCACAATATCGACATTTTTTAAATACATATGGTGCAGCCTGGCATTTAGATTATCGTTTTTATCAGGATGACTGGGGTGTATTGGCCAATACGATTACCAGTAGTGTATGGAAGGACTTTGACGTTCAAGGCTTGAAAATTACCCTAGCCCCAAATGTTCGTTATCACTGGCAGCATGCCGCTGATTTTTATACGTTGGATTCTCCCCCAGCCGAGGAATTTTATAGTAATGATTTCAGGCTTTCCGCTTATGGCGCCATTGCTGTGGGTATGGATCTGCAATATCACCATAAAGAATTGGTTTTCAATATGGGCTTTAGTCAGTATTTTAGCGCCGAAAACTGGGGGTTAACCGGTTCACAGGATACCGAGACGCCTGCGCTGGTTAATTTTACCACCTTCAGCTTCGGCGTGGACTATCACTTCTAGTACGGCAGCACCGCTGCTGTTTGGTGTCCATGAGTTTAAAGCCATGGGCAGTCCGTGTGCTTTCAAGTTATACCATTCAAATAAAACCACCCTTGATGGAGCCATAACATTGGCCCAGCACGAGGTGCAGCGTCTTGAAAAGAAATATTCACGCTTTTTGTCCGCAAGTCACCTTTCACACATTAATGCTCAAGCAGGCTTTGGGCCTGTGCTGGTGGATGAAGAGACGGCGGGGCTGATCAATTATGCCGCCATGTGTTTTGAGTTAAGTGATGGTTTATTTGATATTACCAGTGGCACGCTGAGACGAGTGTGGGACTTCAAATCAAATAAACTGCCTAGCCAACAACAAATCGATAACATTTTACCATTTGTGGGCTTTGATAAAATTCACTGGGATGGTCATAACATTACTCTCCCAAAAGGCATGGAAATAGACTTGGGTGGAGTGGTTAAAGAATACGCAGCCGACTGTGCCTGCCAGGTATTAATGGATCACGGTATTGGACATGGGTTAGTCGATTTAGGTGGGGATATATCGGTGGTGGGCAGTCGACCTGGAAACCGTCCGTGGATAGTGGGTATACGCGACCCCAGTAACCCTCAAACACCCGCGATTACCATTCCCTTAACCGACGGAGCCATCGCCACCAGTGGTTATTATGAACGGTATATGATGGTAGATGGTCAGCGTTATTGCCATATATTGAACCCTAAGACGGGTTGGCCGGTACAGTTCTGTGCCACGGTAGCCATCAAATCGCCGCGTTGCTTAGTGAGTGGCAGTTTAGCGACGATTGCCATGTTGAAGCAGCA
>JAPYOO010000027.1:0-2235 GCA_029938135.1 Bermanella sp. | reverse complement strand
CCTGTAAATTGAAAACACTTTAAGTAAGTGAGTATGTGCACTGACATTAATGCTTTGTTATATAATACTTGGCCTGACAGGGATAATCCCCGCTAGGTTTATTCACCACTAAAATGTATTTATCCTGAAATAAAATCTGCATATGCCAAGAAAATTATGTAATCAATGTTTGCGCCCGCAAAATGTTTGTCTGTGTGAATATTTAGTCCACTTGCAGGCCCCCTGTAAGGTGTTAATTCTTCAGCACACCTCTGAGCAAAAACAGCCATTGGCCACGGTGCCTATCCTGCAATTGTGTTTGTCGCCCATTCAAGTGCTGGTGGGAGAGGATTTCAGCGATCATCCGGTGGCGAAAGACGTGTTAAAAGGTGCGAGCAATGTTCGTGTATTATTTCCTACTGATCAATCAGCCTCTTGGCATGTGGGACAAAGCTTGGAGGCGAATGAACAGGTGGATCTGCTTATTGTTTTAGATGGTACTTGGCGTAAGGCAAAAAAAATGTGGTTTATAAATGACTGGTTGCATCAATTGCCTGCGGTGGTGTTGGTGGATGCCCCAAAAAGCCAGTACCAAATACGCTCTTCAACGGTATCAGGTGGTGTGTCGACTCTAGAAGCCATTGCGCAGTCGTGTAATTTTTTATCGAACAGTACACAATTTGATGCTTTATATGTGCCTTTTAAGGCCATGATAGATATGCAGATAAAAAAAATGGGCTCGGATGTGTTTAAAGCCCATTATCAAAAAACGCAGGATTAATTGTCGGCTAATTGAGCTTTTCTGGCGGGTAAGTTAGATCCTAATATCTCTTCTTTAAACGTGCGTCCAACCGGGTTTTCCCCAAGCCACATGGATAACATGGCATTGAAGTAATCTTTGCCTGGGATAAAACCCATCACTTTTCCATTGATGGTGATACGAGTGCCCTTACCGGGTAGGTAATCAAATATGGCTTCTTCGTTTTTGTGCATCTTACCTTCAAACAGACTGACCATTTTATCTAAATCTTTGCTTAAGGCTTTATGCTCTTGTTGGTCCAGGTTTAATACCATGGCCTCTTGTAAGGCATTGCCAATACGGCGAGCACTGACGCGCTTCATCATCACATGGAATACCATGCGTTTATGGGTTTCACTTTCTAAGAGTGCAACAGGGTCATTACTGGGGGTTTCCACGTAAAGGGCGCCCACATAAGATTTAATCAATAAGTACAGTTCTCTAAGAGCTGCGCCATTAAGAACTAACTCGGGTCGCTCGGACGTGGCGGGTACAATTTCTCTTAGTTCTACACCAGAAACCGTATGGGCGTGAACTGAATTAAACATGAACAGTGAAATGCAAAAGGCAAACGTGAGTGGCAGCAGTTTCATGGACAGGCTCTTATTGTTATAGGTTTCTAAAGCTCGTTATATCACTCTAATGTGACGCCTATCAATTAAGGAGTGTGTACTATGTCACGTTTTAAGTGAACATTAGTTCGCTGTTACATGACTCAATGAAATTATTAACATTAACGTACCAAGTGGGCTTTAAAGGCCTAATATGTTGTCTTTGAAAGCTCGGGTCACCGGGCTCTTGCCAATCCATACTTTTAGCATGGCATTATAAAAATCTTTGCCGGCAATAAGGCCCTTTACCTTGCCTGCCACACTTATCTGAGTGCCGTGATTCGGTATGTAGTGAAAGACGGCCTGTTGACCTTTTTTTAAGCTTCCTGAAAAGTAACTCAGCATCGTATTGATGTCACTTTGTAAGCCTTGATGCTGATGTTTACTGATGTTGAGCAATAGGGCCTCATGCAACGCATTGGATAACCGCCTAGCGCTCACCTTGTTTAATAACACGTGGAATATCATGGTTTTGTGTTGCTCACTGGCAATTATTTGGCTTGCGGATTGACTGAGCTCCTCTAAGTACAATGCTCCCGCATAGGTGTCTACTAAAAGGTACAGCTCTCTTAATGCCGCTCCATTGAGTTTCATCTTGGGATGTAAGGTATTAGCGGGCAGGTTTTCAGGGAAGTCCACATCCGCGACCACGTGTGCCTGACTCAATTGTGCGGTGCATAATAATAAAAGACTAAATAGGGCTGTTTTCATTAAGGGGCTCGAGGCGACTTTAAAATGGCTTTGGTAGAGTAAACAAGTGTTAGCTCATTATTATGGCAAGCCGGCTGGTTCGTTTATAGGTGTATTGTGGACAGAGTCGGTCAGAATTTGATGAGGGTTAAAGTT
>JAPYOO010000662.1 GCA_029938135.1 Bermanella sp. | reverse complement strand
TCGCGGTCACTTAGCTCGTCTTCGCGCGCCATATACGGCGGCAAAGGCATGTGACCCACCTCTTCTAACCAATTTACAAGGTTTTGACCGGGGGCCAGCTTAAAGGTCAATTCAAATAAGGCGTCTTGGCGGCCTGTAATTTCTACTTCTAGGCCCTCTAACAAGATAGTGGTGCCGGGCTTAGGGCTGCGGCTGCACCGAATGTGGCTTAGGGCGGTATTTTCACCGGTTACCCGCTCAATTAAAGCCTCTAACTTGCCGCCACTTTGCTTTTCACCAAACAGGCGCGCCGGAATTACCCGGGTATTATTGAAGACCATCAGGTCGCCTGGCTGCACTAAATCCAGTAAATCCGTGAACTTTTTATGCTCAAGCTGGCTGTCACGCAGGCACAATAAACGGCTACTGCTGCGTGTCTCTAAGGGATAGCGTGCAATCAGCTCATCGGGAAGCTCAAATGTAAAATCACTGGTTTTCATTTATTACGCTCAAACACCTGCTATTTTATGAGCAACAACAGGTAAATAATTCGTTGGGCCACTCACACCCTTTAGATTGGTATGGATTATGGGCTTCATTTGGGCTGCGGATTATACGGCAAAGCTAGGATTTACACAGTACTAAGCGACGCTTCATGTTAAATATTCACATAGTTAACGTAAAACTTTGAACTTGATCTAAGCCAGAGGAATGCCTGTATTTTAAGGCAACGCAGACATTTTCTTATATTAAATCATTGACTTGGCAGGCTTTACTGGTATTATTCCGGCCACTTAATCGGGGCCTGCGTAGCCTACCTTCATAGCAAGGCAAGATTAAGTCGTAAGATGGTTCGACATCTATAAAATTTCGTAGCAGTGCCGATGTGGTGAAATTGGTATACACGACGGATTCAAAATCCGTTGCCGCAAGGCGTGGCGGTTCAAGTCCGCCCATCGGTACCATTTATTCTAAAAACCCGATCTCTTTTGAGTTCGGGTTTTTTTATGGCTGCAACTATTGCCATTTTACTCAACTTCCAGCTCAGCCTTAAAGCCTTCCAAAAGCTTTAAAGCAATTAAACTATAACGCCTACCCACCTCTTG
>JAPYOO010000661.1 GCA_029938135.1 Bermanella sp. | reverse complement strand
ACAACATTCACGCCAATATCTGTGCACCCTACATTTTAAAGCTGGGCACTGAAGCGCAAAAAGATAAATGGTTGCCGCCAATGGCCACCGGTGACGTAGTGGCGGCCTTGGCCATGACCGAACCCGGAGCGGGCAGCGATGTGGCCGGTATTCGTACCAGCGCGCGTAAAGACGGTGACGACTATATTATTAACGGCTCTAAAATATTCATTACCAACGGCATTCACGCCGACCTTGTGATTGTGGCCGCCAAAACTGATACCAACGCCGGCGCCAAAGGCATCTCGTTATTTTTAGTGGATGCTAGCTTGCCAGGTTTTGCTAAGGGCAAAAAAATTGAAAAAATGGGTCAGCATTCTAGCGACACCGCCGAATTGTTTTTTGAAGACATGCGCGTCAGCAAAGATTGCATGCTGGGTGAAGAAGGCAAAGGCTTTATTCACATGATGCAAGAGTTACCACGTGAACGTTTAGGCTGTGCGGTTGCAGCAGTAGGACATGCCCAAGGGGCATTGGAAATTACCGCAGAATACGTGCGTGAACGTAAAGCGTTTGGCACGACGGTAAGTCAATTTCAAAACACACGTTTTAAACTGGCCCAGTGCAAAACCGAAATAGAAATGTGCCGTGCCCTAGTAGAAAAATATACCGAAAACTATCAAAACAATACCATGACAATTGATGAAGCGGCCATGGTAAAATTGGCTACCACCGAAATGCAAGTACGCGTGGTTAATGAATGCCTGCAATTGTTTGGCGGCTACGGCTACACTGATGAATATGTTATCTCACGCTTTTACCGCGATGCCCGTATTCAAACCATTTATGCAGGTACCTCTGAAATCATGAAAGAAGTGATTGCGCGTGGTGTGTTAGGACGATAAACAGTCATTTTACATTAATTAAAATGGTGAGCTGCATTGCCAGCTCGCCATTTTTTTACAGATTGTTAATGATTAATATAGTTTGATCACTGACTGCCCATAAGTAATACTGACTGTAAATCATCTCACTTACTTAGACTTTAACATGCCTATCTTAATTGCCCGTCACGGCGAAACGTTTGATAATGCCAAGGGTATTATCCA
>JAPYOO010000220.1:3822-5613 GCA_029938135.1 Bermanella sp. | reverse complement strand
CTCAGTGAAGCGTTGGTGTATTTAAACCGTTACTACATCCTTTTCAGCGATGAAGCTCCGCCAATATTCAGTCGCAAGGGAGACGGTAGTGTCAAAATTACGTTCCCCATCAACCAAGAAACAAGTGAACAAAATCACATTCGTTACGATTTGATTTTAACCATCACTTGCCAATGGCTACGACAAATATGTGGTCGCGAATTCAAGCTAACCCAGCTTTTATTACCATTCAATGCACCCAGCTATGAATCTTCGTATGAAAGATGGCTACACACTCCCGTCCGGTTTAACTGTCAGGAGGTGTCTGTAGTATTTCCCGCCTTCTGGCTTGACAAGCAACTCCATCAGGCAAACCCACACATTATGAATATGATCAAAACAGAAGTGAAAAACCTGGCCGAGAAAATCAATAATCGCGCGTTGTTAAGCGATAGGATTCGCCAGGCATTAACTCAAAACCGTATTGAGTTCAGCGCCACTCAACGTGAAGTTGCCGAACTATTCCACATTAGTTCACGCACATTAAATCGCCACCTTCAGCAAGAAGGCACGTCGCTTAAGTCGATTCTTACGCAATCGCGCATTGAAGAAGCTAAATGCATGCTGCTGGACAACAAGCAAAGCATTGAGCAAATTGCCATGAAGATTGGCTTTTCGGGTCGCCGTACGCTGGATCGCATATTCATTAAATATGTCGGCATGAGCCCAGCTCAATACCGCAGCAAACGTAATCACGAAACACTCGAAGCTGTAACTGAAGTGGCTTAATTGCCACCAAAGCACAGTTATGTTGCCAACAGGTAATCGCCGTACCATTACCTAGGCAAGTTTAAATTTTAGGCATCGCCCTAACTATTAACTGAAAGCCCCCTTGCGCCCTGTAATCCGCCACTGTGAATAAACAATACTCGACTTCCACTGGCTATCTCACCCTGCTCAATCATTTTTAACAAACCGTAAAATGCTTTCCCTGTGTATATTGGATCTAATAACAATTGATATTGCTGCGCCATTTCTTCGATAAACTGCAACAATTCCGGTTTAGTTTTACCATAACCCCCAAAATGATACTGACACTCAACCATCCAATTTTTATTGTCGCAACCAACAACGTCCAGCCACCCCTGAACCTCACTGGCCATCCATTTCTCAGCTTTTAATGCTGGCATTCCCACCACTGACACATGGGATTCACAAGCCGAAACAATACCGGCCATAGTCACCCCTGTGCCACAGGCCACTACCACAACATCAATATTTTTTTGGTCTACACCATCCATAATTTTAGAAGCCCCCAACACCCCTAACTTATTGGCCCCACCCTCAGGCACAATATAGGCAGACGGATACTTCTTAATAATATCTTGAATATCAGCCGATTTTTGTTTTTGTCGGTAATCACCTCGGGAGACGGGCTCTAAAATCATACCCCAATCGGTACAGTCTTTTAAGGTAGGGTTTAACGGAAGGAGCTGCTCACCACGAACGATGGCAACGGTTTGAAAGCCTAATTTTTTCCCCATGAAAGCGGTGGCATGTAAATGGTTACTGTAAGCACCACCAAAGGTAATCAATGTTTTTTTATGTGAGCGCTTAAATTCATCAAGGTTAAACATCAACTTGTAAAGCTTATTACCACTCACCACAGCATGAAGTAAATCATCGCGTTTAATGCTGACACTGACATTGTGCTTCAATAATAACGGATGATTAAAAGGCTCCAATGATACTGAATTCAACTCCATAAAAAAGGCCCCTTTAAAAGGGGCCAATTTTGTCTTGATTATGAAT
>JAPYOO010000220.1:0-3722 GCA_029938135.1 Bermanella sp. | reverse complement strand
CTTGATTATGAATCGCCAGCAAGCGCTTTCTCAGACGCCACCTACTTACCCCCCCTATAATCAGAGGGTGAACTTTGCATACTGGCCTTCCTTTACTTAGATAGCAGCCGCCAACTCAGTGGCTTGCTTAATGGCACGCTTGGCATCCAATTCAGCGGCTTTGTCGGCACCACCTATAAGATGCACACTCAGTCCTGCCTCAACTAACGCGGCTTGAAGTTCACGCTGCGGATCTTGACCCGCACACACAATCACGTTATCAACTTCAAGCACCTTAACTTCACCATCCAGTTCAATATGCAAACCAGCGTCATCAATCTTTAAGTACTGAGCTTTGTTAATCATTTGAACATTTTTATGTTTTAACGTCGTGCGGTGAATCCAGCCTGTGGTCTTACCTAAGCCTGCACCTACCTTAGTCTTCTTGCGCTGCACTAACGTTACCTCACGGGCCGCAGGTTCAACCTCAGGCTGAATTAAACCGCCAGCTCCGGCAACCTTCAGATCAACCCCCCACTCTTTCATAAATTGTGCCTTATCAATACTTGGAGTGGTTTTACCGTGCACTAAGTATTCGGCCACATCAAAACCAATGCCGCCCGCCCCCATCACCGCCACTCGCTTACCTACTGGCTTCTTATGCTTCAATACATCTAAGTAATTTAACACCATTGGGTGATCAACCCCTTCAAGCTCAGGCAAGCGAGGAATGATTCCGGTGGCCAGCAATACTTCATCAAACCCAGCCGAGATTAAGTCTTTAGCTGCCACACGGGTATTCAGTTTAAGCTCAACACCTGTGCTGCTAATCATTTTTCCAAAGTAACGAATAGTTTCAAAAAACTCTTCCTTACCAGGCACTTGCTTAGCAATATTAAACTGCCCGCCTATTTCTGAAGCGGCATCAAACAAGGTAACTTCATGACCTCGTCGTGCTGCCGTAGTAGCAGCAGCAAGACCTGCAGGACCCGCCCCCACCACTGCGATTTTTTTCTTAAGTACCACCGGCTGATCAATTAATATTGTTTCATTACAGGCGTAAGGATTCACTAAACAAGATACTTCGCCGCCACTGAAAACATGATCCAAACAGGCTTGATTACAACCAATACAGGTATTAATTTCATCGCCACGACCGGCTGCCGCCTTAGTAACAAAATACGGATCAGCAAGCATTGGACGCGCCATCGACACCATATCGGCCTGCCCTTCAGCCACAATAGCGTTTGCCACCTCAGGAGTATTGATACGGTTTGTGGTAATTAACGGAATCGACAATTCTTTTTTCATACGAGCAGTGACGTCTACAAATGCGGCTCGCGGAACACTGGTGGCAATAGTCGGTACACGGGCCTCATGCCAACCAATACCCGTATTAATCATAGTGGCGCCACACTTTTCGATTTCTTTACCTAAATACACCACCTCATCCCAAGTACTGCCATCCTCCACTAGATCAAGCATAGACAATCGGTAAATGATGATAAATTTCTCACCCACCGCCTCACGGGTACGGCGCACAATTTCTTTGGCTAAACGAATACGATTTTCATATGAGCCACCCCATTCATCGGTACGTTTATTGGTGTGCTTTACGATGAACTGGTTAATGAAATAACCTTCAGAACCCATAATTTCTACGCCATCGTAGCCCGCTTTCTGGGCCAACAAGGCACAAGTAACAAAATCTTGTATTTGTTTTTCAATACCCTGCGCATCCAACTCTTTTGGAGGAAATGGATGAATAGGCGACTTAACCGCCGATGCTGATACCGCCTTACTATTGTAAGCGTAACGACCTGTGTGAAGAATTTGCATACAAATTAACGCGCCTTCCACTTCATGAACGGCCTTAGTGACAATTTGGTGTTTAGCCACTTGCTCATCATTCACCAGTATGGCACCGCCTTGAACCCCCACGCCTTCTTCATTAGGACCGATACCACCACTAACGATAATACCGACACCGCCGATCGCTCGCTGTTTAAAGTATTCTGCCTGGCGCTCCCACCCACCCTTACGCTCTTCAAGGCCAGTGTGCATAGAACCCATTAATACTCGGCTGCGAGCCTTAGTGAATCCTAGATCTAGCGGTTCTAACAAATGGGAGTACAGGCTCATCTTCATTCTCACTTATGTTCATTATTGTTTTTAACTAAATTAGTGCCGATAGAAAACAAGCCACTAACGAGTAAAGCTGGTACACACCTTAGGTTCCTTGCTACCATTCGCCAATACCCCATATGAACAATAATTCAACCGAGTTAAACAAATGAAACTTGGCGACATCACAGTAAGCTACGTTCGCGCCATTTTAGAGGCATTTGAAAGCCTGGGCGGTGACTCTAAGGCACTGCGTGAGCAGTTTAGCCTGTCTGACGCAAAACTTGGGCAACCCGAAGGTCGCATTAGCATCCCACGATTTATGCGCTTGGGCCACAGCGCCATACAATCTCTTGAGCGCCCTGAACTGGGCCTAATCATGGGCCAACAAGTGAAGATTCCACTATTGGGCCTCACCGGCTTTTTAGCCATGACCGCCAAAGATATTGAAGCCGCCTGCATGGTCATGGCACACTATGAACGATTATCTGGCAGCAACAGTCGCGGCCAATCTAGCTTTTATCTAGAAGATGGCTTTGGCGTCTCAAGTTTTTACTCCATCAGCCCATACAATGAATATAATTTTTTTGTGGTGGATCTTTTTATCTCATCTCAACAAAAGGTTATAGAGTGGATATGTGGCCGCGCTGGCGCTATTAAACAAGTTGAAGTGGAATTTGAAGCACCTAGTTATGCCAAGATTTACGAAGAAGTTTTTCAATGCCCGGTATTATTTGGCCAGAAACGTAATGCCCTCATCATTAAACCCGAAGCACTTAATTGGCCGTTGATACACCATGACAAAAATGCTTTTTTAAATTTACAAAACATATGCGATGAACGTTTGGCGCAAGTAACCCGAAACCGCAGTCTTAATGAAAAAGTTATGGATGAAATAAGCCCACTACTGGAAGGACAAACTCCCAGTATTAACCAAGTTGCCGACAGCCTTGGCATGCCACCCTGGACCTTAAGGCGCAAACTACAGGAACAAAATACTAGCTACCAAACGCTGCTTAATGACACCCGAAAAGCTCTGGCAGAAAGCTACATAAAAGACACCAATCTTGCTATTGGCGAAATCGCTTATCTATTAGGGTTTTCATCACCCACGGCTTTTCAGCGCGCATTTAAACGCTGGACAAACCAGTCACCAGGGAATTTTAGATCAAAACAAGAAACAGAGCAGGAGAAATAAAACAGGAAAGGCAAATACACCGCTGACTTATTGAAGCCAGCGCAAGCACACTTAAATACTACAACTCAAAAGCATCATCGACCTCATCATCATCAAGCATTAATTCTTCTAACAATTCTTCTTCGTAATCACTCATATCTTTATCCTTAAAGGTATATAAAAATGTAAAAACTCCACAGCATTTTCAACTGTAATCAATAGCTTAGTACACAATAGGGATAATTTAGCTTATGAACATTACATTTTCATGAATCGCAGGAATAATAAGAAATAGGCATTAGGAAATAAGTGCCAAATAAACATCAAAGAATGGTTTACAAGTTTTTGGGGGAGTTTTACATATTAATGCAGACTGCATTAAAAAAAGAAAGTGGCGGACTGGACGAGACTCGAACTCGCGACCTCCGGCGTGACAGGCCGG
>JAPYOO010000219.1 GCA_029938135.1 Bermanella sp. | reverse complement strand
ATCTAACCACATTAGATAACCTGGTTATGCAAAGCGGTGATAGCGTATTGCTAAACGGCAATGTTACCGTTGCTGATGCATTAGATGTGAAAGCAGTAGGTGATTTGACCCTAACCGAAAACAAGCAGCTTAAGGTTGGATCAAACAGTGAGTTCAATGCTGCGAGTATTGATTTTGTAACAGGTAGCAAGGCTGAGTTAATCGGCGCAAGTGCTATGGTAAGTAACCTGGCTGATATTACGTTAAACGATATCGATGCGTTATCTGGTTTGTCTCTTACTTCGGCTGGCCAAGTGACTCTTACAGGAAATATAAATATTGGCCAAATGCAGCAAGGTGAAATTCAGCCGTCTTCATTTAGCGGTGACTTAACTATAAATGCGGCCCAGGCAGTATCGTTGGATGCCAATCAGTTACTAACGGTGGGTGGTAATGTCTTGGTGAATGCAGAGTCTTTTACTATGGGAACTCAGTCACAGATCGAAGCAGATGGGCATGTACATGTAGACGCATTGAATGACATACACGTTGCGCAAGTTATCAGTCATGCTGATAAAGTGGATGCTTTCAATCTTAATGCTCAAAACGGTTCTATTAATGG
This sequence comes from Bermanella sp., assembly GCA_029938135.1. Classification (GTDB taxonomy): domain Bacteria; phylum Pseudomonadota; class Gammaproteobacteria; order Pseudomonadales; family Oceanobacteraceae; genus Bermanella. The sequence goes on along the minus strand of JAPYOO010000219.1, from coordinate 5,019 downwards.
CAATCTTGATAGTCTGGTCCACTTAACGGGAACCCGCACAGAATCGGGGGCCATTCTTAATGCGGCAACGGGAATTGGCTCTCAAACAAGTGAACATAATATTTCGTCTACAACCGGGTTGGGGAATCCATTTGTTGTGGATATCCCTTGGATTTCGGCGAGTACTAAAACGGGGGATGTGAACCTAGTCGGTAATAGTGATTTACATGCTACTTTGTTAAAAACTGGAAATGGTAATATTCGAGTGCGCGGTATGGAAGATCTTACTATTGATGAATTAGTGGGAACCCCATGGTTGTATGTGGATGGTTTCTTCTATGCCACCGACATGACCATGGACCGAGGCGAGATTGCCGCTAAACAGGGCATGGAAATTGATAACATTTTATTAACCAGCTCGGGACCAGTAAGCCTTGAAGGGCCTAGCATTACTGCCAATATAGATGGTAATGATCTGTCTGAGGTAAATATTGCTCTAAGCGGTATTTTAGATGAGCGCGCAGATTTAATTGATACCAATATATTAAATACCGATCAATTAAATATCACCCAGCTTATTACTCATAATGGGCAGTTAACCACCGAAGATAATTTCCATATTATGTTTGGCGATGTAACGGGTGAGTATGCTATGACAACCCCCACCTTAACTATAAACCTAGATAACTTAGATCCAAGTGCTAAGAACGTAGATGCACAGTTAGTGACAGTGGAAAATTCTGAAATATATGATTTCGGACTTCATGTGGAGGGTAATGTTATTACCACTAATGCTGAAACAACCGTTGATCGTTACCCGGTACTTCTAAATTATATTTCAGGTGCTGAAACGGTATATGTGCAGGATGAGTCGAGTGAGCAACCATCGTTTGATCAGCCAATGATTAATTTGGGGGTTGGGTCTTTTTCCTCTTATATCGAACGTATCATTATTAATAATGATGATACAACTCACCTTGGTAATTTTGCCAAAAATCACTTCTCAGTTCCTTACAGAAAACCTCAGGTTTGGAAGAAAGAAGCGCTTAAGTTTAAGTTGATTGGCAAAGGCGTTGATCGTAAAGGTCAGGTCCCGGATGTGGCAGAAGGTGATGCTGCAGATGAAAAAGATGAATACACCATTGAAGTGGCTATGAATTAAGATGAATTACATGAAAAACATAGCCATTGTAATGGGAAGTTTAACGCTATTTACTTCATCTGTTTACGCGGGTGAGTTACCAGACGGAATTACAGACCAGCAAGGGGCAGCGGGCAAACTTATTGATCAACAACCTGGTTTATTGCAAACCAAGCAAAAGTTATTTGAGGAAAAAATTGCTAAGCCAATAGATGTAAAAGCAATTGAGGATAAACAGGTAAACGAGAATAAAACGGAAGTAAGTTCTGGTCCCACGTTTGAACTAAAAAGTGTTCGTTTTAGTAAGTCTCAATACTTAACACAGCAAGATCTGGCTGCAGTGGTGCGGCCGTTATTGGCAACTCAGGTAAGTTTTGCTGCCCTTAATCAATTGGTGTTGCGCATTAATCAGGTTTATCGAAATAATAATGTCTTTACCGCCACCGCCACGTTACCGCCACAAAAGATAAAAAATGGTGTTGTGTTTATCCGATTAGTGGAGGGCAGCTTAGGTAAATTAATTATCGAAGATAATCATTACTTAAATGACAGCTTTATCCGTCAATGGTTACGCAATGACGAACAAGTACAAGCCATAGATATTCGCGCATTGGAAAGTGACGTGTTGCGTTATAACCGAGTAAACGATCAGCGTTTACAAGCGGAGCTACATGCGGGAACGACCTTTGGTTTAACGGATATTATTATTCGTGTGGATGAACCCAAGCGGGATCAGTTGTATTTATTCTGGGATAACTACGGGGTAGAGAGTACCGGTAAAAATGAATTGGGAGTACTTTACACACGTCAAAAAGTGCTGATGGATGGTGATCGCGCTTCGGTGCATGTGTTACACAGTGGCAGAACCAATTTGGACTTTAATAAAGGGTGGGATTTCTTTCGTAACCAAACCGGTATTAAGTCGTTAAATGTAGGTTACAGTTCGGCAATATTAGACAGTGGCTGGCGTGTATCTGGGTCTTTGGCCAATACAGCCACTAATATTATTGGCGGTGACCTTGATAATGATTCAAATGTAGAAGGTCGGTCAGATCGCATCAGCCTGGACAGTAGTTATCTGGCTTTATCTGATGATTTGTATTGGCTAAATATATTGTTGGGTAGCAGTTATACCTGGTCTGAATCCAGGGTGGTAAAAAATGCAAAAATCAGTGAGTTAAAAATTAGCCAGTTTTACGCGGGTGCTCAAATTAATCTATTAGGGTCATTTTGGCAGGTAAGTCTCTCTCAATATATTAATTATGCCGCCATTGAAAACCTATTGGTAGATCCGCCTTATGATGAAGTACATATGTTTAAAGGGGATTTTTCCGCGGTGTCGCGTATTCCCAATTGGCCGATATACGGATTGCTTGCCAGTAGTTGGCAGCATGCGGCACAGCCCGATTTAGCGGGTGCGTTAACCTTTAGTACCGGTGGCTCTTCATCGGTGCGCGGTTATGAACCTGGTTTCGCCAATGGTGATGATGGCTATCAGTATAATATAGAAGCGCATTATAACGGGTTAAATGCATGGGGTCAGGGTTTTGATTTTTACGTGTTCCATGATGGTGGCAAGGTAGAAGGTTTTGGTACTCAAGAATCGTTAGCAGCCGTTGGGTTGGGTATGAGTATCTCGGGCACATCTATGTTGGCGCTTGATGTGACGGCAGCCCAAGCACAAATCAGTAACAGTGCAGGTAAGGATGACTGGCAAGTATTTGCCCGTCTAACCTGTCAATGTTTATAAGGAGCGGGCATATGTTTAAACACAGCTTAGTATTTATTTTTATGGGCCTGCTGGCTGCTTGTGATGGGCCTGCCCCTGTTGGAAAAGTGGATATACAAATCCCTGCACCCCAGGTTTTAGTTGAGGATTTATCGGCACAGCAATTACAGCTAGCGAAATTGTTAAAGACCGTGGATGAACGTTTACTGCAGTGGAATGCGCTCACCATAGATATTCACGTTGAGCAAACGCCATTGGCCATTGAACATCGAGATGAATTGGTACGGTTAAGGCAAATCCAAATAATGGATTTGGAAAAAGATGAGTTGTTAAGCGCTATTGTTCATGTTGAGGCCCAGCTAAACAGCGCTAAGGAAAATATTTTAATGTTAAGTGAGTGGTCTCAAGCCAAGAGTCAGGCACTCACTGCGCGTGCGGCTTTTGTTAGCGTATTAGCGCAAGAAACGACGGCATTGCATACTCGGAAAAATGAAGTGTGGGCTCAAACGCTTGTTATGGAAAAAGAAGGCGCGTTTGTACAGGCCACTAAACAGTGGAGTGTTTTACATGTTTTTTTCAAGGAGCAATTGGTAGGTCTTAACGCCAGTTTAAAAGCCAAGTCACTTGCACTTGAAGGTCAGCAGGCCTGGCAAGAGATCGCTAAAAGAGTAATGGGTTTTAAGTCCTTAATAAAATCGGCCAATGCTTATTTTACTCAGGCAGGTGAGCGGCAAGAAAATTACCAATATTTAATGTCAGCTAAAATTTTTGAAAGCGCAAAAAGGGATTGGTTAGAGTTAGTCCATCAGGGCGTTGTGCAAATAAGCATGCCTAACATGTTGCTGGTAAAAGGTGGTGTATTTGAAATGGGTGATAGCACAGGTCAAGGCGATAAAGACGAACTGCCAGTACATAGTGTGACCTTACCTTCATACAGTATGAGCCAGACCGAAATTACGTTTGCGCAATATGATAATTATGCCAAAAATGTGGGCAAGCCGCTTCCTAATGACGAAGGTTGGGGCCGGGGACAGCGGCCAGTGATTAATATTAGCTGGCAAGATGCCCATGAGTTTGCCCTGTGGTTAAGTGAAAAGTCAGGTAAAACATTGCGCCTGCCCAGTGAGTCGCAATGGGAGTATGCAGCTAAGGCCAGTAATTGGGATGCACAGAATGCAGGTAATAAGGCCAACTGCGAGGGTTGCTATAAATGGGATAATAAAGAATCGGTTGCAGTGGGACAGTTTCCAGCAAACGCGCTTGGTTTGCATGATATGCAAGGTAATGTGTGGGAATGGACAGCTGATTGCTACACGGATGCTTATGCCCCGCAGGAGAGCGCCCCGCAGGAAGGCGCTTTACAGGCTAGCTGCAGCAATAAAGCAGTGAGAGGAGGGTCTTGGTATGATCTTCCTAGTCAGTTACGCTCTTCCAATCGCTCTAAGGCTGCTATCAACAAACATAGCAATAGAATTGGCTTCAGACTGGTGGAGACGTTGATTTCAAACCGAATAGCCCGAGAATCTGTAAACTAAGATCATTTTAAGATAGCGTGTAATTAAAGTCAGTGAGCCAAAATGGCCCGAATAGAATCTAGTATTCTGTTCGGGCTTTTTTGTTTAAAAAGACATGCTCACATTAAACAAGGACTCGTATGCGCCCTCTTGTTGGCTGTATTGTTGTGACTGCACTATCACTTGGGTATACATCCAACTATTCACCTGTTGATGAAACCCGAGTCCGTAGTGCTGGCTAAGGCGGTTTTGATCAGCGCCTGCTTGGTTCACGGTTTGGCTTCTGTTTAGGCTTCTAAAAAATACTAAGCCGCAATTACTGTCTTGCAGTGGAATATAGTAGGTGGGTTTAACACTGGTATATTGTCCGCTGATTGATGTGTAGGTACTGGATAAAACAATAAGGCGAGATTGCTGCTCATCAGCACACGTGGCCTGGGCATACAGAGCCAGTAAGATTAGCGTACTGCTGATCAAGCTCTTCATGGTGATTTCCTTTTGGGTAAGCGTTAAGTGTTAGGTGTTTTTAGCGTTACTTAATTAACATTAGCCTAAGAAAATGCCTTTGAGGGCGCTTTATGGTGTATGTGGTGAATCAACCTAATAGCGTTGGCTGACATATCTAAGAGTTATGATTGGAGTGTGAATGGTGGACA
>JAPYOO010000218.1 GCA_029938135.1 Bermanella sp. | reverse complement strand
GGTTTTTGCGTAGTGGCGCCATTGTCTAAATACACCAACGGATTATCGTGAACCTGTTGATCCAAAATAGGGAAATCCTGGCGAATTTTTTGAACATTGATGCTCATGCCTGCTCATCCCCCGAATGTACACCGCTGTCTTCGTCTAGGATGTGCTGCGTTAACGCTTCATCAGCACTAAACTGTTGCGCCAATAATGGGCGCAGCTTTTTACGCATCGCCGGTAACGGAATGCTTTCTAACAATTCGTTAATGAACGCAAAGCTCAGCATTATTTCAGCTTCAGGGCGTGAAATACCACGGCTTTGTAAATAGAAACACGCTTGATCGTCTAGCTGAGCCACCGTAACACCGTGCGCACACTTTACGTCATCGGCGTAAATTTCAAGCTCTGGCTTAGAGTTAATTTGCGCCTTGTTAGATAACAACAAGTTTTTATTACTAAGGTTCGCAAACGACTTTTGCGCATCAGGGTGAATATGAATACGGCCATTAAATACGGCCTTAGCGCGATCAGCCATAATGCCACGATAGGTTTCATCGGTGGTGCAGTTAGCCGAGATATGTTCAATGTAGCTGTGGATATCGATGTGCTGATCATTCTTAGGCAAGTACACGCCTTTCATTTCACAGTGACTGCCTGGCTGATTATGGTTAACCAAAACATCAAAGCGTTTAATTTTTCCGCCCAAGGCAACCTGATAACTTTCAAACTGGCTATCACGGTTTAAATCAACGTATACACCACCAAAATGCAAACTGCTTTCATCTTCGGTGTGTAAACGGTAATGATTTAATTTAGCGCCATCACCAATTTGAATTTCGGTGGTTTGGTTTAACAATACGTTTTGTGTTTGCGCAGTAGAGACAAACTGCTCAATAACGGTGGCCTGTGCCAAAGACTCAAGCACTAACAGGCAACGACTAAAAGCCGTACACGGCTGGGGCTGTTGGCTTACAATATTAACAATTTGAATAGGCTTGTCTAACTGAACGTTTTTAGCCACATGCAGCAATACACCCTCTTCTACCGCGGCGTTATTAAGTGCGGTAAATAAGTTACGACGTGTCTCGGCAATATTACCAATGTGCGTAGTAATGATGGCTCGCTGAGCATCGTTGGCCTGTGAGAAGGGTGTGAACTCAATGCCGGGCACCGTAATATCATCAGACAATTCAGCAACAAATGCGCCGTTAATAAACACCACGCGGTAAGCGTCTAGTTCATCGATAACGTATAAATCGCTGGCATCTTCTAAATCGAAGTTTTGCGCCGCTTGGTTAAAGTTCTGCTTAGTTAAAGCATTTAATGACGTGTATTTCCACTCTTCTGTTTTACGAGTAGGAAACGGCAGGCTTTCAAATGCCGCTAAACCGGATTCACGCACTTCGGTTAAACCCGCATCGTGGGCTTGAGTCTTCACAAACGCCAAAGCGTCTTGCGAAAAGTCTATTTTGGCGGTGTTATCAACAGCCGTTAAAGAAGCAACTTCAGTCACAATTACGCCTCCCCGTTTTCAATCCAGCTGTAGCCTTTTTCTTCAAGCTCCAGCGCCAATTCTTTACCACCACTTTTTACAATTTTGCCATCGGCCAAAACATGTACAAAGTCAGGCACAATATAGTCAAGCAAACGCTGATAGTGCGTCACGATAATAAAACTACGATTAGGATCGCGCTGGCTGTTAACGCCCTCGGCCACTACTTGTAAGGCATCGATATCAAGGCCTGAATCGGTTTCATCTAGGATGCACAGCTTAGGCTCTAACATCATCATTTGTAGAATTTCGTTACGCTTTTTCTCACCACCCGAGAAACCTTCGTTTACACCACGTTTCAAGAAGTTTTGATCTAGGTTAACCGCTTTACATTTTTCACGCGCCAGCTTTAGAAATGACATACTGTCCAAAGGTTCTTTATCCTGATGCTTACGAACCGCATCCACAGAGGCCTTTAAAAACTCTAGGTTACTCACCCCTGGAATCTCTACTGGGTACTGAAACGCTAAAAACAACCCTTCGCGGGCACGTTCTTCAGCATCTAGCTCTAGAATGTTTTTACCGTTAAACAATACTTCGCCACCGGTGACGGTGTAACCATCACGGCCAGACAACACATTACCCAAGGTACTTTTACCGGCGCCGTTTGGCCCCATGATGGCGTGGATTTCGCCAGGCTTAACATTTAAGCTTAAGCCTTTCAAAATATCTTTATCTTCTACTTTTGCTTGTAAATTATTAATCGTTAACATTTTAAATCCAATTTTTTGTACGCAACCAAGTGGTGTTTATTTACCACTGCCTTTACTTTTATTGAGCGTTGACACATTAGCGGCTCAATACTTACACGGGGGTTTAGCCCACTGAACCTTCTAGGCTCACTTCCAATAACTTGCCGGCTTCTACCGCAAATTCCATGGGTAATTCTTTAAAGACTTCTTTACAAAAACCATTCACGATCATAGACACCGCTTTCTCTGGGTCTATGCCGCGCTGCTGACATAAAAACATTTGATCATCACTTACCGTAGAGGTAGTGGCTTCATGTTCAATGATGGCGCTTGGGTGTTTGCTTTCTATGTATGGGAATGTGTGGGCACCACACTTATCACCAATTAATAACGAGTCACACTGCGTAAAGTTACGAGCCCCTTCTGCGCTTGGATTCATACGCACTAAACCGCGATACGCGTTTTGGCTTTTACCCGCCGAAATACCCTTAGAGATAATCGTAGACTTAGTATTTTTACCAATGTGAATCATCTTGGTGCCAGTATCGGCCTGTTGATAATTATTGGTTAAGGCCACCGAGTAAAATTCACCGACCGCATTATCACCCTTTAAAATACAGCTAGGGTATTTCCACGTAACGGCAGAGCCGGTTTCTACTTGTGTCCAACTGATCTTGGCATTGTTATGTGCAATAGCGCGCTTGGTTACAAAGTTGTAAATACCGCCCTTGCCTTGTGCGTCACCTGGGTACCAGTTTTGTACGGTAGAGTATTTAATCTCGGCGTTATCTAATACCACCAACTCTACTACCGCTGCGTGTAATTGATTTTCATCACGCATGGGCGCGGTACAACCCTCCAAGTAACTTACGTGCGAGCCTTCGTCAGCAATAATAAGGGTACGTTCAAACTGACCGGTGTTCTCTTCGTTAATGCGGAAGTAAGTAGACAACTCCATGGGGCAACGCACCCCTTTTGGAATGTAAACAAAACTACCATCCGAAAATACTGCGCAATTTAAAGCCGCGTAGTAATTATCTTTTTGTGGCACTACTGAGCCCAGATACTTTTTAATAAGTTCAGGGTGAACATGTACCGCTTCACTGATGGGCATAAAGATAACACCCGATTCCGCTAATTTTTCGCGAAAGGTGGTACCCAAAGATACCGAGTCAAAAACAATGTCTACGGCTACGTTAGCAACACCTGCAAGCACGGCTTGTTCGTGCAAAGGGATGCCTAGTTTTTCGTAGGTTCTTAACAACTCAGGGTCAACTTCATCTAAAGACTGAGGTTTGTCTTCCATACTTTTTGGTGCACTGAAGTACGAGATAGCCTGAAAATCAATTTCAGGATAATGCACGTGGGCCCAATCGGGCTCTTCCATTTCCTGCCAAGCGCGAAACGCTTTTAAACGCCACTCAAGCAACCATTCTGGCTCGCCCTTTTTGTTGGAAATAAAACGCACCACATCTTCATTTAAGCCCGGCGGTAACGTCTCGGCATCGATGTCGGTAACAAAACCGGCTTCGTATTCGGTTTTAATGTACTTTTCAATTTCTTCACTCATAATCTTTAACCCTTGAAAGGTCCTCCGCAATAACGGCTTACGCTGCCATGCCTTTTAATCTTTTAATTGCTGTACCGACACTGCTTACTACCTGCTCAATTTCTTGAGGGGTACTAAAGCGTCCCACCGAAAATCGTATGGAGGCATGCGCCAGTTCGTCATCCAAACCAATTGCCTTTAACACATACGACGGCGCCATCGTGGCCGAGTTACAGGCACTGCCTGAGCTCACGGCAAGGTCTGCAAGAGAAAGCAATAACGACTCACCATCTACACCTGCAAAACTTATATTTAAAATGCCCGGTACACATGCGTGCTCACTGCCATTTAAGGTAATGCCTTCAATATCTTTAAGGCCATTCCATAATTGTATTCTTAGTGCGCTTAAGTGCGCCTCTTCTTGTGGTAATGCTGCTTGCGAGATGTGCGCGGCTTCGCCCAAACCTACAATTTGATGGGTGGCCAGAGTGCCACTGCGCATGCCACGTTCGTGACCTCCGCCGTGAATTTGCGCCGCTATTTTTACGCCGCGCTTCACAAATAAAATACCGATGCCTTTAGGGCCGTAAAACTTGTGGCCACTGACCGACAATAAATCAATGTTTTGTGCCTGCACATCTACACCGGTTTTACCCACGGCTTGTGCGCCATCAACATGAAACAATACGTTTTGACTGCGACACAGCTCGCCTATTTCTTTAATAGGGTTAATGCAGCCCAGTTCGTTATTGACAAACATCAACGACACTAAAACAGTATCGGGGCGTATGGCGTCTTTAACTTGCTGAACCGATACGGTGCCATCGGTTTGTGGCTGTAAATAGGTCACCTCAAAACCTTGCTCTTGTAAATAAATACAAGGATCCAGCACCGCTTTGTGTTCAATGGCGCTGGTAATAATATGTTTGCCCTTAGCACTGTGTTGCTGGGCCACCCCTTTAATGGCTAGGTTGTTGGCTTCGGTGGCCCCGCTTACCCAGACAATTTCACGCACATCTGCGTTAATCAGCTTGGCAATTTGACCACGGGCGGTTTCTACCGCTTGTTCGGCCATCCACCCATAACGGTGAGAGCGCGAAGCGGGGTTAGCAAAGTTACCATCCAGGGTTAAACAGGCTGCCATTTTTTGCGCCACCACGGGATCCATGGGGGTAGTGGCGGCGTAATCCAGATAAATAGGATTCATTAAGTTGCTCATGTATTCACTCCACAAACGTAGAGGTTAGTTTAATTAAAGATTCATCAATGCTGACGCGCTGCGCCTTTTGATCCTGTCGCTTAGCGACATCGCTTATTTCTTTGCGGCTAATTAGGTCATGAATGGTTATGTCGCTTAAAAAAGCATGAATTTGGTCGCTTAGATCTTGCCACAGGTGGTGTGTTAAACATTGATCTCCGTCTTGGCAATCACCTTTACCTTGGCAACGGGTGGCATCCATAGACTCATTTACCGCATCAACCACTTGCGCGATGCTAATGTGCGCTGAATCTAACGCTAAGCGATAACCGCCACCAGGGCCGCGAACACTGGAAACCAGCTCGGCACGGCGTAATTTGGCAAACAATTGCTCTAAATAAGACAGGCTAATGTTCTGACGCCCAGAGATATCATTCAAACTTACCGGTTTTTGCTGGGCATGAATCGCAAGATCCAGCATGGCAGTGACCGCGTAGCGGCCTTTTGTGGTTAATCTCATGGGCAACCCAATTAAAAAATGAGTAATAGTTAAGGCAATTATCTTAAACCCGACTAAAACAGTCAACTATTTACTTGAGTAAACTGAAGGGTTATTGCGTTAAGTCAAAGTGGAGATTAATTTAAGCGCA
>JAPYOO010000660.1 GCA_029938135.1 Bermanella sp. | reverse complement strand
CTGGCGCCTAAAATTTCATAAAAATCACGTTTAGACATAGTTCTTTACGCTTTATAGATTGGTTTAACTAGACGCAAAAAACGGGAGACGCTGAATTAACAACGTCTCCCGTCTTGCTTCAAGCGTTAATTACTTGTCTTTAACTTCTTCAAACTCAGCGTCTACCACGTCGTCTTCTGACTGGGCTTGATCGCTTCCGGCTTCGCCTGCAGCTTCACCAGCCGCAGCTTGCTCAGCATACATTTTCTGAGCTAGGCCAGAAGATGCTTCCGTTAACGCGGTTGTTTTCGCTTCGATTTCTTCTTTGTCGTCGCCTTTTAGAGCTTCTTCCAAATCAGTAATGGCTGCGTTTATAGCCGTTGTTTCTTCTTCAGTGGCTTTATCGCCCGCTTCTTCTAAGGTTTTCTTAGTTGCGTGGATGATGCCGTCGGCGGTGTTACGCACCTGAATCATTTCTTCAAATTTCTTATCGGCTTCAGCGTTGGCTTCAGCGTCTTGTACCATTTGTTCAACTTCTTCATCGCTCAAACCAGAAGAGGCTTTGATGACAATGCTTTGTTCTTTACCAGTCGCCTTGTCTTTAGCGCCTACATGTAGGATACCGTTAGCATCGATGTCGAATGTTACTTCAATTTGAGGCTGACCACGTGGTGCTGGTGGGATGTCGGCAAGATCGAAACGACCCAAGGACTTGTTATGGCTGGCTTGCTTACGCTCGCCCTGAACCACGTGAATGGTTACAGCCGCTTGGTTATCATCAGCGGTAGAGAACGTCTGAGATTTCTTAGTTGGGATCGTGGTGTTTTTCTCGATCACGTGAGTAGCAACGCCACCCATAGTTTCGATACCCAAAGAAAGAGGCGTAACGTCTAGTAGTAGAACGTCAGTTACGTCTCCAGAAAGAACCGCACCTTGAAGTGCTGCGCCCATGGCAACGGCTTCATCAGGGTTTACATCTTTACGAGCTTCTTGACCAAAGAATTCAGCAACAGTTGACTGAACCAAAGGCATACGTGTTTGACCACCTACCAAGATAACATCGTCAATTTCAGAAGCTTTAAGGCCCGCATCGGTTAATGCTTGCTGACAAGG
>JAPYOO010000217.1 GCA_029938135.1 Bermanella sp. | reverse complement strand
ACAAAATCCATTTCCTCATACTGCTTTAACGGATGATGAATGGAATTTGTTGTATACCAAGCAATTTGGCGCATTGGATATGCAACTGCATTACAGTTTAGGTGCGGATGGCGCGCCTAGCTTTAAAACGCAATTACTCTCCCCCAATGCCATGAATGTGCAAAATTTTATAGGCTTTGATTTCTCGGCGTCTGGGCAAGATACCTATATTGATTTAAATTACACCACCCTTGATACCTCTATTAATTCGCCAACTTTTCACACGCCCGTATTGATAATTAATGTTGATATTACCAATGTGCAAGATTTAGCCGATCACTTAAACGCACAGTTGTCCTCTAACAGTGTACCTATTGAAGTGGTGCTTTTGGATGATCCATCTGGTCAGCGATTTGTGTTTCAGCCTATAAGTTCCTCCAGTGAATTTATTACCCATATGGAGTTGGATTTTGGAACCAATGGCGGCATTGCCATGGATCAATTGGTGGCACAGTTGGGTGGCAGTAGCCAATATCCAGATAAAGACTGGCTGTGGGATACCAATACGTATTTGAACATCGGTGATGGCTCTTGGCGGGTTGATAACAATACCGCCATTGGCGGATATGTTGCTAGCAGTGAAGATTCAAACGGTGATCGCTTACTTTCATTCGCTTATGTATCAACGGTGGAAAACGCCGCAGGCAGTACACACTCAGTACAATCCATGGCTGAATTTAATGCCTGTGCCAGTAATAACGAAATTTGTGACATTCAAATAGATGAAGTGGCGGCGGCCAATAATATTCGCTGGGGGGCTTGGTTTGCCCGCCCTGATAATGCCATAACCGACACCTCTATATCGGGCGGCAGTCTATTTTCGAGTATAGACGAAAGCAATTTACGCTTTGGTTTGTTAGCTGAGCGGGCCGATGTGAATCAACTTACGGGTGAGGCGGTATTCTCAAGTATTAGCCATGCCGATTGCAGTGATTTTAGCCAGTGTATAGGGTTTTCTGATGACGGGATGGTAAGCAGTTTAAAGGGCGAGTTTGATGTGGATTTTAATAGTGGTTATGTCACCAATGGCAATTTAAAAATTGAAACCATGGGGCAAGGTAATGAAATGCTTTCAAGCTGGGATGTGAACTTTAGTGGGCACATTTATGTGAGTGAGGGCGGAGAAGTAATGGCGCCCGAGTTTTATACTGACACTGTGAGCGGCACCGTTAACGATGCTGCAACGAGTACCTTTAGCAATGAAGTCATTGGCACCGTGGGCGGCATTTTTGCCAACCCAGGTGATATTTTTGCTGGTGGGTATAATCTTACAACCGATGATAATACTAACAAACATGTTCTGGGTGTGTTTACGTTAGAGAAAGAGTAACCCAGTCTAAGCTTCTAAGCTTTCCAATAGCTGATCAATTTCTTCCAATAAAACTTTATCATGAACGCGTTTCATACTTGCTTTAGCACTTTGAGCACATGCTAGTGCCTCTTCAGTATTGCCTGCATCGTTATACATAGTGGCCATTGAATAGTTAATAGAGGCAATAAATTCATGGTCTTTGGGGTCACTGGCCAGTGTTAAGGCGACGTTGTAATAGGTAATCGCTTGTTCTAGTTCATCAGTGAAGTCGGCAAGGGTTTCCCATTGTTCGGGGTGGTTTTTAGTCTTATCAGCTTCATTGTCTAGGCACAGTGCTTTTAGTTCGTCGTAAAATTGATAAAACGTTTTTTCGTCTTCTCTTTTGGCGGCCTTCATTAAGCTTATCGACAGGTCATTTAATTTTTTGTGAATTTTAGTGTTCATATGTTTCTCAACTTAAATGAATAAGAGTAATGATAGGAAAGTTATTAGTGAAGGTACTATTCGCCATTAGTGCAAAACCACTAGTCCAGACTCAGGGAGCGAAGTAATCGTGCCTATGATGACAGACTCTGAGTAACCCTCTTTAATTAAAGCACTAACGCACTCATTGGCATGGCTGGCATTGACTGTGGCCAATAAACCACCACAGGTTTGTGGGTCAAATAATAATGGATATTTTTTGTGGTTCATAAACGTATCTTGATTATAGATGGCAAGGCGCAATCGTGCATTTTGTGGCTGCAAAGAACTGTAAATGCCATTTGTCATGGCGCTAAGGCTACCATCAATTTCGGGTATGTTCGCCATATTTAGACGTGCACCCAAGTCACAGCCCTTTAACATTTCTGCAAGGTGCCCTAATAATCCAAAACCGGTTACGTCGGTGCAGGCACTTGCCTTAAAGGCCTGGAAAATGAGTGCTGCTTTTTGATTGGATTGCAGCATGTGTAATAGGGCGTTATTTATATCAAGCCCTTTGGCGAGTCCACGCATATGTGCGGCAAATAAAGCACCAGTGCCCAGCGGTTGAGTGAGGATCAGTACTTGCCCCTCACTAGCGCCTTGTTTGTGCATAAGCTGGTTTTTGTGAGCGAGTGCATTAATGCAAAAACCCACATTGAGCTCAGTATCTTCAGAGGTGTGCCCTCCCACTAGGGCGCACTGATGTTCATTCAGTACTTTGAGTGCGCCTTGCATTAGCTGCAGCATATCTCGCTTTTGTATCGCTTCACTGGCCAGCGGAAGTTGTACTAGTGCTTGCGCTGATTGCGGTTGGGCGTTCATGGCAAAGGCATCACTTAACGCGTGCAGAGCACTAAGTTGGCCAAACAAAAAAGGATCATTTATTAACGATTTTAAATGATCGATAGTTTGTACTAGCTTTTTATCACTGGGTATATTTAAAACGGCGGCATCGTCTGGGCTGTCCAGCCCCACTAATACATCTTCATGCTGGTAGGGGGTTAATTGATGTAAAACATCCGACAATACGCTGCTGCCCACTTTACCGCCGCAGCCGCCACAGCGCATAAATAATTCGCTCATGTCTTTAATACCCAATGCTTTTTGTAAATCAGCATGCAACACTTGTGGTTTGTGATTCATTTCCATGGCAGGAAGCTCATGAAACAGGTTCATGAATTTTACATCAATGTGATTTTTCCAGTGCCATGCCCACGCACCTGAAAATGAAAAAGGCTTACGACTTCCTAGTGCATATTTGTCACCCAAGGCCAGTAAGCTTAAAAATTTGTTCTGAGGCTTGAAATCCTTTAGCGGTTTATTGAGGGCGTAGTTAATCAAGTTGTTAAATAAAGTAGGTGCGCTGCGAACCGCAAATACACCCGCTTTAGGCCTGGGATGTAGGTGCTGGTGAGCAATGTCGCCGGCCGCAAATACGCTTCCATGATTAGTGGATTGTAGTTGGTTATTAACGTTAATGAATCCCTGGGGATTAAGGTCCAGCTGGCTGTGTTCTAGCCATTGAGGAGCACTGGCTTGGGTGCAATAAAATACTTTGTCAAATGGGATTTTTGTCTGTCGGCTATGAATGTGGCTAGCAGAAATAGATTGGCTATCAAAACCTAAGTGCACCTGTATTTTTTTAAGTTTGAGGTGTCGGCTTAGTTTTTTCCGTAATGCCTTGGGCGCATCGGGCAGCAAGATTGATGCGCGTCCCAGCAATGAAAACTGAGCATGACATTTATTTTCAGTGGCCCAGTGCTCCATGGCACTTATTAATTCAATGCCACCAGCACCTGCACCAATAACCGCTACTTTAAAAGGGGTTTGTAATGTGTGCTTAAGCAAGTCTTTTTGCAGTGCCTGCCAATGACTGTAAAACTGGCCTATGGGTTTTACCGGCACAGCAAATTCTTCGCAACCTTCAATAGTGTGTTGTGGGGTAATGCCAATGTCCAGCGAACAGACATCGTAGCCAAGGCTTGGGCGGTTGCTGAGTGAAATACTTTTTTGCACGGGGTCCATGGCAATAGCACTATCTTGAATAAATCGCACTCCCGCCCATGCACACACTTTTACTAAATCAATGTGGGTTTGTTCAAAATTATAGTGACCCGCCACCAATCCGGGCAACATGCCAGAATAGGGCGTATATACCTGTGGGGATATGAGCGTGAGGCGCAGGCCCGGGACGGGGTTCATAGCCCACATACGAATGACCAGTGCGTGGGCGTGACCACCGCCCACTAATACAATGTCTTTTACCGCTGGCAATTGCATGAAAGGTCTCTAAAGTGATTGAGGTTGGCTATTAAGGTGCAGGCGACGTCTAAAATATACCGCTATATTATCTACCAAAATATTCAAAAGTGCAGTGATTAATATTAAAACCATGGCACGATCAAAGCGGATTTCTTCGAAGGCGGAGTCAATATAAAACCCAAGGGTAGGAATGCCCAGCATGCCTAAAATAGCAGTTTCTCTTAAGATCACTTCCCAGCGATAAAACAATAGGGCTAAAAAGTTGCCATATAAGCGCGGCAGGGTTTCATAAAAGTACAGGTTTACCCCCTGACTTCGGTCGTGTCTGAAAGTTAATTGAGCACTTTGCAGTGCCAGTAAATGGGCAATGACGGCACTGTTGTGGAGAGTAAGAGCAATGATGGCTGGCAACATTGAGGGGCCTAAAATAAGTAGCCCCACAAATCCTAGTAAATACTCTGGACAAGAGCGCATAACGATCAGTAGGCTTTGGCCCAGTGCCCTTGGAGCTTTTGAGAAAAACAATTTAGAGGCCAGTGGAAATAACAGTAACGTCAGGAGCGCGCTACTGACTAACGCGATTTGGGTCAGAATTAGACTGTTAAACACACCTTCCAATATTTGTGTCAGCCACAATTCTTTAAACCAGCTTAAAAAGGCCGGTATATCGCCTGCTTGTAAAGACACTGGGACAATGTCTTGGCTTAAAAATACGCCTACCATGGACCAGGATACATGAGCCACGGGCGGCATGTAGATAAACGCGGCAAGTGTGTACAGAGGCATTAAAGCGGGTTTTAACAGGTACTTTAAACTGGCAATTAAAATAAAGAATACATATAGCAAGGCGGCCGCTTGGGCATAATCCCCTTGTTTAAAAAAGCTCTCTAATTCAAAACCTAAGGTGGGCAGCCCTACAAACCCTAAGATGGCACTGGAGCGAATGCCACATTCAAGTCGGTAGTTAATATAGGATCTAAGTTGGGGCCAGGCGATAGTGAAACGGGTATATAGCAACTGGCTTAAAAGGGATGTGTTTGGGGTAAGGCTTTGTTGGGCGTGATGATCGGTTTCCTCTAATATTTCGGCAAATACTTTTGCAAAAATGCCGGTAAACGGAATGAGAATGGCAATAAAACCGGTTAAGGGGCTCAAGCCTGTAATTTGAATAAATATCAGTGCCCAAAACAGTTCATGCACGGAACGAATAAAGGCGCAAAAAGCACGGACCCAATATCGTCTAAAGCCAAGTGCCAGTGCAAAACCCAATATGGCCGCGATTACGACCCCTTGAAAGGCAAAGGCGAGGGTCTTGAAAAGGGCGTCGGTGAGAGTGGATATGTCTAAAAAGCTGGGAGCAAGAAAACCTTTCAGTAATAAACTGAGTTCCAACCAAGGATTAAGGGTGGTGATTTCAAGGTCGGAAAAAACGATGGCCACTAAAGCGACTATGGCAAAGTAAAAGCTAATCCTTCTTAGTGCCGGCACTTAATTGTAAACCTGATGTATATCGCTTTTACTGACTAGCGAGCTACTTTTATCAAACAGTATTTTACCTT
>JAPYOO010000216.1:4005-5639 GCA_029938135.1 Bermanella sp. | reverse complement strand
GATGGCCTATTAGACAGCTTAGAGAATCTCATTGGCAGCAACCCTAATGCCGCCGACAGTGATTTTGATGGCATTCCCGATGGCATCGAATGGGGCGCGCACCCCACACAAGCCCAAGACAGCGATAACGATGGCCAGCCCGATTTACTGGATCAAGATGATGACGGTGATGGCCGCCTCACTTCAAGCGAAGACAGTAATCAAGACGGTGATAACAACCCATTTACGCACGCCGACGATTTAGACCATGACGGTATTGCCAGTTACCTAGACGCCGACGAATCCACCAACAACGACAGCGACGGCGACGGCATTAGCGATTATATCGAAAACCTATTATCAAACGATCAAGATAAAGACGGTATTCCCAATCATCTGGATCTAGACAGTGATGGCGATGGCATCAGTGACGACTTTGAATTTGATGGTGTAGTGAATGGCGCGGCGGGCACCAGTGAGCAAGCACCGCTTAATACCGACAACGACCAGCTACCCGACTACCTAGACAATGACAGCGACAACGATGGCATTAGCGATCAAATGGAAAATGGCAGTGTATTTCCACCGCTTGATAAAGACGGCGACGGTATACCCGCTTACGTAGATGTGAACGATGGTGAAATTACCAACCTTGCAAACGACAGCGACCAGGATGGATTAAGCGATAGCCAGGAATGTCCCACTTGGCCAATGTGTGCCGACAGTGATGAAAACGGTGTATTTGATTATTTACAAAAAGAAGAAGATACCAATTTAACGGATAACAATGAAGGCGAACACCAAAACCTACAACAGCCGTTACAAAGTACCGGCATTGTTAAAACCAGTGTCTCGGGTGTGGGCAGCTTAGGCGCATTGTTATTATTGTTACCATTATTAATGAGAAAAAAGACCAAAAGCACATTTAAAAAATCCTTAACCATAGCGATATTGTTGGCGGCTACGGTTTCAACACAAGCGCAAAACACAAAAGAGGCGGCGGGTTTTCAAATTAACAATATGCAAGAATCCTCTTTTTTAGATGAGATGGATATATATTTAGGCGCGGGTGTGGGCATAAGCCGTCTTAACCCACAAACCGATCAATCCGGCTTTAGCATTCAGGATGATCAAGACAGCGGCTGGCGGATGAGTGCTGGTTGGGATTGGAATTCAAGCATTACCATAGAGGGTTATTATTCTAAATTGGGGGCTGTGACCTTAAAAAATGAAAGTGATGCCAGTAAAAATGCCACGTTAGATTATCAAGCCATGGGTGTGCACGGGGTATACCATCACTTTGTACGTGGTGACCGATACCTTAAAAACAGTTGGGCGGTATTTGCTAAAGTGGGTGCATCTAAAATTTTAAATGAAGCTAAGGGCGTTGAATATCAACAAAACTCAAAAATGCAAATGTCTACCGGTGTTGGTATTGAATACATATTACAAAACGATTGGAGTGTACGTGCCGATTTTGAAGCGTTTGATCAAGACGCCAACATGTTTAGTCTAAGCGTAGTGAAGCGCTTTGGGTTTTCTAAAAAACGCTTCAATCGTTTTTTAGCGTCCATTAGTTTATTGCCCAGTACGGCAGCGGGTGGCGATAAAGATGCGGATGGCGTGCAAGATGGTTTAGACGATTGCCCCGACAC
>JAPYOO010000216.1:1971-3905 GCA_029938135.1 Bermanella sp. | reverse complement strand
TTAATTTGGATGACATTGCCAATCAGTTAATTCACCAGCCATTTTTACGCATGCGTGTGGTGGCGCATACGGATTCTAAAGGCCGCGAAAAATACAATAAAGACTTAAGTGAGCGTCGATCAAAAGAAGTTCGCCGCTATTTACTCAGTAAAGGTGTAAAGCGCAAACAGCTAATGATATTGGGCGCCGGTGAAAGCCTGCCCATAGCCGACAATAACTCGGCCAAGGGACGTGCTAAAAACCGCAGAGTAGAATTTCAGGTAATCTAGTTTACTTGGGTGTTTTAGAATCTTTAATCTAAAGGTTACGATGACTCAGGCAGAGTGAGTTTTTTCCATACGCTGGGGTGAGCTATACAGGCCATAAAAAATCCCGGAACAAACACTAAAGGCAAATCAATTAACCAGTGGCTATGAGGTAACTGGCCAAAGAGTATTTCCAATACATGGCTTATCCCATGGGCGACCATGAAAAATGTGGCGCTTAAGTAAATAGGGTAGGCTTTATTAATATTTTTAGCACACCAAATCAATCCCAAACCAAAGGTCAAATAGGCCGCTGCCACATCATGGATGAAATGTAGGTTAGCCTGACCAGTATCGGTTAACTGGGCAGGAATAGTCATAAACCAGTGATGTGCCGATAATGCCATCCAGCTTGCATTGCTAATCATGGCAATGCCGGCCACGTATAAAAAGATAATGAAACTTCTTTGTAGACTCATAATGTTACTCTGCGTATTAAATTATTGTTCGGCAGTTTCAAAGCCATGCATAAATTCAGATGGCGTTTGAGAGAATTCAGCTTTAAAAAACTTTCTAAATCCTGAGCTGGTTTGAAACCCCAGTTTCTCAGCCGTAATCTCTAGATTGTGATTGTCATTATACAAATAAACCTTTGCCAACTCACGCCGAGCTAGGTTGGCCAAATGAGAATATGAGCCACCTTGTTTATTTAATCGTTTTTGCAAACCCCTAATAGAAATATTAAGTCTGTTAGCGATATTTTGGCTGTTAAACGATTCAGGGTGATGACGCATTATGTTGCATATTACACGGTATTCAAAGTCGCTATCCCTCTCCATTGTTTGGCTGGCATGCAAACATTTATTCTTATAGATGTCATGCAAGGTCGCATTGCGGGTATCAAGGGGTTTATAAATTATATCTTCACTGAACTTAATGACATTTAAGGGCTGGTTAAATTGTACCTGGCATCCAAATAACGCTTGGTATTCGTGAGCGTAACTGGGCTCGGGATAATCTAAACACACGACTAAGGGCTCAAGTTTCCCATTACTTATTTCCCTAAAACCATTGATGGCATATAAAAATACCGATTCGGCACAAAAACGACGAAGGTATTGTGGGGTGTTTTTCTCAAATGGAAAGGTAATGCTCACCGACACTACTCCGTTGTTACGGGTGATGACCGGAAAATATCGTGGGTTTAAAATATGATTAAGACGAGGAATAATGTCTAGGTAGCTTGCAACGTTTTCTGCGGTCAGCAACAACCGAGAAAAGTCACACAAAATAGAGGGAGATAAATACTTTCCATATATCAAACCAACATTGGACTGGGGGGCAGTTTGGTATACTAGGTCAATTAGGTGGCCACAATTAACACTGCTAGATTTGTTTTTTTTAGCGTGTAGTAATTGCTTGGTATCAAGGCTGCGCAACTTTGGGTCTTGCGCTATGACTTTAAGAAATAAACTGTAATAGATATCATCAAACATAGTGGTATTGTTTTTTTATTATGAGATGAATAACACTGTCTATATTTTCAGTTTTATTAAAAATAAGTCAATGACTAAAAGGGATAAACACCCTTCAAAAATGACAGGCAGCGACAGTGTACTTTTTTACCCGTTATAAGTAATTACTAATGGGAGGATAACGTAACAAATGGAGAATGAGTATGTATTTAAA
>JAPYOO010000216.1:0-1871 GCA_029938135.1 Bermanella sp. | reverse complement strand
CAATGAGCGTTCTACAATCAATCTTACTAAGCAGTAAAAAAATAATGAAGTTAACCGCCTCCATTGCCGTATTGGCATCTATGGTGGCGTGTGGCGGTAACCCCTACGTTGAGTCGGCCGATCGAAATGAAATTGTCACGGTGGGTGATTCTATTTATGATTTGTCAGGTGAAATTCAACTTTTTCTAGAACAAAAAGCGGGTCAGACTTTCCGTAACTACACACAGTCAGGCGCAAAATTGACGGGTGGTTCGTTGGCAACGGCGGTTAATGTTCAGTACTCAGATGCTAAAGCCACCGATGCAAACATTACCACTATGGTTATGAATGGCGGCGGAAATGATATTTTGTTACCGGCAATTTTATCTTTTGACCCATACCGTTGTAAGACTACCTGGTATCGCAAGAGCCTTAGCAGTAAGTGTAAGGAATTAATTGAAGATGTTTACGTGACTGACGTTAATCTGTTGAATGAAATGGGTAGTGATGGCATTGAAAACATAATTTACTTAGGCTACTACAAAACTACCGGTAAACGTGCGAACCTAGTCGATGCAGTAGAATATGGTGTGGACCGTTTGTCAGATGCATGTGCGAATACCACTGCAAACTGCACATTCGTAGAAAGCCGTGCCACGATGCTAAGCTCGGATGTATTGGATGACGGTATTCACCCAACCACGACAGGCTCACAAAAATTAGCCGATTTAATTTGGCCTCACCTGCAGCCACTGTTATAAGTATTTGAGTAGGTTTTAAACTTAAGAAAGTGAACCGAGCCTTAGAGCTCGGTTTTTCCTGTAATCCTGACAGATAATAGCCATGACTAAAAAATCAATATCTAAGATCACTGCATTATTAGTATTACTCATTGTTATGGTGGCCATTGTCATTGGCATGAAAAATCCCTCAAGCAGTAAGCCCCCTTCAGTTGATACGGGCATTATTAGTAATAATGGAAGCCTTGATGTGCCGTCACATTCAGTTAACTCAAAACTAAAAATAGAGACTAGGTCTGAGGGTATGCAGGCTTTCATGGTTAACATGATCAATAAACTGCGTGAAATGCACGCTTATAATATTCAAGATGTAAAAGTGCAGTTAAGCTTGCAAGATTTCAAAGCTTTTATAGTGGAATCTTATCCTGACAATGGCGTTGCGTTATTTGAAAGCATTATTCTTCAAGCCTTTCCCATGTACGGGGAAAAAATACTGGCGTTAATTGCCAGTATGAGTGAGTACAATCAATGGCTGGATGAAAATCAGTTGGCATTAAATGAAATGTACAAGCTTGAACGTGAGGGTAAAATTTGGAATAAACGTGATGAGCTGTTTGGTGAATTGTCTGCCGTTATCTTTAGTGATGAAGAGGATAAAGAGCAGTTGCGTCAGGTGGCCATAATGAAAACCGTGAATATGCTAGATCAAGCCACCGATATTAGTATGGATGAACGTCTGTATTTATTAAATAGTACCATCAAGGAGCATTTTAGCGGTGTTGAAGAATCCATACTGGTCGATAAAGGTTTAATATCAGGTATTTACTTTAATCTATCCTCAGTGCAAAGAGACTTAAAAGAATTAAGTGAAAGTGACCGCCAGGTACAAATTAACCGCAGTCGTGAGCAGCTGGGTTTTTCAAAAAAAGATATTGATTATCTGGCATCTCAAGATGCTAAAAAAGAGACACGTTGGAAAAATGGTTATAGCTATATGGAAAAACGCAGCGATCTAAAGGCCAATCTACAAGGAGACGAGCTAAGTGTTGCTTTGAAGGAACTTCAAAAAGAACATTTTAAACATGAAGCGGCCACCATTGCTAAAGAAGAGTCCCAAGGCTTTTACCGTTATGAGCGCCCTCGCTTATATGG
>JAPYOO010000659.1 GCA_029938135.1 Bermanella sp. | reverse complement strand
TACAGCCGGCTAGCAACAGTTCCATAGCCATGGGGCGGCCTACGATGTTAGAGGCGCCTACGATTACCGCATGCATACCTTTGATTTCAATGTTGCTCACATCCAACATAGTGATAATGCCCGCTGGCGTACAGGGGCGAAGAGCTGGCATGCGCTGTACTAAGCGGCCAACGTTGTATGGATGGAAACCGTCCACGTCTTTGTCGGGTTTGATGCGCTCTAAAATCAAGGTGCTGTCTAGTTGTTCGGGCAATGGTAGTTGCACTAAGATTCCGTCAATAGCGTCATCTTCATTAAGCTGGTCGATCAAATCCAATAAAGTGGACTGGATAGTGTCGCTTGGTAGGTCGTAGGCGGCAGACTTTATGCCAATGTTCTCACAGGCTTGACGCTTTTTGCCCACGTATATTTGAGAAGCCGCATCACTGCCTACTTGAATAACTGCCAGACCTGGCGCTCGTTTGCCATTTTGGGTGCGTATTGATATCTTTTTGGCAACGTTCTCACGAATAGTGGCGCTAATGGCGTTTCCATCTAAGCGTTGTGCACTCATGGCAATCCTAGGGTTAAACTTAATTTCGGCGATTTTCTCATGCTTTGAGAACAATACAAAGTAAAGTCTAAAAATCATGGAACTGCTTGTTTTTACAAATAAAATTTAAAAAATGGTTGACCATTTAGGGTGCCAACCGTAATATGCGCCCCACTTGATAGGCACTGCAACATCAAGTGACAACCAAGTGGTTGTGGATCTATTTTTTATCTTTAAGGTAAATGATAGGTGAAGCGCCCGTAGCTCAATCGGATAGAGCATCGGCCTTCTAAGCCGAGGGTTACAGGTTCGATTCCTGTCGGGCGCACCAACTCTTGGTGATATAGTAGTAATAGTGGTGGCCGTAGCTCAGTCGGTAGAGCACAGGATTGTGATTCCTGTGGTCGCGGGTTCGATCCCCGTCGGCCACCCCATTTCTTTTTTAAAAAGAGCCAGTTAGTAAAGTTATATTGAATATGTATTTCGTTAAGCGAAATTAAATAGTCAAAAAGCGGATGTGGTGAAATTGGTATACACGCTAGATTTAGGTTCTAGTGTCGCAAG
>JAPYOO010000658.1 GCA_029938135.1 Bermanella sp. | reverse complement strand
ACTCTAAAGTTGTTAATTTCGGTTTCTAAAACTTCACGACTTCTGCGTACCAAAATACCCTTTTCTTCAAGCGGCGTTAATAACTCTAATATACCCACTACATCTTCCATGTGTGCGCTGCGTAATTGCTCTTGTTGGCTTTGGCTAATTAACGTGCCGCTGCCATCCAGCGTAAATAATTCGCTTAACAATGCGCCGTCAACCTGATGTTGAATCAACTGGCACCGTTTAACGCCGCCATCCACCGCTTCTTTTGCAGACATTAATTGAGTGCGCTGTTCGCTGTTTAAATTGGAATTAAATTCACTGTTTAATAGGGCCGAAATAGAACTGGTAATCACTTCTTTGAGTAACACGCCACTTTTATCGGTGATGCAATTTTGTTCGCCAAATAAAATAAGTTTGTCGGCCTGTAAACAAATAGCGGTTTGTGTGGCCACGTCTTCTACTGGCAGATTAAAGGTTTCACCTGTGCGGCTGTAACCTAAGCAATTTAGCAGCACCATGGAATTATTGTTTAGTGCGATTTGAATGGCAGCGCCATCAATTTTTCTCACTTCACCTGTGTGAGCAAAGTCTACTCCATTAATAACCCCCAACGGTTTAGCCATGACAAAATTGCCGCTAATAACGCGAATATCGGCGCCGTGCATGGGGCTGTTGCTCATACCCGTGCTGAGCACCGCTTCAATTTGCGCGCGCAGTTGGCCCACCGCTTGTTGCACGGTGGCTAACATGGGGGTGTCAGTAATGCGTTTGTTTAAGTGAAATTGTGGTGCGATATTTTTTTGGGAGCACAAAGCATCAATTTGTGGTCGTGCACCGTGAACCAACACTAAGCGCACGCCTAAACTGTTAAGCAAAGCCAAATCGTGAATGATGTGCTCAAACATGGGGTGGGCGAGGGTGTCACCGCCCAGCATGATCACAAAGGTCTTGCCTCGGTGAGCATTGATGTAAGGAGAGCATTGTCTAAACCAGCTGACGTATTGTGCGTTTTGCTGTCCGTTTTGCTGCTCGTCTTGAGTGTGGTTTACGTGTTTCACTATTCTCTCTAACGTTTTTTAAAAGGTGAATAAAAAATAATTGTACCTGTTTTGT
>JAPYOO010000657.1 GCA_029938135.1 Bermanella sp. | reverse complement strand
ATAAATATCCGTATCTTTAATGCCATGTAAGTTAGATTAAGTATCAAAAAATGAGGCTTTTTCGGTAATTGAGGATCAGTATGGAAGAGCAACGCCAGCGTACTGGCCTGTTTGGTTGTTTAAAGCAGGTCTTAAAGTCACAGGGCATTCGCTATAAAGACTTAGCCGGTATGATGAATACGTCAGAGCCCACCATTAAGCGCCTGTTTGCCGAGCAAGACTGCAAGCTCAGCCGCTTAATGGAGGTATGTGAGGCCGTAGGTATTAGCTTTACCGAGCTGGTGGATTTGGCATCCAAGCAACCCATTACCCCAACTACCTTGCCCGAAAGCACTGAGCAATCGTTAGCCGAGCGCCCGGGTTTAATGGCGTTTTTAATGTTGCTGGTGAGTGAGTTTGATTTGGAATCTATTGCCCGCCAAAACCAATTAAGCAGCCAAGATGTGTATTTGTATTTGCGAGAGCTGGAAAAGCTAGAGCTGATTCGATTGCGCCAAGACAATTCCTATTATTTTTTGGTTACCTTACCAATTAAATGGCGATTAGACGGCCCGTTACTGCCTACCTTAGTAAGGGTTAATCAAAATTTTATTACAGAGGCCATTAGTGAGAAAAAGGGGGGCGCTTCTCCTAATTCAGGGCCGTTTTATTCGGCCAGCCGCCTGCTTAGCCCCAATAGTATTAAAAAGTTAAATCGAGAATTTGATAACGTGTATGACGCGTTTCAGAAGCAGGCGAGTTTGGACCAGATGTTTTATCCGGCGGATGAGTTGGTGCCCTTTAAGATGGTGGCGACTATGAAGCGGTTTGATGTGGTTAAGTATTTTAAGGTGCCGGGGTTTGATAAATAATTGCACCGAATAAGGTCTGATTTGTGCGCGCGTTATATTGGATTTAAAGGTGGTGAAGAATGAATTGTAAGATTTTTCTTTTTTAGGTCAATGTTTGTACTGAATGGCGGGTTTGTTTATTTCCAAACAAATAACTAAGACAGTCATAGTTAGAAAGAAATCGCAATGATTTATCCAAAATGAAGGCGCGAGGGTCAACCTGACCCTTGAGCCTTTTTTAATCTAAGTCCTATACTAATGAAGTTCAACCGG
>JAPYOO010000656.1 GCA_029938135.1 Bermanella sp. | reverse complement strand
TGGTGAGACTTAATCACGTGCGCTTTACCGGTTTTTGATGCCGCCGATTCAATAACGTCTGGGTAAATAGTGCCCTGCGCTAAAAAGTCTACGTCTTTAATTTTTGTCGCTTCTTCATCAAACACTTTAATGAAGGTATTACCGATCACTTTACGTTTTTTCTCAGGGTCAGAAACCCCTTTCAAACCGTCCAAGAACAAATCAGCAGAATCAGAACGAATAACCGTAACACCCATGTTTTTAGCAAACATGTCCATTACCGCGTCGCCTTCATTTTTACGCAGCAAACCGTTATCTACAAATACACAGGTTAATTGCGAACCAATGGCTTTATGTAATAACGCCGCCACTACTGAAGAATCCACACCACCAGATAATCCTAGCAGTACTTTTTTATCGCCCACTTGTGCTTTTACTTTTGCAATTTGATCTTCAATAATATTGGCAGGTGTCCACAAACCTTCACAGCCTGCGATATCCTTAATGAAATGTTCCAACATGCGACCACCTTGCAAAGTGTGTGTCACTTCTGGGTGGAATTGAACGCCGTAAAAGTTTTTATCCGCATTGTACATGCCGGCAATTGGGCAGCTTTCAGTGCTGGCCATAATTTCAAAACCTGCAGGCATTTTAACGACTTTATCGCCGTGGCTCATCCACACGTCTAACAACTTATCGCCGTTATCACTTACGTGGTCTGAAATATTTTTAAATAATGCACTGTCGCCTTCTGATTTAATTTGAGCATAACCAAACTCACGCAAATCGGAACCTTGAACCTTGCCGCCCAATTGCTCAGCCATGGTTTGCATACCGTAGCAAATACCAAAAACAGGCAGTCCCATAGTAAATACAACGTCAGCGGCTTTTGGTGCATTTTCTTCGGTAACCGACTCAGGGCCACCGGCTAAAATAATAGCCTTTGGATTAAATTCTACGATGTCTTGAGATTCAGTGTCCCAAGAACGAATTTCACAATACACGCCCAGCTCACGTACACGACGCGCAATTAGCTGAGTGTACTGGCTGCCAAAATCTAATATTAAGATTTTTTGCGAATGGATATCGGTCATTATTTTAACTCCGTGACCCTGAAGGCAATA
>JAPYOO010000655.1 GCA_029938135.1 Bermanella sp. | reverse complement strand
CAACTGCAAAAACTCACTAAGTGTAAAAAGCTCATTGCCTTTGATGAAAGCAGTACATGGTTAACCGATATGTCGCCAGTGGTTGTGCCTTTCTCCTTAAGTGAACTGCTAGTCAGTGTTGATCATAAAAAAGCCCTTTGGCAGCAGTTGCTGCCTAACCAATTGTAGTTTCTAATTATGCTTATTCGAGATATGACCAGCCAAGACGTGGCCAGTGTGTTTGCTATCGACTGCCAAACCAATGACTTTCCTTGGACTCAAGCGTTATTTGAGCAGGCGCTTGCCTCCACCAAAAAAACATCTGTGATTGAAGATCAAGGTGAAGTACTGGGTTTTAGTATTGTCTCGTATGTTGTGGGAGAAGCTGAGTTATTGAATATTTGTATTGCTAAAAACCAACAAGGTAAAAAGCTAGGCAATGCCTTGTTAGAGCATGTCATCGCGCAAGCCAAACAGTCTGAAAATCATGAAATGTATTTGGAAGTACGCGCCGGTAACGCTGTTGCTTTAGCGTTATATGAAAAACATGATTTCAATGAAATTGGTTGTCGTAAAGACTATTACCCCATGAAAGGCGGGCGTGAAGATGCCATATTGATGGCACGCTCTTTACTGTTTTAGCCTCGTTTAACTCTCTTTGTTTCCCCCAATATGGTTTCGTTATGAGACTATATTCTAATGTCTTGAATGCATGCTTTGGCGTAATGTTTTAACTCACTTTGGTGAATTACCCCTGCATTTATTCAAGGACGTTAAAATGAAAAAGCATTTCCTGTTTACAGTGCCCTGCGTACTTTTTATATCCCTGTTACAGCTACCAGTTCAAGCCTCAGAAATAAGCCTAATAACCTTCGCTGACGGTCGGAGCGATGGCGGCATTCGACAAGGTGCTAACATCGAAGATGGTATGGACTCGCCAGGTGACGTGTTTGTATTTGATCAAAAGCTGCTGGCTGAAGATCAAGAAACGGTCATTGGCCGCAATGCTGGTTTTTGTATTCGCACTGACCCCGGTGCATTAGATTATTCCGGTACCGACCACCCAACCCTACCCGACGACCCGTTGAATAATTACGGACAATGTAGCTGGACACTGACATTTTT
>JAPYOO010000654.1 GCA_029938135.1 Bermanella sp. | reverse complement strand
GCCATGTTCACAGGGATCAAGCCTTCTTTGATTTCAGCACCAGGGCGACGAAAAGCAGAAACATCAACCGGGTTAATTTGGTTAACGCCACCTAAAATAAAAGTAGACTCACCCCAGCTCACCACTTGTTTACCTAAACGAACATCAAGGGGCATATCCAGTACCTCGAACTCACCGTATACAAAGGCATCCAGAATTTCAGTGCCGGAATATTTGGCCAGATCATGATTGTTGGAGTCGTCTAGCTCGTTACCATTAAAATCAGATTTTCCTTCCAGTGCCGCGTCGTACCAATATTTACCCCGTACAAAGGCACCATAGTTACCATAATTTAATTGTAAATCGTGACTGCCTTTGAAAATTTGAGAAAAAGCATCACCGTTATCAAAGTTCTTGTCGCCGTCATTGTTGTTTTCCGAATTGACATTACCCGCGATATCAATGCCTTGTGTTAAGCCTGCATCTTGATTTTCAGTACGCCAACTGGAGCCCATGGAAATTTGGCTATCCAGGCTGCCTTCTATCTCGCCCATGAAAAACTCAAAACTCTGAGCTTGTGCCGCCATGATTAACGGAATGGCCGCTGCCAGGTATTTTTTACGGCCTAACGACCTGCGTATTTTTTTAGTATTCATCTGCGAGCTCTTCTTTTTTTATCGTTATTGGTTGGGGTGCTGGGGGGCCGACCGAAAAATCAATGGCTTACGGGTGTAATGTCCGTTTAGGCCGGAAAACCCAATACTCCAATAGGGTATTGATAAGTTATTAAGAAGTTGTAAAGATAAAGAAACTAAAATTTAATTTAAGCACGACTTAGGCGGCGAAGAATATGGGGTGGACGTAAAGCCCCGTAGGACGGAGGCTGAAGGTCACGCAGAGGCTGTAATCAGTTAACATAACAGTAAATATGACAGTCATATTTAGAACTGATCGCTTGATCCTGATGGCTTACCCGCTCCCTAAGCATTAACGGACAGAGAATTGGAAATATCCTTAGCATTGCGAGAGCCTAAATCCTCAATGCTGGATGTGTAAGCCTCCTTCATGGCGGTGGCCAATTTAGAAAGATGATCTCTATTTTCTTGTAAGGTGGCCTGGCTTTGTC
>JAPYOO010000653.1 GCA_029938135.1 Bermanella sp. | reverse complement strand
CAGAAGTTAAACAAAAAAATGTATCGCGCAGCGATGCAGGCAATCTGGTCTGAGCTAGTGCGTCAAGATCGTTTGGTAGTAGTTGAAAGCTTTGAGGTCGAAGACCACAAAACTAAAGCATTCAATGCCAAAATGTCTGACATGGGTCTAGAAAATGTTCTTATTGTTGATGCAGAAATCAGCAAGGACTTGTACTTAGCGTCTCGCAACGTGCCTAAAGTGGCCGTAGCTGAAGCTGATGCAGTTGACCCAGTAAGCCTAGTTTCTTTCGAAAAGATCGTGGTAACTGTTGCCGCGCTTAAGAAAGTAGAGGAGATGTTAGGATGAACCAAGAACGTATCTACAAGGTAATACTTGGACCTCACATTTCTGAAAAAGCAACAGTAGTAGCTGATAACGCCGGTCAATTCGTTTTCCGCGTAGCACCTGATGCAACTAAGCCAGAAATAAAAGCAGCCGTTGAGTTCTTATTCGAAGTTAAAGTTCGAAATGTACAAGTTCTTAACATTAAAGGTAAAACCAAGCGTACAGCACGTGGTATGGGCAAGAAGAATGATGTGCGTAAAGCATATGTTCGTCTAGCTGATGGCCATGATATTGACTTCGCTGACGTCGAATAAGGGGTAGTTAAGATGGCATTATTAAAAACCAAGCCAACTTCTGCTGGACGCCGTCACCTAGTTAAGGTTGTACACGCAGATCTTCACAAAGGTCGTCCGCACTCT
Organism: Bermanella sp.; assembly: GCA_029938135.1. Lineage (GTDB taxonomy): Bacteria > Pseudomonadota > Gammaproteobacteria > Pseudomonadales > Oceanobacteraceae > Bermanella. The sequence goes on along the minus strand of JAPYOO010000653.1, from coordinate 385 downwards.
GCACTAACAGAGAAGCAAAGTAAGTCTGGTGGTCGTAACAATAACGGCCGCATTACGACTCGTCACATTGGTGGTGGTCATAAGCAGCTTTACCGCATAGTCGACTTTAAACGCAATAAAGATGGTATTCCGGCGAAAGTTGAACGTCTAGAGTACGATCCAAACCGAAGCGCTAACATTGCATTAGTATGTTATGCCGACGGTGAGCGTCGTTATATCCTAGCTCCAAAAGGCTTAACAGCTGGCGATCAGATTGTATCTGGTGAGCATGCACCTATTAAAATAGGTAGCACAATGGCGCTACGTAACATGCCTTTGGGTAGTGTTATACACAACATCGAGCTTAAGCCAGGTAAAGGCGGTCAAATTGCCCGTTCAGCCGGTA
>JAPYOO010000652.1 GCA_029938135.1 Bermanella sp. | reverse complement strand
CAGCATAGTATTACTTAGTTTCCTGATTAGTCGCTTCAGTACTGCTTACTTCGTGCAGCTTAATATAGCGTGCACTACGGCGAGTCTTATCTTCTACCTGACCTACTAGTTGACCACAGGCGGCATCAATATCATCCCCTCGGGTCGTGCGTATGGTGACAATGTAACCCTGACTATGTAAGTAATCACGAAACTTATGCACACGATTATTACTGGGGCGCTCATAGCCCGAATTAGGGAACGGGTTAAACGGTATTAAGTTAATTTTACACGGCGTATTTTTTAGTAGTACAGCCAATTGCTCAGCATGTTCCATCTCGTCGTTGATTTTATCCATCATGGTATATTCAACGGTTAATTTACGACGGTCTGGCAAAGAGGCCATGTAATGATCACAGGCTGCCAGTAATTCTTTAATAGGATATTTTTTGTTAATAGGCACTAATTGATTTCTGAGTTCGTCGTTAGGCGCGTGCAAAGATACCGCCAGCGACACATCACTTACTTTGGCTAAGTCATACAACTTAGGCACCACGCCTGAGGTACTTAACGTCACACGACGCTTAGATATACCATAGCTGTGGTCGTTCATCATTAGGTCCATAGCATCAACTACGTTATCAAAGTTCATGAGCGGCTCGCCCATGCCCATCATCACAACGTTGGTAATTTTGCGCTCACGCTTTTCGCCGGGTACATCAAAACTCTTGGCGGCCACATAGACCTGACCAATAATTTCGGCGGCCGATAGGTCACGGTTAAAACCTTGTTTACCGGTGGAGCAGAAGCTGCAATCTAGCGAACAGCCGATTTGTGAAGATACACACAAGGTTCCCCTATTCCCTTCAGGAATATAGACGGTCTCGATGCTGGAACCACCGGGAATTTTCATAACCCATTTTTGGGTGCCGTCTTTAGAAACTTTGTGATAGATAATTTCTGGGTATTCTACGCAAGCCACTTCTTTTAGCTTTTCACGCATTACTTTGCTGACGTTAGACATGTCATCAAAGTCTTCTAGGCCAACTTGGTGGATCCATTTCAATAATTGCTGAGCGCGAAAGGGTTTTTCGCCCATTTCAACAAAAAAGTCTGCCATTTTTTTGGGGCTTAA
>JAPYOO010000651.1 GCA_029938135.1 Bermanella sp. | reverse complement strand
TGGTGATGTCGTTTAAAGATATTCAAAAACTGTATTCGTTGGTTGGGGCATTTTTTATGCCCATATTAGCCTTGACCCTATTGTGGCTAAACAATAAGTACGTGAACAAGGAATTTAAAAACAGTGTTTGGCTTAATGTTGCGTTGTCTTTAGTATTTTTATTTTTTGTGGCCAGTATTTTCTATAAATGGATGGGGTAATAGAGCGCCCTTTAGTTATATCCTTTGTTAATTCAATAGCTATCGGTTATTACCAATTAAGCCAATAGGGCTAGACTTAATGGGTAATGACGGAATTAACCACACAGGTGAGGATGTAAAATGAAGGCTCTATTAGGCCTAATGGCCAGCGTATTATTAATAGGCTCAATGCAGGTTAGTGCTAAAAACTATGTGATAGGGGTAGAGTCTCTTAACTATTACCCATTGTATTTAGGTCGTGGTAAAACCTACACCGGCTACGCACGGGAATTACTCGATTCTTTTGGCAAAGCCAATGGCCATAGCTTCACTTACAAAGTGTTGCCGGTAAAACGATTATTAAGTGAATTTTTAACGGGCAACTTAGATTTTAAGTATCCCGCCAATGGTAAGTGGGCCCCCAATGCTAAGCAGGGACACAAGATTGTCTACAGTGATAGCACCATTGAATATATTGATGGCCTAATGACCACCTCAGGCAATGCCAAATTAACGGCCGAGAACCTAACAACCCTAGGAACATTAAGAGGTTTTACCCCTTGGGTATTCATGGATGATATTAGTAAAGGCAGCTTAAAGTTGTTTGAAACCGATGCCTTAGAGTCGTTGATCTCGATGACCAGTTCTGGGCGGGTTCAAGGGGCGTATATTAATGTGGTGGTGGCCCGTTATTACGTTGACAATCAACTGAAAAAGCCTGGCGTGTTAACCTTTAATAGTGGCCTGCCACATGCACGTGACCACTTCTTGTTGGCCAGCATTAAACATCCTAAGATCGTTCAGGAATTTAATGACTTTTTAGCCAGTGAAAAGGACCTTGTTGATAAACTAAAAGACAAATATCAGGTTAGATTGAACAACTAAACAATACCTTATTAATTTAACCCAAGCTAAAAGACACTTGGGTTAAATTAAA
>JAPYOO010000215.1 GCA_029938135.1 Bermanella sp. | reverse complement strand
TATGTATTAGATAAAAGAAACCCCTCGGATGAGGGGCTTTAAGGGAGGTTACTGGAAGATAGAATCTATACGGTCCCCACGTTCACGCTGCTTTTGCCTGAATGCATGAGAAGACTGATGGAGTTTCTCTTTAGCCATGTTTCGGTAGTCGTTGACAACTGCTTGAATCATCTTAACTTTGGGAGGTGTGATATCGCCTTCCGTAGAATGCGGGGCATGGCGGTAGTCACTACTTGCCATTAGGTGCTCTAACGCTTTGTACATAGTATCCCCTGTAACAGGGTCTTTCATCTCACCGATAGTTCGGTTGTACTTAGCATAAACTGATTCAGTCTCACCGTAATCATACACATCACGGTAGTCAGTGTTGGTAACACCTAGCCCGTAAGGGGGCTTGTTAAGAATGGCCCTATCAAGACCTTCACCTAGCTTGTAGATTTGTTCTGCAACAGGGTCTTTGACAACCTCACGGTTCTTAAACATATAACCGTAGAAAGGTATGTCATGAGCTGGTTTGGTTATCACACGTCCATAGAAGTCATACTGATTCCCTAGACTCTCCGACCATTCAGGTATCCTGCGCTGGAGTTTCTCCATAAAGCTACTGGCTTCTTTCACATCCAAATCACTATTCATCTGATTTAAGATGTTAGGAGTGAAGGACAGGAACCAGCTGTTAATCTCTGTGCCAAGGGTGTCTGGATTCTGTAAGCCATCCATTAAGCCACTTACAGAAGAGAAGTATGCTTTGTTCAAGACGTTGTTAGTCACAGCGTACACAGAGGCCGCTAGGACTTCCGTAACAGCCTCAGACATATTAGTCCCTGACAAATCCTTTTTAGTTATCCAGTTGAGGTCAGCCACTAAACCCATAAGTAAACCTACAGGACCTAGCTTTGCATAACTTACCCACTGGTCACCAATGCGGATGGAGTTAGGCTCATAGCCCATCGCCTTCCAATCAGCTCTTAGTTTGTAATCAGCAGGGCCACTACCAGTTATCATCTCTTCTTCAGCGGCATACCACAGCCCTATAACAGCAGCTGTCCCAAGTTGCTTACGCGCCTTGAGTTTAGCTTTAGCAACAGAAGAGCCTGACTTCATGATGTTCTGTTGTTTTGCCGAGAACATTTTAGAACCAGGGATATACATCATGCTTTCAGATACGATATTTATAGGTGCGCGTATGAAAGGAACGACTATTAATCTACCCCACCCACCACCTAAGTCCGCTAGGTTATTTATGACAGTACCTACACGGCCTTCAAGGTCTGAGGTATAAGTAGTCTCGCGTATTTCACGCATGATTTCCTTGTCACGTAGCATCCCGTTTTGGTCAATCTTAGCATCAAGATTATGCTGCAAGAGAGCTTCAAATTCAGGACCTTTTGGTGCTATACCTTTTTCAACAGCTTCGGTGAAAGTCTCAGCGTAGATGAGTGAACGCGCTCGGTTAGATTTAATACCTTCATCAAGAAAGAGCAGAGCCAAATGAGCACCATGAACACCTCGTTCCCAGACATTACGCCTTAACCAACTCATGTTAGCTAGGCTCTTATCTGTTTGGTTCTCAACTTTAGTCACGAAGGGGTCAGTGATATGTTGACCGTTCTTCCAAGCCTTGGCTGCCTGTTTCCAAGAATCAAAGAAGAAGCGCCTATTACCAGCGTACTGTGCTATAGCGCGCATACGGGCTTTCTTCTTCGCTGAACCACGTCCTAAATGACCTACCCATTCAACGAATGGTTCAGTCCACAGCTTTGCCATGTTAGACAAGCCAGCTGCTTCAATAGTTGAAGGGGCTGACAGCATCATCGCAGAACGGAAGCGTATAAGCTCTTGAAGGAACGTAGGGTCCTTCATCTTATCAGTAGCCTTCTTCATCCCTTTCAGGTTCAGCTTACCTTTACCAGCCGATGTCATGGATAGAATAGTCTTAGCTAGAGCACCTACATCACCAGCCGCTTGACCTGTCTTCAAACCCTCCATCAAAGTAGGGTCTGCTTTCATAATCATGCGGTAGTTACCTAAGCCACGTGAGAATTCACGTGAAGCTAGCTTCGTCAACTCCATTGTGTTGGTGAATAACGCAGCCTTTTCGATGAACTCAGCAGCTTCTTCGTGTAGTAAACCACCACCATCTTGCTGTTTCTCAGCTAACTCCAGAACACGCTCACCTAGAGATACATTGAGTCTTCTTAAGGCCTGTGCTCGGTGGCGTATCTTCTGAAGTTCAGCATGGTCATCTTTATACTGCTCAAGAATTTCAGAGATGTCTCCACCTGTTTCTTCCTTAAGTAACTGAGCTTCTTCATCAGCTTTGATACGCGCACTGGCTAAAGTCTCAACACCATCAGGGTTCATGTCAGCATCACTTAGACGCTTCTTTTCCCAATGAGCAGAGGCAGACTCAACAAACGCTTTAACATCATCAAGAGTCTCAATGCGGTCTGTATTGAAAGTCTCACGACCTTCATACATATGCATCCAATCTTCACCTACACTGGCTTCAGGCATGGCTTCAGCGTTATCTAGTGAATGCACGTCACCGTCAACAGGTGTATCACCTTGTTTCGTGGTGGTAGTCATTCCCGTGCCTGAGCCATCGTCTAGGAGTTCACCTTGTATAGGCTCATCTTTGACAGCAGGAGCGTTTGTAAGAGCATCAAGTTCTTCTGAAGCATTGGCAGGCAAGCCTTCACCATCTAAACGTGAAACCTCTACACCTTCAGTTACTTCAGTAGTGGTACGTGTTGATGCTCTAGGGCCTAAGACTTTGCTCAGGAAGTAGCCTATTCCGAAACCAACTCCTCCACCTATGGCTGCATTTTTAGACACCTCAGTGATGTCTACTTTAGAGAAGTCACCTTGGTTATCTATCGCTTGTCTAAAGGCATTGTCCGCACCTGTATAAACAAAACCTTCAGTGGCAGCAACTGCCGTGCCTGTCAACACAGGCTTAGACATAAAGCTCTTTAGAAGAGTAGCCGCACCACCTTTCAGAGCCACCTTAGACATCGCTTTAGCAAAAATACCAAAACCTATGTAAGTGGTAGGGTCAGAAAGAACACCTTTAACAGCTCTCCACGCATGGCGCTTTTCAAAGGGGACATCATCGTAGGTTTTCATGGTTCGTATAAGAGCCATTTGAGCTTCTTCAGGCCAGTTACTTACATCAGCAGCTGTGATACCTAGCCGCGTCCAGTTCCATTGGACATTTCCTGCAGCGTCCATAGCTCCTTTACTAAAGTCTGTGTCTTCAGGGACGTAAGCTTCTTCAGCAGCAGCCATGCCTTCTTCCATTTCAGTAAGGCTAGGACCGTTGTTTCCAATTATAGGCTTGCCTTGGATAGATGCTAAATACTGAGAAGCTCCTTTATTCTTTTCCATGAAGTTAAGGAAAGGAGCTAAGGTCTTAGCATCAGCTATGAAGGCAGGGTCAACAACGTAATCATCTTCAGTCTTACTTGAAAGGCCTTCTGAAGTGAAGCCTACAGGTTTAGGAGCCTGCACTTCTTCACCCTCAGGGGTAAGACCTTCTGAAGTGAAGCCTGTGTTAATTGTATTATCAGTCATAGTTATTGACCTCTGTCAAAGTGTGCCTTGTTAGCTGAATACCAAACATGGAATGCGCCATACCCTGTAGCCATCTCATCTAAGATTTGCCACACAGGTGTGTCTACACCATTGAAGGGTTGTAACATCATTGGGTCTTCTAAAAGCATACGCTTTAGCTTTACACCTTCAGCGGTCATGAAGACAGCCTCTACGTTATCCATGTCTGAATTATTTAGTAAAAGAGCCCTTTCATCTTCAGAATCTGAAGCAGCTGATGCAATAGTTGCAATATAATCATCGTGAGCTTGGCTGCTTTCCACCAATGCAGCGGATGACTGCTTAATTGTTGTTTCAGCTTGTGCAGCGTAGCTAGTTAGTTCAGCTTGCGTAGGTTTCGTAGGGGGCTGCCCATCGGAACCTGTGCTGTAGTGTTGGGATATTAAGCGAGTGAAAGCTAAATCGAAGGACCGTGACAAGTCAGATACACGTTTAGCATTTGCAGATGATTTATAGTTGAAGCTATTCTTTAACTCATCCATCATGATGCCTTTGTAACCTTTCACAGTTACACTGTGTAGTAAAGGTGTTGCATTTTCAGCAGTCTTCATAGCAGCAATGATTGCAGGGGCATCATTAGGATGTATGGAACCATTACCTATGCGCTCAGAGATTTCGTTGAAAGTTATACCAACACCTCTATCATTAAAGGTGTTGTTAGATATCTGTAGCAATATCGCAGCCTTCATTTCAGAGTGACTCTGACTGTAGGGTGTGTCATGCCGAGTAGCCATTGCCTCACGCTGTGCCTTGATAGTAGTGATTTTCACACCACGTGACGTTAAGGCAACCTCCATTTCAGCAGGAATTTCAGCATTAGGGTTTTCACCCGTGTAAGTATAGAAGTCATTCCACGCACTTTGAGTTTCTGTCTTCAAAGTAGCAGCGTTTTCACGTGCCTTCCTAGCTAGGCCTGCTTCATATTCAGCATCAACTACATCACGTGCTTGTTCTAAAACAAGCTGTGCCTTGGCGTTGACTTGTCCTTTAGCTCCTTTAGCAAACCTAAGGTTCTGGGCAAGGAGGAAATAGTCATAGTCACCAGTAGCTTTGTACTTAGCCACTACGTTCTCAAACATTAACTTGTTACCCTCAGAACGATGTAGGCCACCTGTGTCATGTGTCAACTGGACCATATCATCTACTTGGTTAGCCACGTCACCAATGTTTAAGGTTCCACCTTTCATGCTGTCCATGTAGGCAGAGATGTTCTCACCCATCTGTTCTTGCACGTTGATACGTGTACGTTGGTCTAGGAAAGAACGGTGAGCAGAGCGCATATTATGTTCAGCTTCATTAATGATGCCAGTAGCACCTGAAATCATGAAGCGGTCACCTTGTAATGCATCAGCGAGTTCAGTCTTACGTGAAGCCATGAACTCATGGAAGTCCATGCCTGCTTCATCTGAATTCATGCGCCATTCGTTGTACTCACCTTCAATCTTAGTACGCCATTGGTTAGCGTATGAACGACCCCGGAGTTCTCTAAGATGGGCGATAGTTACCGCAGACTCTTGAGCGTAAGCACTAAAGTCATGCAGGCTTTGGACATTGTTCACAGAATCACGGATGTGGAGGTCTTCCGCAATCGCTTTATCTTCAACGTCATTCTTCTTTTTCATTGTTCCAGCAAGTCTCGCAAGACCTTGTTGAACTCCAGAATTATATTGCTCAGGACGGACGTAGAAGTCCCCTGCCTGTGCCGCAGGGCGTAGTGCTGTCACCTCGATGCCAGTGTTAGTCGCCATTTCTTACCCCTTAAGGATTATATTCGTGGTATGTTGAACCTATTTCTAAACCTGTCGCTAGTAAGCTAGGGCCACGCTTACCACGTCCATCAGCTTGGGTCCGCAGACCTTGAAGCTCATATTGACGTTGCTGTACGCTGTTTTCGAAGTTGGTATTAATGTTGTGGGTGTTGTGGGCTTCCACAGATTTCTTGTCGCGTAAGATACGCCCGACAATTGAACCTCCCATTCCTTCCACAGAAGCTTCGTATTGAGACTGAGCCTCACGCGCTTTAATTGTTTGTTGGAATAGTTTGTCAGAGGCCGCAGTTTGTTCTTGTAGAGCTGCAATAGAACTCTGCGTATATTGCTGCATTAGGTTGCTGTGGTTAGCTTTGTTTTGAGCATCAGCTTGTGCTTGTTTCTCAGCAAAGCCAATCATTGAA
>JAPYOO010000650.1 GCA_029938135.1 Bermanella sp. | reverse complement strand
ATCTGAATATTAATATTTTCTTGCGCCAATACATCAAACATCTTACTGGCAACACCTGCATGACTGCGCATACCCACACCCACTAAAGAGACTTTAGCAATGTCGTTGGCACCGGCTACTTCGCGAGCGCCCAGGTCTTTGGCCACTTGCTTAAGCACTCGCTCAGCATTGGCATAATCATTACGGTGCACTGTAAAGGTGAAATCAGTGGTTTTATCGGCCGCAACGTTTTGAACAATCATGTCCACTTCAATATTAGCAGCGCTCACTGGGCCTAATATTTTAGACGCCACACCAGGAATATCAGGCACGCCCATTACGGTTAGTTTGGCTTCGTCGCGGTTAAATGCAATACCGGATATAACGGGCTTTTCCACTGAATTATCATCCTCTGTTGTAATTAGGGTGCCATTGCCTTCTTTAGTACTATGTAGCACACGCAAGGGCACTTTATATTTGCCGGCAAATTCTACCGCACGTATTTGTAAAACCTTTGAACCCAGACTGGCCATTTCTAGCATCTCTTCAAATGTCACTTTATCCATACGACGGGCTTTTTCAACTACCCGTGGGTCAGTGGTATACACACCGTCCACATCAGTATAAATATGACATTCATCGGCTTTTAACGCCGCCGCCAGTGCCACGCCTGTGGTATCTGATCCACCACGACCTAGCGTCGTAATATTGCCATGTTCATCCACACCCTGGAAACCAGCAACAATGACCACACGGCCTTCGTCTAAATCAGCCCGAATTTTTTGGGTATCAATGTCTTGAATACGGGCTTTGGTATGGGCGCTATCGGTTAAGATGCGCACTTGGCTGCCGGTATAGGAACGGGCAGGCAAACCTATTTTGTGTAAAGCCATACTCAACAACGAGATCGTCACTTGCTCACCCGTAGAGACTAAAACATCCATCTCTCTTGGGGTGGGCTCGTCACTAATGGCTTTAGCCAATGAGATTAAACGGTTGGTTTCACCGCTCATAGCACTCACTGCCACTACCACGTCGTGACCTTCGTCTTTAAACTTCTTAATTTTTAGTGCAACACCTTCGATACGCTCAGTGGTACCGACCGATGTGCCACCGTACTTGTGTACGTACAATGCCAT
>JAPYOO010000649.1 GCA_029938135.1 Bermanella sp. | reverse complement strand
CCTAATGTCATCGGTAGAAATGTCTCTGGCAACACAATACACCTTTACAAAATAGGCCGCACACAGGGCAGATGACGCTAAGAAGTAATCAAACGGACTGGGGGCTGAGCCATCACCTTTGTAGCGAATAGGCTGGTCGGTGATAACCGTATAATCATCAAACTTGGCTTCAAGTCTTAGATTGTCGAGAAAATTTACTTTGATTTCCATTGAATAGCTTCCACTGTAGAGCGTTGCCATGACAGCGTTAAACCTTACTTGTTATAAGGCTATAAACTGCCAATCAGCGAATTGGTCTTAATTGCGGGGATTATCGGTTTTTTAGCCCCAATAGTCTTGGTAAGTTGTTCAAATTGGCAAAATACGTGTGTTAAGGCCTAAATAGCGCGAAACACGGTCTCTAACATTACAAAGACTACATCCTACCAAGGGTGCGTAATGCCTTACATTAGAATCAAATACATAGAGTTTCGCCCTATGATCATACAATCCACCAACGTTATGGACGGTTAAACCCCATGAGGGCCCAGAGGAAAGTAACCAGCCGACGCTGCCGCCTTTTTAGCCATATACCCATCTGCACTGGTAGTAATAAAAACCGAACTCTTTAATATTTTTGCGGTGCTATCTATTCACGAAAAAGCAAAATTAATAGCGCGGCTTATTTATAGCTTGGCCACACACTTTATTTCCAACAGCAGCCCAGGCATCACCAGCGCGTTCACTTCTACTACGGTCTGGCAAACTTCAGCCGCCCCCTCATAAAACTCACCCCGAGTGGAAAACACCGCGTCACTTTGCTTCATTAAATCTTTCATATTGGTGGTAAACCACGTTTCATCCACAATATTGTGTGCGCTGGCACCGTATTGATTTAGCACCTTCAGAATGTTCGCATAGGCCAGCTGGGTTTGCTCCACTATGTCTGCCCCCGGAGTACCATCGGCTTTTATTCCCACCTGACCAGAAATATATAGGGTGTTATCCACCTTCACTGCCTGAGCAAAGATACTTTTGAAAGGCCCTGCGCTGTATACATCTTTGGAAATGCTCATATAGATCTCTATTTAAATAATTTAATGTTTAAAACAAGCAGATTATTATTAACCGTTATTACAG
>JAPYOO010000648.1 GCA_029938135.1 Bermanella sp. | reverse complement strand
TATGGCTAAGCAAGTAACAGCTTACATCAAACTGCAAGTGCAGGCTGGTAAAGCAAACCCAAGTCCCCCAGTTGGTCCAGCTCTTGGTCAACACGGTCTAAACATCATGGAATTCTGTAAGGCGTTTAACGCGGCTACACAGAAAATGGAAGGTCCTATTCCTGTTGTTATTTCTGTGTACAGCGATCGTAGCTTTACATTTGAAACCAAAACTCCACCAGCGTCTTTCTTGTTGAAGAAGGCTGCAGGTCTTAAGAGTGGTTCTGGTCGTCCAAATACAGAAAAAGTTGGCAAGATCGGTCGTGCTCAGCTAGAAGAAATCGCAACTATCAAAATGCCTGATCTGACGGCTGCTGATATGGATGCTGCGGTTCGTACCATTGCGGGTTCTGCTCGTTCTATGGGTATTGATACAGAGGGTGTTGAATAATGGCTAACCTAAGCAAGCGCGTAAAAGCGTACCGTGCAAAAGTTGACGTTTTAAAGACTTATACTGTTGCTGAAGCCGTTGCTATCTTAAAAGAAACAGCGACTGTTAAGTTTTCTGAGTCTGTTGATATCGCCATTAACCTTGGCATTGATGCACGTAAATCAGATCAAAACGTTCGTGGCGCGACTGTGCTTCCAAACGGTACCGGTAAAACTGTACGTGTTGCTGTGTTTACACAAGGCGCTAATGCTGAAAAAGCAAAAGAAGCCGGTGCAGACGTAGTAGGTATGGAAGACTTGATGGCCCAAATGAAAGGCGGCGATCTAGACTTTGGCGTAGTTATTGCTTCTCCAGACGCGATGCGTGTTGTTGGTCAATTAGGTCAACTTCTTGGTCCTCGTGGTCTTATGCCTAACCCTAAGGTTGGAACTGTAACTCCAGACGTAGCAACAGCTGTTAAGAATGCTAAAGCGGGTCAGGTTCGTTACCGTAATGACAAGAACGGAATTATTCATTGTTCTCTAGGTAAAGTTGAATTTGATGAGAAATCCATCACTGAAAACTTGGCAGCTCTTGTAGTTGACCTTAAGAAAGCAAAACCAGCTAATGCCAAAGGTGTATTCCTTAAAAAAGCGACTCTATCTACAACTATGGGTCCTGGTATTACTGTTGATTTATCTGGTATCGACGCAG
>JAPYOO010000214.1 GCA_029938135.1 Bermanella sp. | reverse complement strand
TTGGTGCAGGTCTAGTTGGGGTAATGTATATCCTTGATGAACCCTCTATTGGTTTGCATCAACGCGATAACGACCGCTTACTTAAAACATTGGAACACTTAAGAGACTTAGGGAACACCGTCATCGTTGTAGAGCATGACGAAGATGCCATCCGATCCGCCGACTACATTATTGATATTGGACCAGGTGCTGGTGTTCATGGCGGCCAAGTTCTATTTGCTGGTACTCCAGATAAAATCACAAAATGCAAAGAGTCCATCACAGGACAATACCTAACAGGTAAACGCTCTATTGCAGTGCCCAAGACTCGATTACCTGCCGACGCTAAAAAACAATTGGTACTCAGTGGCGCCAGCGGCAACAACCTAAACGATGTCACCTTAAGTATTCCTGTTGGATTATTTACCTGCGTAACGGGTGTTTCGGGCAGTGGCAAATCAACCCTAATTAACCAAACTTTGTACCCGCTTGCAGCTACCCAATTAAATCGCGCCACCACCTTAAAACCGGCCGCACACGACAAAGTAGAAGGAATGACGCACTTTGATAAATGTGTCGACATAGATCAAAGCCCCATAGGCCGAACTCCTAGGTCAAACCCTGCTACCTATACCGGACTGTTCACCGCTATACGCGACTTGTTTAGCGGTACCGAAGAAGCTAGGACTCGTGGCTACAAAGCTGGCCGCTTTAGCTTTAATGTAAAAGGCGGTCGCTGTGAGGCATGTCAGGGTGACGGTGTTATAAAAGTTGAAATGCATTTCTTAGCCGATATTTATGTCCCTTGTGATACCTGTAAAGGTAAACGCTATAACCGAGAGACGCTGGACATTCATTATAAAGGCAAGAATATTCATCAAGTGTTAGACATGACAGTAGAAGAGGCCATGCCATTTTTTGCCGCCATTCCAGCGCTATCTCGTAAATTGGAAACCTTAATGGATGTGGGTTTAAGCTATATCCACCTAGGACAAAATGCCACCACGCTCTCGGGCGGCGAAGCCCAAAGAATTAAGCTGGCCAAAGAATTAAGTAAACGAGATACAGGGCAAACCCTCTACATACTAGATGAGCCCACTACCGGTTTACATTTCCATGATATCCAGCAGCTATTAACAGTACTGCATCGCTTACGCGATCATGGCAATACTATCGTTGTGATAGAACATAACCTGGACGTCATAAAAACAGCAGACTGGGTAATTGATTTAGGGCCAGAAGGCGGCTCTGGTGGCGGCAATATTATTGCCCAGGGCACCCCAGAAAACGTGTCCAAAGTTAAAGGCAGTCACACTGCAAAATTCTTAAAACCTATGTTAAGTAAGTAGAGCGAATATGTCAGACGAAAAAAGCGCACAGAATATGGATAAAGACTTTTTTAAACGTACCGATGCGTTTATTCAAGTAGCCAATGGTTTATGTAAAGAGAACGAAACGGGAAAGGTAAGCGCCAGCATGTTGTATGCCGCTGCACGCTTTAACGCGTTTATAGTAGCCTCATCAGCTAAAGATAAAGCCGAAGCTGACCGCAATAAAGTAGAAGCTATTGATTACTTTACCGAACAGTATCGTGCGATGTTACTGGCCAATATGGATGATTACATCAACAAGTATGATGAGTATATGAAGTAGCCGCTTAACCCGCCTAGCTTAGGCTGGTCCGATTATGGTTGTGCTTTATGGCCTACGCTGCGTACCGCCGCAAAAGGCCATACAGCACAAGCCTAACCGAACTTAATAACATCCGGACAACCTCATCGTCTCCGTAACATTGTAATACCCACCACTCCAGTCTCTTCATAATTCCTTACAAATACTAAAACCTAAGCATGCTCGATTTACTACATACTCTGTAAGACTTTTGCAGTGCACCTGCGTGGGATGACGGTGCATATAGTAAAATGAGCCCACTAAGGTCCAACTTAAAAATCAAATTGCAGGCATAAAAAAAGGCACCCGAAGGTGCCTTTTTTTATTTCACTAATGAAATCGTAGATTAATCTTCCGACTCTTCTACAACTTCTTCAGCTACTGGACGATCAACCAATTCTACGTAAGCCATTGGTGCGTTGTCGCCCGCACGGAAACCGCACTTAAGAATACGCAAGTAACCGCCGGTACGTTCTTGGTAACGAGGACCAAGTTCCGTGAACAGTTTACCTACCGCTTCTTTAGAGCGAGTGCGAGAGAAAGCCAATCGACGGTTAGCAACAGAATCTTCTTTTGCTAATGTGATTAACGGCTCAGCAACCATTCGCAACTCTTTTGCTTTAGGCAAAGTAGTCTTGATGATCTCATGTTCAAACAAAGACACTGCCATGTTTTTAAACATAGCCTGACGATGTGAACTGGTTCGGTTAAAGTGACGACCACTTTTACGATGGCGCATTGTTAATTCCTTACCTCAAACCTGCCTTAGGCAAGTGCTTTATCATCTTTTTTCAAACTAGCTGGTGGCCAGTTCTCAAGGTGCATACCCAAAGACAAACCGCGAGAAGCCAAAACATCTTTAATTTCAGTTAAAGACTTCTTACCCAAATTAGGGGTTTTCAGCAGTTCAACTTCGGTGCGCTGAATCAGATCACCGATGTAGTAAATGTTTTCTGCTTTTAAGCAGTTTGCAGAACGTACTGTCAGCTCTAGATCATCAACCGGGCGAAGTAGAATCGGATCAATCTCGTCTTCAACTTCTTCTGGCTCAGGCTCGGCTTCGTTCTGAAGGTCAACAAACACAGCAAGTTGCTGTTGTAAAATTGTAGCAGAACGACGAATCGCTTCTTCCGCTTCAATAGTACCGTTGGTTTCAAGATCGATTACAAGCTTATCTAAATCGGTACGTTGCTCAACACGTGCATTTTCAACACCGTAAGCTACACGCTTAACAGGGCTGTATGTCGCATCTAACTGCAATTTACCAATTGCCTTAGTTTCTTCTTCGTTACCTAGGTTACGAGTTTCAACTGTCTCATAACCACGACCCGCTGCGACCTTAATGGTCATCTTCAGCTCGCCCTTGTCAGCCAAGTTGGCAATAACAAGTTCTGGATTGGCAATTTCTACGCCGTGATCCAACTGAATGTCTGCAGCAGTCACCTGACCCGCGCCAGATTTGTGCAAAGTTAAAAAAGCCTCATCACGTTCGTGCAAACGCACGGCAACATTCTTAAGGTTCAACAGGATTTCAATTACGTCCTCCTGGATTCCCTCAATTGTGCTGTATTCGTGAAGAACACCTTCGATTTCAACTTCTACAATGGCGGCGCCAGGCATAGAAGAAAGCAGAATACGACGCAATGCAGCACCTAAAGTGTGACCAAAGCCACGCTCTAGAGGCTCTAGAGTAACTTTCGCCTGAGTATTGCTAATTTGCTCTACTTGAATATGGCGTGGTGTTAGAAATTCATTTACTGAACGCTGCATAGCTGCCCCTGCTCCGTTATTACTTAGAGTACAATTCGACAATCAACTGTTCGTTGATTTCGGCTGATAACTCAGAACGTTCAGGAACTGCTTTGAACGTACCTTCTAGTTTCTTAGCATCTACATCGATCCAAGCGATGTCACTACGCTGAGATGCTAGTTCTAGAGCACCTTTAACACGTAACTGAGCTTTCGCTTTTTCACGAATTGCTATTACATCACCGCTCTTAACTTGGTAAGAAGCGATATTAACGGTTTTGCCGTTAACTGCGATAGCTTTGTGAGATACTAATTGACGTGATTCCGCGCGAGTCGAGCCGAAGCCCATGCGGTATACAACGTTGTCCAGACGAGTCTCAAGCAATTGCAACAAGTTTTCACCGGTTGCGCCTTTAACACGTGCTGCTTCTTTATAGTAGCCACGGAATTGCTTTTCAAGAATGCCGTAAATACGACGAACTTTCTGCTTTTCACGAAGCTGTAAACCATAATCAGATAGACGGCCACGACCTGCGCCGTGCATACCTGGTTTGGTTTCCATTTTACATTTAGAGTCTAGTGCACGAACGCCGCTCTTCAAGAAAAGGTCAGTACCTTCACGACGAGACAGCTTACACTTAGGTCCTATATATCGAGCCATGGTTCTGCCCCCTTATACGCGACGTTTCTTGGGTGGACGGCAACCGTTGTGAGGAATAGGCGTCACATCGGTAATATTGCCAATCTTAAAGCCACATGCATTTAATGCACGTACGGCTGATTCACGACCTGGACCTGGGCCTTTGACCTCAACATCCAAGTTCTTCAAGCCGTACTCTTTTGCAGCTTCACCCGCACGTTCCGCAGCAACCTGTGCAGCGAAAGGAGTACTCTTACGAGAACCACGGAAACCAGAACCACCGGCAGTTGCCCAAGACAGAGCGTTACCCTGACGATCGGTAATAGTTACAATAGTGTTGTTAAACGACGCGTGGATGTGCGCCATGCCGTCGACGACGGTCTTTTTAATTTTCTTCTTAACGTTACGTTGTGGCTTTGCCATAAATCAACCCTGCCTTAGCGCTTAATTGGCTTACGTGGACCTTTACGGGTACGCGCATTCGTTTTAGTGCGCTGACCACGTAGAGGCAAACCGCGACGATGACGAATACCGCGATAGCAACCTAGATCCATCAATCGCTTGATGCTCATAGCTACTTCACGACGAAGGTCACCTTCTACCGTAAATTTGCCAACTTCAGTACGAACGATATCTAACTGATCGTTAGAAAGGTCCGAAATTTTAGTTGATTCTTCAATACCAGCTGCTTTGCAAATAAGCTTAGCAGTGGTCAAGCCGACACCGTATACATACGTCAAAGAAATGACTGCATGCTTGTTGTCAGGAATGTTTACACCGGCTATACGAGCCATACATCACCCCATCACGCTATTAGCGTGTAAGTGCTTTAATCTGGATAGGCGCTGTTGCAATCCTTGAGCCAGGTGTTACCACCTAACTCAATTAAGCCTATCCCCCATAGAACGACTAAGGATTAACCTTGACGTTGTTTATGCTTTGGATCTGATTCACAGATCACTCGAACTGCGCCATTGCGACGAATAATCTTGCAATTACGACAGATCTTTTTTACTGAAGCACGAACTTTCATAGGAAAGTCTCCAGTTATTAGCGTACCAAACCGCCGCCAATGCCTTTCAAGTTAGACTTTTTCATAAGGCTATCGTACTGATGAGACATCAGATGAGATTGCACTTGTGACATAAAGTCCATGACAACCACCACTACAATTAGTAGGGAGGTACCACCGAAGTAGAAGGGCACATCGGCCGCTACCACCAAGAATTGGGGGAGCAATGATACAGCAGTTATATATAAAGCACCAAACAAAGTTAACTTGCCTAGAACCCCATCGATATACTGGGCTGTTTGCATACCAGGACGAATCCCTGGGATAAATGCTCCTGACTTCTTCAAATTCTCCGAAATGTCCTTAGAATTGAACATTAACGCAGTATAGAAGTAGCAGAAGAAAATAACCGCTGCAGCAAACAATATCAGGTATAAAGGCTGACTTGGCGCAAGCGCCAATGACACATCCTGCATCCATTCCATCCCTTCAGTACGACCAAACCACTGCCCAATTGAACCTGGGAACAACAGAATAGACGATGCGAAGATAGGTGGAATTACACCCGCCATGTTTATCTTTAAAGGTAAATGGCTACTTTGTGCAGCAAAAACTTTACGTCCTTGCTGGCGCTTTGCGTAATTAATTGCAATGCGGCGCTGGCCTCGTTCAACGAAAACAACAAACGCGACAATTAATACTGCCAGAATAGCAATGGCCAACAACAATATGATGTTGGTATCACCTTGACGGGCAGATTCAAAAGATTGACCGATGGCAC
>JAPYOO010000647.1 GCA_029938135.1 Bermanella sp. | reverse complement strand
TTAAAGCGCCTAAAAAGGACAGCGTGATTAATCAATCCGATTTTACGCGTCCATTAGTCACCCTTAGTAGTCGTGAATCTGTGGCCCAGTTATTAGACATTAATAAAACATCTAACATTAAAATTTGTGGTTCTTACATGGCCAACAAAATTCCTTTGCTGGATGCGGCCGTGGAATCTTCAGTTAAAGTGGCGCGCCAGTTGGGCTGTGATATTCCATGGGAATCAAACGTTGACGTTGAACAACAAGATTACGCCCCAGCCATATTGGCCTATTAATGCTGGCACTTGTTTGTAGGTGCCTTTAATGGCCACTGAATTTCATGACCTAGCCGAGTTACAGCTTAATATTAATCCTTCTAATGGATTAACAGAGAGTAGCTGGGGGAATTTGGGTTATTGGTCGGGCATGGGTGTTGCGGCTAACTCAGTAAACTACCCCCAGGCTTGCCATCAGTTAGCCTGTGAAGTGGCTGACATGGCTAGTCTTAATAGCAATCACCGATTATTGGATACCGGTTTTGGTTGTGGTGATCAGTTGGTGGTTTGGCTTGAAGAATATAAAGTAAATAATGTTACCGGCATTAATTTATCGGTTTCACAGACCCAGCATGCTCAACAAAAAATTACTGCACTGAAAATTGATTCTAGTATTGCATGGGACTTACGGATTGGAGATTGCTGCCAACCATCGGCCTGGCAGGGGTTGGATGAAAAATTTGATCGTATCATTGCCCTAGATTGCATCTACCACTTCCCTCGTAAACAACAGTACTTTGCACTGTGCAAGCAGCACTTGGCTAAGGGTGGTGCGTTGGTGGTATCGGATTTGCTTTTAAGCACAGGAAAAAAAAGGTTCTGGCAACGGTGGGTATTAAAAACCATCTGCTACTTTTCACATATTCCGTTTAAAAACCTTAAAACTATTGATGAATACCAAGCACAGTTATCCGGAGAAGGTTTGGTGATATCAAAAAACCAAGATATCAGTGAACAGGTATTTTTACCGTTTGGACTATGGCTTGAACAATATATTGCTGAATTGAATAGTAGTAAAAATGTTAGCGATAAATATAGTTGGCTTAAATACCGTGGTACCGCGAAGTTTTTACGCTGGGGATACCAG
>JAPYOO010000026.1:28534-31161 GCA_029938135.1 Bermanella sp. | reverse complement strand
AGGCTTGTTTTAGAGCATATCACCACCAAAGATGCTGCTCAGTTTGTCCTGGAGCACGGTAATAATATTGGCGCGACTATCACTCCACAGCACTTGGCATATAACCGAAATCATATGCTGGTTGGCGGTATCAAGCCGCACTATTACTGCCTGCCAATCCTTAAGCGCAACACCCACCAACAAGCACTTTGTGACGTGGTAAGCCAGGGCCATTCTCAATTTTTCTTAGGCACAGATTCGGCTCCTCATGCTAAATCAGCCAAAGAAAATGCCTGTGGTTGTGCGGGCTGTTTCACGGCTTATGCGGCTATTGAGCTATACGCAGAAATTTTTGATGACCTAGGCGCCCTTCCCCATTTAGAAGCCTTTGCTAGTTTTAACGGTCCTGATTTTTACAATATGCCTAGAAACACAGACACTATCACGCTTCAAAAAAGCCCATGGACTGCCCCTGAAACCATGCAGTTTGGTGATGATATTATCGTTCCATTAAGAGCCGGTGAAACGCTAAACTGGAAGCTTGTGTAACCCCATGACGGCCACTCCTTTAGCGATTCTTGATAATATAGATCACTTAGCTGATGCATTCAGACTAAGCCCAAAAGAAGTGGCCCCTCATATAGCCAAACTTGAGCAACAAGAAGACTACTACTTTGCGTTACGGTATCTCACTAGCTATCGTGGCAGTACTGCCACGTTTAATGCGTATCGTCGGGAAGTAGAGCGAATATTGCAATGGTTATGGCTTGTACAAGGCGCCTCGCTAAAGCACGTGCGCCGTGAAGATATTGAGCAATTCATGGAGTTTTGCATTTCGCCACCCAAACACTGGATTGGTACTAAAAATGTGGCTCGCTTTAAATCTCAACAAGGTTTGCGCTTGGCCAACCCTGAATGGCGACCTTTTGTTTGCCCGTCAAATAAGGCTTTAGGCACTAAGGGCTTGGTATCGGAGTATTGTCCGTCACAAAAAGCCATACAGTCCTCGTTCGCCATTCTTAGCTCCTTTTTTAACTTTCTTATCCAAGAAGAGTTTATCAGCGCTAACCCTGTAGCTTTAGTTAGGCAAAAAAGTCGTTTTATACAATCCTCTCAAAATCAGCCTCCAGTACGCCGAATCAGTAACTATCAATGGGATGAGGTTATTAGAGTCGCTCAGGTACTTGCCAGTAAAAACCCTGAACAACATGAACGCACCCTATTCATATTGAACTGCCTTTTGGGCATGTACCTTCGAATTTCGGAGCTTGTCAGTGATGAGCGTTCTACCCCTGTCATGGGCGACTTTAGAACGGATCAAGATCGAAACTGGTGGTTCCATGTGGTGGGCAAAGGCAATAAAAGTAGAATAATAACCGTCTCTAACGGTATGTTAGAAGCCTTGCAGCGTTATCGCCTTTCATTGGGGTTGCAGGCTTTACCTTTCCCTGGCGAAACAACCCCTTTAATCCCCAAAATTCACGGTCATGGCCCCGTGACCAGCACACGTCAAATTCGCAACCTAGTGCAGATGTGCTTTGATGGGGCTTATGCAAATTTAGTGGCTTTGGGTCAAGCCGATGAAGCAACTGAGTTAAAGGCTGCCACCGTTCACTGGTTACGGCACACAGGTATATCTGAAGATGTTAAAATAAGGCCCAGAGAACACGTAAAAGAAGACGCTGGCCACACTAGTATGGCCACCACCGACAAATATATAGACAGTGAACTAAGAGAGCGCCATGCCAGCGCCATTCATAAGAAAATAGTCCGCTCTCCGTAATCTAATACCCAGCCCCTCCAAGCCTAGGAGGACAGCTATCTTTATATGTCACTGTTTTTATATGTGAAAGTCCCCTGCCAAATTTGCTATAATCCAGTTTTTTACTTGGCTACATATTTACCATGAAGTTCGTTATTAAGCTGTTTCCTGAAATCACCATTAAATCCCGTCCTGTGCGTAAGCAGTTTATCAATCAGCTTAGACGTAACATTAAAAACACCCTTAAGTACGCGGACATTGCATGTACAGTACAAGGCCAGTGGGACGCCATTGAGGTGGTCATTGAAAATGATGAGCAAGAGTTGCCTACACGCTCTTGTATGCAGCGTATTCCGGGGATCGCGAAAATACTCACCGTTAAAGAGCATAACTTTAAAACCTTTGATGATATTTTAGACATCGCGCACCTTGCCTATGAAAACGAAATAGCCGGCAAAAGCTTTGTTGTGCGCGTGAAACGTATTGGCGAGCACGATTTTAAGAGTATCGATGTAGAGCGCTATGTAGGAGGCGGATTGTTACAACGCAATCCTACCTCTAGAGTTCAGCTTAAAAAGCCTGATTACACCGTAAAAATGGAAATACGCAAACAGCGCCTATTAACGATTAGTGCCATTGATGAAGGTATGGGCGGTTATCCACTTGGCTGCATAGATGGTGTTTTATCTTTGATGTCAGGTGGTTTCGATTCAACAGTCGCCAGCCATTTAATGTCCCGTCGTGGGTTATTAACCCACTTTGTTTTCTTTAACCTAGGCGGCACCGCTCATGAAGTGGGTGTTAAACAAGTGGCGCACTACCTTTGGAAACAGTATGCAAGTTCCCATGGCGTAAAATTTGTAACAGTACCCTTTGAAGGCGTTGT